>JBJKSJ010000349.1:0-3006 GCA_046704085.1 Ktedonobacterales bacterium | reverse complement strand
TAGTCTCAGCGTGAATAAGGCAGAACCGCTTCCTATCTCGCTGGGTGTTTGCGTTGTTCTGAAGAATGCTGTGAGTCCTCATCGCCTGATCACGTCTCTGCTGCTCCTCAGCCTGCTGGCGACAAGTGGCTGTGAAGCCACCATAAGGACATTGGTGACAAGTTAAGGGCCTGTCAAGACAGGGCCATGTAAAAGTTCGCCTCTCTGAGGCGCTCCGAGCAAAGAGAAGGCGTGCCGATGTATAGTAGGATGAGGATGTCCCCTATGCTAGCCTGCTGGAGTGCCTGAGAGAAGCTGTGCTATTGCCTGTGCTCACTTGCCAGGAGGGTCAGCCCATGCGATTCGCCCCGCAGACGCGTGTTCCCCGGCGGCACACGTATCCCCTGCTGCGCCGAAGCCTGCTGAGTCTTGCTGCCTCCGTCTGTATGCTGGTGCTGGTGAGCGATGTGCTGGGGTATAGCGTTCGTTTGTTCCCGACCCACCATCTGGTGTACCTGGTCCCCTTCCAGTGGACGACCGCTGTCTCACGTAGTGGCGCTGATCCGACACAGACCTGGTGGCAGATCGAGTATGGCGTCTCTATCCAATCCCCTGACGTGATTCTAGCGCCCCCGTGTGGATTTGGGAGGTGCATCGTCGGGGCGTACCCTCTGGCGCAGGTGCAGATCAGAGATTATGGGGCGGGCGGGTACACCACCCTCCAGGACTGGTATCAGGCGTGGGTGGATGGAGCCAGCATGGTGCTGCCCCATATGCGGGAAACCCTGTTTGCCGGGCAGCCTGCTCTTTGCGCGTACCGTGATGGACAGCGCTTATTAGCAAACGTGCAGCTCGGGGGCGTTCCTGCTGAGGTCTTTGCCGAGGGCTGCGCTATCCGCTGGGAGAATCGCGTCTACCTGGTTTGGGCCGCGTTGGCTGGACGCGCAAACCAGCAAGAGGAGCGTGGGAATCTCGATCTGCTCCTGCACATCCTCCAGAATCTCCGCTTCCTGTGAGAGCAGGCTCGCTTCCCCGCTGCCGAACTGGGCGGGGCCAGTGGGGGCGGCTGCGCAGGCATCCACTCCCAGCGAGCGAGACACCCATGCTAGATGTGACTTTTACCGAGCCCTGCTGTCAAGTGCAGCAAATCACTGGGCGATGGTCTCTTCTTGCGTGGCTGTTTGATGAGATCCAGTGCCTTGGCGTTGGCGGCCAGGTAGCGCACGGGGTCCTCGGCCTCGCCCCGATGAAAGGCGGAGGTGAAATGGTACAGTCCACGATACACCAACTCCAGCGAGAGCGCCGCCAGGGGGCGCCCCAGTTCCTCGGCTACTGCGTCGGTCAGGTCCACCAGGACCGTGTACAACAGCCAGGTGGCCCAGACCTGGACCTGCACCCCATTGATCGAGCCGACCCAGCAATAGGCCAGTCCGAGCAAGCGCTTGACGGCCTGGAACGCTTCCTCGATGCGCCAGCGCTCCCCGTACAGGGCCACGACGTAGGGGGCGGGCAAGATCTGGGGGTCGGTGATCGTCGTCAGATAGCGATACCAGGTCCCCTGCGGGTGCCGCCACTCGACCAAGCGGACTGGCATCGGGCAGCGGGTCTTGCCCCGGCCCAGCCAGACGAGCTGATCGCGCAAGCTCGGTTCGTTGCTCAGGCTGCGAATCGGAGCGAGGGCGGCATTGCTCGCTACGCGGGTGAGCAGGCCCACGCCACGTTGAGCAAGGGTGGTAAAGTGGGCGTGCTGGCGAAAGCCCAGATCGCAGAGCAGCAGCATCCCTGGCTCCATACTGGCGTGGATGCGGTCCCAGAACCGGTGATCGCTGGCCTGACTGTCCTCTTCATACCAGACGGCTTGAGGCACGCGGGTGACCACATCGAACAAGACCCCCAGGTGTCCAGCCAGCACTGGCCCCTCCTTGCCGCGCAGCAAGCCCACCTTGCGCAATAGCGCATCGAGTGTCGAGCCATCGACCGCCACGATGCGGGAAAAGTGCGATGTGGTCCAGGACAGGACCGGCGGCAAGGGACGGGTGCGCGCCAGCGCGCGCGCCTGCATCTGGGGCAAGACCTCCTGCAAGACGCGCTCGAACAAGACCGCTGGGAAGGTACGCAAGCGCTCGGAGATCGCTTGCTGCGTGACCGGTTGAGGGGTGACCCACAGGAAGCCTTCCAGACGCAAGACACGCACAGCTTCGCGGACCGAGCCAAGCTGCCGCCAGATCAAACTGAGGACGAAGGCGACCATGACCGGTAGGGTCAAGACGCGCTCCCGCAAGCCCAGCGCCCGATAGCTGGCGAGTTGGGCGAAGGTGGCTGGATGAATGAGTTCTTCCAAGCGAGCCTGGACCAGTTCGTCGGGCGCCTCGGTCGTGGGGTGCAGGCGCCGGTCCCGCTGGATGGCGCGCGTATGCCGCACGCTACTCGGTTTCTTGTTGGAGGCAGACGGTGTACTCATGCGTCCAGTCTACCACATCTAGCCTTATCGGCTACCTGCTTGACACGCACGCAAAATCCTTAACTTGTCACCAATGCTCTAAGCGTTCTATTCGCTCTCTATGATCGTCAATGGTTTCATCCATCGGTCTTATATGACTCACTACTTCCTGAAACCCTGCTTTCACGGCTTTGATAATCTCTTGTCCTGTCGAGGCGAGATCAGCCTTGAAAAGCGTTCCAAGGATGCTATTATTTGCTGCAATGATTTCTTTCACATCCTCTTTGGTAGCCACCTGCTCTAACTTCCTATTGATTGGCTCCAAGAGTTCTCCAATTGCTTGTAGATCGTCTGGAGTAAGGGTCATAGTTACCAAACTATAATAAAAATGCTGCTCAAAAGCAAGCGGCTATCCGCTCTGCTTCTTCGCCATATTGATGTAGCGATACAGGGTTGCCCGTGAGATGTTCAGCGTTTTGCAGATGTCACTTATGGTATTGGTTTTATCATCAAAGAGTTTCTTCGCCATAGCAACCTTTGACGCTGTTGCTTGCACCTGTGGCCTTCCTCCGAGTCTTCCTCTGGCC
>JBJKSJ010000348.1:0-3275 GCA_046704085.1 Ktedonobacterales bacterium | reverse complement strand
AGTTCCGAGAGGACGACGACGGGATCGCCGATGCGAATGCCCAGAGCGGCCACGCTGGCGGCATCATCGACCCCCAGGTCAACGTAGAGATCGGCCATGCTGGCGCCTTTGCCCTGTTGCTCGCGGGGACTCAGGTGGCCGCTGCGCGCCCCAATCACGCCTGGATGGCCGGCTACCCACACCGCGCGGCCCTCCAACAGGTGCGGCTGCACCCCACCCAGCGGGGCCAGGTGCAGAAAGCCGTCCGGTTCGATGCGTGCCACCGCCGCTCCGATCTCGTCCGCATGGGCGGAAACCACGACATGTGGTCCTCCAGCGGGGCTGGTGCGGGTAGCGGTGAGGTTGCCCAGGTGATCCACCTCGACCACATCAGCCAGAGGACGCAGCAGGTCACGCAGCCGGGCTATGACGGGCTGCTCTGCCCCAGCGGGGGCATGCAAGGCCGTAAGCGCGGCAAGATCGGTGCGGAGGGCGGCGAGCAACTCAGCAGTATAGCTCATCAGATGTCCTTCCTTGCAGGATGCACAGGTTCTTTTAGCCTCCTATTTGGGAAGGCGAATGTGGCCGGGAGCTGCTGGTGCTAGTATTGCCGATCTCCAGCGAGTTCTGCCTGGCGACAACAGGATCACCAGCGAATAGAAGGCAATCCAGCATAAACAAGTCTTAGGAGCTTTCCGTGCGGACCCCTTGCCTCTGGTAACAACCGGTGCACTGCTCCACCATCGGTCGGCTGGCTGATGCCCCGCACCGACGTTACCCACTCTCGGTGTTCCCGTGTGCGGCTGGCGTGTTTTCGGCAAGAATCTCCTCCAATCTCCCTTCCGCCGCAACTCTGCCCGTCCCGCGACCGCGCAGCAGGTAGGCCATGCCCACGGCGAGCAGTCCTCCCGCCAGTGGCCCGACAACATACACCCAATAGTGGGAGAAGTCCAGCAGCATGAGATCAGGGCCAAACGACCGTGCGGGATTCATCGAGGCTCCACTGATGGGACTGGACCAGAGTCCAGCAAGTATGATGTAGGCTCCCACCCCGAAAGCCGAGCTAGGCCCGAGGTTCTGCGCTCGTGAGGCAGTCCCCAGGATCGTACTTACCAGCCCAGCCGTCAGCACCCCCTCTAGAAGCAGCGCCTGCCAATCGCTGATGCCAGGACCTGGCTCTGTGGCGCCGAGCCTGCCCACGGTGCCAAACAGCGCCCATAAGAAGAGGCTTGCCAGCGTAGCTCCGACCAGTTGGGCGATGATGTAGCCAGGGACACGCCGCCAGGGAAAATCCCCCCGCGCCGCGAACGCGATGCTCACCGCTGGATTGAGGTGGGCGCCTGAGATCGCGCCCATGAAGAGGATCACGGCCAGCACCATCAAGCCAGGGGCGGTTACGGCAGCGCTTCGGCTGATTTGCCCATGACTCACCGCGTTGACCGTGCCTGCGCCTGCGGCCACCAGAACTAACAAGAACGTGCCCAGCACCTCAGCGAACAAGCGCCGCCACTCCAGAGCGGGGTTGTCAAAGTTCTTCCGGTCGAACTCGAAGCCTGTCGCCAGGGCGCGCAGCAGCGAGAACGCCTGGTGGTCGTGGGAGACCTCCTGATCGCGCATCTCTTCCTGCCTTTCCTTCGATGCCAGTGGAGGGGCAGACGTGACCAGCGCGGGCCTGGCTGGACAGCAAGATATGCGGCAACGGCCCAGCCTTACTCTGCCCCTGCCTGGTAGAAATCTGCCAGGCTCTCTTGGAGACGGGCTGAGTATACCGGGTCGCGGAGAGAAGTGCAAGCGCCATGACGCCCCCGTTTGGGGTTGCACCCCAGAATCCAGTCAAACCACATCCAACGCTGCTATCCGCCCGAATCGCTACATCGCAAGCCTCGCCTGCTGCTCGCGCAGCATCGAAAGCCTCCGCTTACATCAATTTTCAGCCGGGCAGAGATTTGCTGAGGGCAGCAATGTTGGCCGCAAGCCGAGTTGCTGCTGTGTGAAGGTCGTGATGACCTGCCAGACCAGCGGCGTCCTTGGGCTGACTTCGTAACTGCCGGACGCCACCTGGCAGCCAAGGTTCCAGAAGACAAAATTGCTGACTCCTTGCTTGAATCCCCACAGGTACACCATCTTGTAAAAAGCAGCGCGCTGTGCTTCCGCTCCTGGCTCTTGTGCCATGCCAAACTCTTCCTCTACCAGCAGCTTATCATGCTGCTTTGCCCAGGCCGTTACGGTAGGGATATAGTTCACATCACGCAGCGAATAGGTCTTGTAGGCGGCTATAGTGTTGTGCGGCAGCAGATAGATCGCCTGCCACCATTGCAATGCGGATGCATCCTCCATATGATTGAATCCACCAGCGGCAATCAGATGATGTCCCCCATCCGCTTTGAACAGTTCATCGATCGATTCTTGGTAGAATTGCACCAACCTATCCCGCTCGCTGGCGTTTGTCGGAGGCGCCGGTTCGCCAACAATCGAGTAAAAGACAAGGGCCGACTCATTGGCATAACGCCGCCCCACAAAATCGAGAACTGGTTTCCAGTTATGCGCCCAGACAGCAGGCATGGGATCAAATGGATCTTGCCCCTGGCTCACAAGCAGATGTTTGATCGCTGAAAGGTCCATCACCACAAACATCCCGCGCCGCTTTGCCGCCTTGACTAGATAATCCATGTTTTGCCAGACCATCGGGTCATTCCAGCGCTGGTCAGGATGGCTTTCATCAAACATATCCGTCGGGCGTACCTCATTTAAACCGGCGCTTGCCGCCAGGGTCAGTATCTGATCGATATAGTGCGGGAAGTCTGGCCGATGCCAGCCCTGGGCATCGTAAAACAAGCCAGGGTAAAAAGTAAAGCCAGAAAGGTGTATGGCCTTCCCTTGAAAGCGAAAGCCCGTTCCATCCTGGCAAACAAAAGGGTCCGCCGATCCGCTCGCCTGGCAGTCTTGAGCGCGACCAGGGGGCACCGACGACCGCGTGAGCAAGAGAGCGACGATCAGGCCAGATGCGACTACCAACATGATAGCAACCCCACTGATCACGATGTTTCTGTACAAATTGGCCCGCTGCTGGCGCATAGGTCTGTTTCCCATCTGGCTGCGGTGGAAAAGCGTTTTCCTCTTTTCCACCGCAGCCGGTGTCTTCCAATCTCGTGTTTAGGAGACCTGAACGGTATCAAACGTGTCGCTCGCCGCAGTGGAGCTATGCGCTGTGACCGCTATACCCGCCAGCAAGGTAGCGTTCATGTTCAGCGTGATGGTAGACCCAGCAATGGCCGTCCAGTTGGTCCCATCCGCAG
>JBJKSJ010000347.1:0-21589 GCA_046704085.1 Ktedonobacterales bacterium | reverse complement strand
AATTGGGCGAGCTTATCCAGAGCCTCTCTTAACCCCATCTTAAAGGCGGCTTCATTCGCCTTTAATTTCTTCCTGCTACCTTTCTTACGGCAGTGGTTCCTCGCGTGCAAGCCACTGCGCGAACATGTATTGATGAAATAAGGAAGCAGGGAGCATGAAAAGATTCTTACGCAAAATGCCCTGGGCGTTGGCTGTGCTGGCGCTCATGGTCGGCACAACCGCCAGCATCGCTCTTGCCAGCGGGAGAGGGCCAGCGGCGGATAGTGGTAATTGTGATCACTCGACCACCACCCCTATCTGCCATCTGGTGATCATCTTCCAGGAAAATGTCTCGTTTGACCACTACTTTGGCACCTATCCCTACGCGACTAATCCCTCAGGCGAACCTCGCTTCGTTGCCCTCCCTGGTACACCTACTGTCAATGGCCTGACCCCCGCGTTGTTGACCAATAATCCTAATCTTGACAACCCGACCCGGCTGGACCGCTCCCAGGCGGTAACGTGCGATCAGGACCACGCCTATACCGATGAGCAGAAAGCCTATGATGCCGGGTTGTTGGATAAGTTTGTGCAGTCAGCAGCGGGATCGCATTGCACCGACAAATCCACCGTGATGGACTATTACGATGGTAACACCGTGACTGCTATGTGGAACTATGCCCAATATTTCGCCATGAGCGATAACTCCTTTGATACGGAGTTTGGGCCATCCACACCGGGCGCCCTCAATCTGATCTCTGGTCAAACTCATGGAGCGACCCCGGCCAACTTTGGCTATCCTGGCTATCCGGTTACTGCAAACGGCACCGACCTGAACGATATTGATCCGATGTATGATGCCTGCTCAGCGCCAGGGACGACGATGGCGATGTCTGGCACAAACATTGGCGACCTGCTTAACGCCAAGAACATCTCCTGGGGCTGGTTTGAGGGCGGCTTCGCGC
Organism: Ktedonobacterales bacterium; assembly: GCA_046704085.1. Lineage (GTDB taxonomy): Bacteria > Chloroflexota > Ktedonobacteria > Ktedonobacterales > DATBGS01 > DATBHW01. The sequence continues at coordinate 20,645 of JBJKSJ010000347.1, read as the reverse complement.
CTTCCTCGGCGAGCGGTCAGCCGGTGGTCTGCGGTTCCACGCATCAGAACATCGGCGGGGCGACAGTGGCCGACTACATCCCGCACCATGAGCCATTCCAGTATTATCAGTCTACAGCCAACCCAAACCACCTGCCTCCAACTTCGGTGGCGATGATCGGCCACACCGACCAGGCCAACCATCAGTATGATCTGACCAACTTCTGGGCGGCTGCCGACTCTGGTAATATGCCTGCGGTCAGTTTCCTGAAGGCTCCGGCCTATCAGGACGGCCACGCTGGCTATTCTGATCCGCTGGACGAGCAGACCTTCCTGGTGAACACGATCAACCACCTGGAGAGCCTGCCCACCTGGAAGCATACGGCAGTGGTTGTCGCCTATGATGATTCGGATGGCTGGTACGACCATGTGATGCCGACAATCATCAACCAGTCCAATGATCCCAACGATGCTCTGACGGGAACGGGAAGCTGTGGCACGCCCAAGGCTGGCGCCTACATAGGTCGCTGTGGCTATGGCCCGCGCCTGCCGCTGCTGGTTATCTCGCCCTGGGCAAAGGGGAACTTCGTTGACAACACGCTCACCGACCAGACCTCTACCTTGCGCTTCATTGAGGATAACTGGCAGACGGGGCGCATCGGCGATCAGTCCTTTGACGCCCTTGCTGGCTCGCTGATGGGCATGTTCAATTTCCAGCACGCGCGCGACATCAACCTGCATCTCGATCCTTCCACTGGCGAGGTAACAGGCCAGCACTAGCTCCAAGAGACAGGGATGTCCGATCATTGCCCTGAAAATGGGGCTTGCTCTGGAGAGTGGGCCTGCCGGATGGCAGGCCCGCTCCCATTGTGGGAGTCATACTTGCTTCTGCGCTTCCTTTCCTGCCCTGGCCTCGATTTGAAACTGATTCGTTACCATTCTTGTCTGGTCTGGTTCCTTCCGTGTTCTACTATGCATATGGGCGTTGGGCGCCGGGAATGCAGGGAGAACCGACGCTTCTGGCAAAGCCCTGATTTGTAAGGTCATGTTCGGGGAAAAGTGGTCATAGAGTAAACAGAAGGGAATGCCTGATGTCCAAAAAGAGTGGGATCGGATTGATGACCCTGGGCGCCGCTGCGGCGGGCGGGTATCTGCTGTATCTGCGCCCCAGGTTTTTGCGCTGGGGCGCCACCGCTGAGGAAGTTCAGCAGGCGTTACCTGGCGATGAGTTTGTCGCGCATCCTCGCTATGTCTCGACGCGCGCCGTGACGATCAAGGCGCCTGCCGATGATGTCTGGCCCTGGCTGGTGCAGATGGGTCAGGGTAGGGGTGGGTTATACAGCTATGCCTGGCTGGAAACTATCGCGGGGTGCGACGTGCGCAACGCGGAGCGGATTCTGCTGGAGTTCCAGCGTCTGAAGGTGGGCGATACTGTACGGCTGACGCCAGAAGGACGCTATAATCTGGCGCTGACGGTTGCGCTTCTCGAACCAGCGCGGGCGTTGGTGCTGCGCACGCCCGCGCCAGCGGCTGGAGATCGCAGCAAGAGCATGGAGGCGGGCTATCCAGATGCGACCTGGGCGTTTATCCTGGAGCCGCTGGATGAACGGACCACGCGGCTGATCGTGCGCTGGCGGTCCGACTACAAGCCAGCGCCGATGGGAAGTTTCTTCAATCAGTATGGACTGGAGCCAGTCCACTTCCTGATGGAGCGCAAGATGCTGCTGGGCATCAAGGGGCGCGCCGAGTGGACCAGCCGGCATGAGCTTGCGCCGGGTGAGGGCATGCCGCACCGTCATCCGCGCGAGCCAGTTCACAGCCTGACGTGAGCGCGGCGCTGCGGAAAGAAAAGAGGCGAGAGGAGTGATCTTCTCGCCTCTACTTGCTGGTCTGATGCGCTCTTCACCCGTTCGTCGGATCGCTCTTGCGCTTGCCACGCCGCGTGGGGCGTGTGTCGGCGGCCAGGGCTTCCGGTTGGGGGGCGCTGGCGTCGTTGGCAACCTCTGCCAGCGTCACGACCTCTGCTGCCGCCGGGGCAGGCGTGTGGCTTGCGTCGGCGGCAGGCGCAGTCGGCGCCTGGTTATTGGCGCCCGTCGCTCCTGTAGCCAGGGCGGGATGCGGGTGTGGATAGTATTCGTCGATGAAGACTCTGATGGCTGCCGCCATCGGGACGGCCAGCACCAGTCCCAGCAGTCCACCAACGATCCCACCAACCGCGACGGCAAAGAGGGTGACGACGGCGGGCAGATGGATCGCGTGGCCCAGCACGTTGGGCACGACAATATTATCCTCAATCAAGCGCATCAGATAGAGGGCCGCGATCACCATCAGCGCGGGCAGGATGCCCAGCGTGGCAAGCGCCACAATGGCGGCCAGGGCGATTGCCACCAGCGGACCAACAATCGGGATAGTTTCCAGCAAACCAACGGCGATGGCGACTGGCAAGGCAAAGGGAAGCGCGCCGCCGAAGAGGCCAGGCGCCACCAGACCGAGCAGACCAAAGATCGGCTCAAGGATCAGCCAGGAAACGACCGCCATCAGCGCGGCCAGGAACAACTGCGCGCGGATGTAGCTGTTCCAGGTGTGGCGCACTTTCTTCATCACGCTGCTCAGACGTGGGCGCTGTTCCAATGGAAAGAATCGCTGCAAGCCGTTGGCGAGATGATGGCCGTCGATCAAGAGATAGATTGTCGAGACAAACGTTAGCAAGAAGTCCAGCAGACTCTGCCCGGTGGAGGCGGCAAAGCTGGCGGCCACGCTCAGAATATCTCCGATGCTCAAATTGGGAAGATTGCCCCCCAGGCCAGGAATGGCGCTTTTGGGAATCTGCACGGTGGTGGGGGCGATGAGCCGGTTGATGTTATCCACCGCCGTGCCAAGATAGCCTGGCAGGTTGTGGACGAACTCCTGCCCCTGGCTGGCGGCCAGCCGAACCAGCAGGGTGATGAGCGAGCCAATAACGGCCAGAACGAGCAATGCCATCAGCACCACGACGGCGGCGCGTGGTGCGCGAGTATAGCGATGCACCGCAGCGACAAGCGGGTCGAGCAGATAGGCCAGAACAATGGCAATGATAAAAGGTGGGATAATGTCGCGGGCGATGTAGAGGATGACAATCGCCAGCGCCAGTGGGATAATCCATTGCAGCCGCGATCCCAGCGGGGATGTCGCAAATGATTGTTCGGGGGGGAGTGTCTCAGAGGTCATAGCAACCCTTCTCCTTCCTTTGCTCAACCGATAATATCATGCTTGCGTCAGGCTGGCAAGAGCTAGCCTGGTAACATTCCGGCGTGCAGCTTCGTTATAGTGTGCATGCGCGCGCGCTTACGCGCCGCCGAACCCCACCGCCGCAACCAGAGAGAACCTATCGTCAGAGGGAGCGCGACATGCTGGATTGGAATCAATTGCCCGTTGTGCTTGGCTTTGTAAGCCTGCTGGTCGCGCTCTATATGGCGATCACGCTGAGCGCCGGAATCTATGCCTCGGCTCGGCAGTTCTGGCGCGTGCTGCTGGTCTCGGCGGGTGTCTCGTACCTGCTCAGCGGGAGCCTGTTTCTGTTCCTGCATGTGAATAGTGCCGCTGCGGTGGTGGCTTCCGCCATTGTGCCTTTCCTCGTCGGTAATTTCGATTTCGCCGATAAAGAAGGCGTGGCCCAGATCGCTGCTGAGGATGATGAGGCTGCGGAGCAGGAAGAGGCTGATGGCGCCGCTGGCGAAAGCGCGGGGCAGAAGATGGCTGCTGGCGGCGAGGCCGAAGCGAAGGATGAAGAAGCCGTTGAAGTGGCCTATAGCGATCTGGCGGATAGCTGGGGCGACGCGCTCAAGGCTCCTCGCACGATCTGGGAATCCGAGCGAGACAGCTTCTCCAACAACTGAGCGGGACGCCGCGCGGCGTCCCGCTCAGTTGTTGAAACGCTGACCTGTTTCTTAGCGGGTCACGTTGATCACCGGAATCTTGGAGACGTTCCAGCGGTTATTGGCGCTGGCGGTCTCGAACTGCACCATCGAAATGGCGTCCGTTGGGCAGCGCACGATGCACAGGCCGCAGCGGATGCACTTCTCCTCATCGATAATCATATCGGCCCCCGCCGACCATGTGCCCGCAAGCTGATGCTCCAGGTCGCCCTTGACGACGGTTTTCAGGCCATCCATGCTGATGCAGTCGTAGGGGCAGATGTCCACGCAGCCTGAACAGAGGATGCAGATCGAGGGATCGATCATAATGTTCAGCGCGCATTGCAGGCACCGCCGCGCCTGGGTGATGGCCTCCTCCGGGCTGTAGCCGGTCTCGGCCTCGGTGAAGATGCTGTAGCGCTTCTCCAACGGCAGGCTGGGGATGGTCTGGAAGGGAATGGATTCGTAGTCATCGACCATGCCGCGCCGGAAGTCGGGGAGTTCGACTTCTATCGCTTCCTCTGGCGGGATGTCCAGGCCGCCCAGGTAGCGATTGATGGCAGAGGCAGCGTCGCGGCCATCGGCAATGGCCGAGATGAGGTTGCGCGCGCCCTGCGTATAGTCGCCACCGGCAAAGAGGCCCGGATAGCTGGTCATCCAGCTATCCTGATCGATGGCCGGAATCCCCCAGCGATTGACCTCCAGATTCAGTTCTGCCGGGATGAAGGAGGCGTCCGAATATTGGCCGAAGGCGGTCAGCACCTGATCGCATTCGATGAGGTATTCTGAATCTGGGATGCGGATGGGGCGGCGGCGTCCGCTGGCATCGGGATCGCCCAGCTTGTTGCGGAACATCTTGAGGCCGCTGACGTGCTTGCCATCGTTGCTGAGGACTTCCGCCGGGCCAGAGAGGTAGATGAACTCCACATGTTCCAGCGTGGCCTGATCGACTTCGTACTCGTCCGACCCCATCTCTTCTTTGGAGCGGCGATAGATGACGTAGACTTTTTCCGCGCCGAAGCGCACCGCCGAGCGGCAGCAGTCCATCGCGGTGAAGCCCCCGCCCAGGACGACGACGCGCTTGCCCACGTAGACCGGCTCGCCAAAGTTGACTTTCTCCAGGAAGGGCAGACCGCTCATCACGCCCTCCAGGTCGTGTCCGGGGACAAGCTTGCCCTTATCGTCGGTCATCAGGTTGGACATCTGGCAGCCGGCACCGATATAGACGGCAGCATATTGCTTGAGCAGGTCGGTGAGCGAGATGTCTTTGCCAACGGTGGTATTGAAGATCAGTTCGACGCCCATATCCTGCATGTATTCGTCGCACTCTTCGCGGGTGACATCGCGCGGCAGACGCCAGATGGGGATGCCGCCCACCATCATGCCGCCACCAACGGGGTAGCTGTCGTAGATCGTGACGGGATAGCCCATGAGGCGCAGGTCGCGGGCGCAGCCCAGGCCAGCCGATCCGGCGCCGATGATGGCGACCTTCTTGTCGCTGGTAATCGGCGGCATCTCGGCGTGGTGGCGATACTCGCGGTGGTCGGCGGCGGAGCGTTTGAGCCAGCAGATGGAAACCTGCCTGCCGTCGATCTTATTGCGGCGGCAGACTGGCTCGCAGGGCTTGGCGCAGGTGCGCCCCAGCACGCCGGGCACAACATTGGCGTTGCGGTTGAGCAGGTAGGCTTCATCAAAACGGCCCTGGGAGATCAGGCCGATGTAGGTTGAGACATCGGTATGCGCCGGACAGCCCACCTGGCAGGGGATATTGGTTTTATACCAGTCTGGTTCCCAACTCTCCGATTCGTATTTAAATGTTTCTTCCTGGTTTTCAGTGTTTTCTAGTTCGGCCATTGGGCGCTCTTTCCCTTTCCGCGATGATGGGGCTGATGGGGCGCCAGGCGCCTCCACTGGTCATATCACCCATTTGGTTGCGGGGCAATATGGCAGAAAGCCTCTCTTCCATTTCAGAGTATACCATAGCGCGTCTGATCGGGGCAAGATTTATCCGCCAGCGCCAAGGGACGGGCGTCGCTCAGACCGCCTCTGAGGGACGCCTGTGATCAGTCGCGGAGGGTCGGGAAGAGAATCACATCTCGGATGGATTCCTGATCGGTGAGGAGAATGGCGAGCCGGTCAATGCCAATACCCAGGCCGCCGGTAGGCGGCATGCCATGCTCCAGCGCCTCCAGGAAGTCCTCATCCAGCATTTGCGCCTCCTCATCGCCCCGCGCGCGCTGGCGCGCCTGGTCCTCGAAGCGCGCGCGCTGCTCCAGCGGGTCGTTCAGTTCGGTATAGGCGTTGCCCAGTTCAAAGCCAGCGATGAAGGGCTGGAAGCGCTCCACCGTCGTGGGGTCATCCTCGCGCTGCTTGGCGAGCGGCGAGACATCCAGCGGATAGTCGGTGAGGAAGAGCGCCTGCTTCAGCGGCGGTAATCCCTTCTTCATCATCTGTCCCTTCAGGTCATCGACCAGCCGACCCCATCCCAGCTTCTCATCGGCCTCATGCCCCTGGGTACGCATAACTTCGGCCAGCCCCTCTCGTTCTGGATAGCGTTCAACGTCAATGCCGGTGAACTCGGCGATAGCCTCGCGCAGCGGGATGCGCGCCCAGGGCGGCTCGACGTTAACCTCAAATCCCTGATAGGTGAAATGCGTAGACCCTTTGACCTTGATGGCGATCTCGGCGACCATCTCTTCGACGAGCCGCATCATGCTCTGGTAATCCCCGTAAGCCTGGTAGCATTCCATCATGGTGAATTCGGGCTGATGCGAGCGATCAATGCCTTCGTTGCGAAAGTCCTTGCCAATCTCATAGACGCGCTCGATGCCGCCCGCGATCAGCCGCTTGAGGTAGAGTTCGTCGGCGATGCGCAGGTAGAGATCGCGGTCCAGCGCGTTGTGATGCGTGACGAAAGGCCGCGCGGTTGCGCCGCCGTAGAGCGGCTGAAGGATCGGCGTCTCTACCTCCAGGAAGCCGTGCGTGTCCAGATAGTGGCGCATGGCCGTAATCATCTGGCTGCGCGCCACGAAGACGGGCAAGACCTCGTTACGGTTGGCGATCAGGTCAAGATAACGCTTGCGATAGCGCAGTTCGACATCCTGCAAGCCGTGATACTTGGCGGGCAGGGGTTGCAGCGCCTTGCTCAGCAGCCGGTAGCTGTGGACCTTGAGCGTGCGCTCGCCCTTGTGGGTGACGAAGAGATGCCCGGTGGCCTCGATGAAATCGCCGATGTCCAGGCGACGCACGCCAGCATACGCCTGGTCGCCCAGGTCATCGCGCTTGAGGTAAATCTGCATGCGCCCGCTGCCGTCCTCGATGTGCATAAAGGTTGTCTTGCCCATATCGCGCGCGAGGACAATGCGCCCCGTCAGGGTAATCTCGGTTTCGGCTGGCTGGAGCGTCTCGAACTGCTCCAGCGCCTCCTGGATGGTATGGGTGCGTCTCGCGCGCGTGGGGTAGGGGTTCACGCCCTCTGCTCGCCAGGCGCGCAGCTTCTCCAGTCGTACTTCTCGTTCTTCCATATTGCTCTCGATCTTATCTGGTGATCAATGGCTGTTGGTGGGTGCTTTGATCATCATTGTATCACTGCGCCTGAAAGCGCCGCGCCTGCCTGGCATGCTGCCAGAGCGTGGGGCTGGCATGCAAAAGGCCGGGGCGCCAGCCCCGGCCTGTGCCAAAACGCTGTGCCCGAAGGGAGTCAGCCTTCCTTGGACCCACTGCTGAGGAGCGATTTTCCGCCCAGCCTGGTATTGAGCTTGGTCAGATAGAAGATGATCGCCACGACAATGATGGTGACGACCACTGCATAGGCAAATGCGCTGATGACCAATTGCCAGGGTGGCACTAGATCGGCGGCGGCCTGAAGTGCGCCTGCGCTGGAATTGGCGGCAGGCGGCGGATAGAGTTTCTTGAATAAATCCTGAATGGCCTCGTTCCAGGCAAGGGCTGCTACCAGCGCAAAGGCCGAGGTAATCAGCGTGGTGGTGGTTGCCAGGAAGATTTTGCCGGTGTCTTTGCTCTGGGCCTCCAATTGCTTGACCTGGCCCTGGAGCTGTTTGATCGTTTCGGCTTGCTGCAAGGCGCCCACCTGCCCCACCAGGCGGTTCGGGGTGGGCTTTTTGGTGCTGGGCTGGCCGGCTGCCTGGGTCGCTGCGGCGGTTGCTGGTGTAGTTGCCGCCTGGGCTGTCGCGGCGGCCTGCGGGTTTACCGTTCCGCTGCGGCGCGCGCGTGGCTCGGCCTCGTGGTGCTCGGCTGTCTGAGTGGACGTAGCAGGTGTTTGCCCTGCCATCTGGTTTTCGTCCATGTATCCAGGGGTCTCCTTTCAATCTGGGAATCAGCGATGCGCCATGCAAAACACATAAAAAGACCGGAGGCAATCTGCCTCCGGTATAGTATAACATGGCTCAGCTAGTGGGTGAAGAGGGTGTGGCGGGTAAAACCGCCAGCTATTCCATGCCCAGGACGGTATAGCTGCGGACGCCGCTGGGCGTGGAGACCATGACGCTTTCGCCCACTTTGCGGCCCATCAGCGCGCGCCCCACGGGCGATTCGTTGGAAATCTTCCCTTCGGAAGGATTGGCCTCGTGGGGGCCGACGATGGCATAGCGCATCTCGCGGTTGTCTTCGTTGCGCAGGTGAACATGTGACCCCAGGGTAATCTCCAGCCCGCCCTGGCGCAGTTTCAGTTCCTTGGCCGATGCCAGCAGGCGCTGAAGCCGCGCGATCTCGCTTTCAATTTTGGCCTGCTCGTTCTTGGCCTCTTCATAGGCGGCATTATCAGTAACGTCTCCGGCATCTCTGGCATCGTGAATATACTCGGCGATCTCCGGTCGCCGAACATACAACAGGTGTTCCAGACGTTGCAGGTGGCGTTGTCGGCCCTCGGATGTCAAATAGACTTCCTGTGTCTCCATGTTGTTCCTCTTTTCTCTGGCGGTTCCCCTTCCGCTCATCAACGAAACATATCCAAACAGACCAGCGCCCCGTTGTGCTGATCTGGCGCGCTGTGGCGTCATCTGCCAGGCGCCGTTGGTCATTGCTCGCTCAGGGCCATCTCGACATCGCCCCAGGTAATCGGGGTGGTCGTGCCGTCCTGTTGGCGGACGAGCAGGGCGCCATCGCCATCTACGCCGATAGCCACACCCTCGACGTGCCGGTCGCCCTGCTGGATACGGACCCATCGGCCCAGGGTGCAGAGATGATCGCGCCAGGTTTTCCAGATACGCCAGGCGCCATCGGCGCCCCCGTGCTGGAGCATCTCGTACCCCTCGTCGAAGCGTTCCAGGAGGGTGGCGATCAGCCCTTCGCGGCTGATGTCCTGGCTGCTCTGCTCCGCTATGGTGGTTGCGCGCTGGGCAAGTCCCGCTACCTCCTTGAACGAACCATGTACATTCAAGCCGATACCCACCACCGCGCACAGTCGATCATTGGCTCCGGCGGTGGTTTCAATCAAGATACCGCAGACCTTTTTTCCCCTCACCAGCACATCATTGGGCCACTTAATCTCTGGTTCCAGATCGCTAGTCAGCGCGATGGCCTCGCGGACTGCCAGCGCCGCGCACATCACCAGAAAGTGCGCCGGAAAGGTTGGAGAGACGATGATCGACAGCAGCGCCTGCTGGCCTGGAAGCGCCTGCCAGCGGCGTCCCTGGCGTCCTCGTCCGCCTGGTTGGTCATCGGTTAAAATAACCGTTCCTTCGGCGGCGCCCTGCTGAGCCAGTTCCATTGCCAGGGTGTTGGTTGACTTAATGACCGGATGGTACACCAGTTGGCGGCCAATACAGATCGTCTGGATGCGGTTCTGTATCTCCGCGAGCTTGAGCTGAGCGAAATCATCCATGAGCGCGTCCGCTTTCTATCTCCCGATCACACCCGGATCTGCCAATCCCTGCGTTTCAGTCTGTACCTTGGCTCTGCGAAGATAGAACGATCCCCTGGGGATGACTTCTCAGAGGAGACACCTCAGCCTGGGAAAGTCGCTATCAGGGGTTCCATGAACGGGCGCGGCGGCGAGCGATGAGCAATATGATGCTCCAAACCGGAGTACCCGCAGCAGCCGGGGGGACCGGAAGGGGATAAAACGAGCCGCGCCAGAGACAATGAGCGCCTGGGTGAAAAACGGCTCCGCCAGAGCGGCAGAGCGGCGACACTACGAATGGCCTCAGAGAGAAAGACTGGAGAGAGGGCTTCGTTTTGCCCTCTCTCCAGGCGAGCCGCGCAGGCAGGGGCACTCGCTCCTCCAACCCGGCATAAGCAACTGGCTAGCGCCAGAACCCTCCACTCAGGGTGGGGGTGTGGCGAGTTGCCGTACTGCCTGCGCAGCGTATGGGTTCACTCATTACACACCACCTCCTTTCGTTGGCCTAATCATACCCTGAGGAATGCTCTGCTGTCAAGTGGCAGGCGGCGAATTCGCGCAGATTCGTCAGGCGTGGGCAGTCGCTTGCCCTGGTCTGGTGCGGCTGGAGCAAGCATCATTGCTTTTGTGAACGTGAGCAGCGATTGTTTTCTCGCGTATTTTTTGGTGAACCGCATAGCCTTTGCTGGAGGGTCGGGGAAACCTGCCAGGAACTTTTAGCGGCTGACTGGCATCTCTCAGGTGGGCCTGTATTACGTCCGAGGGAGGAACCTATGCGTATTCCTGTCAGGAAGCATCAGATCATCCTGCTGCTCGCCTTGCTCAGCATCATCATCTTGTCGGCGTGCGCGCCGCGCTCTGCTGGCGCTCCTTCCACGCAGAGCCATGTGCCCGCAGGCAGCGGGGCGGCGCCAGAACCGGGAACGGATGGCTCGGCCCAGCCGCTGCCCAATGGGCACTCCGAGTCGATCATCGTCGCCAGCGATCTGGCCTATATTGGCTCCGACAACCAGACGCTCTACGCCATCGGAACCAGGGATGGGAAAGTTCACTGGCAGTTCAAGGGCAGTGATATGATGCTGGTCTATGCCGTCGCCAATGGCGCGGTGTATGCCAGCGCCAATAGCACGCTTTACGCGCTGAATGCCAGCAGCGGCGCGCTGCTCTGGAAATATCAGGCGCCGCAGCAGATTTCCCAGGTGCTGACGGATGCCGGGGTGGTCTACGCCAATACGGCTGCCAGCGGGAATCGGTCCACGCTCGCGGCGCTCAAGGCGACGGATGGCGCGCTGCTCTGGCAGTATACGCTGGCGACGCAGACGCCGGGATTGCAAGGGGCCATTGATGGTACGGTCTACGACCTGCAACTCTCCGGCGATCCTGGCAGCCCCACTGCTGCGCAAACGGTCTATGCGTTCCAGGGGAGCGATGGGCATCTGCTCTGGCAGATGTCGCTGGCGAGCAGCGATGGGTTGGTCAATGGCGCGCCAGTGGTGGACAGCGGCGTTGTTTATTTCGGCACGACGCAGGGCGCGCTCTCTGCCTTCGATGTCAATACGGGCAAGCTGCTCTGGCATGTCGCGCGGCCCTCTACCGGCGGACCTGATTTTGGTCCGGTGTCGGTTTCGCCAACGGTGGCAAATGGCCTGGTGTATATTGGCGATAGCCAGGGCGTCTCGGCGTACCGCGCCAGCGATGGGACGCGCCAGTGGCAGTATGCCGCTGCGAATGGCAGCCCCTTTCCGGCGCAGCCGACGGTTGCCGATGGGGTGGTCTACTACGGGGCGGCCAGCGGATTGATCGTGGCCCTGCATGCCAGCGATGGCAGCCTGATCTGGCAGCAGCACGCGCCGGGGGCGATGCAGCCGCTGGTCGTCAGCAATGGGCTGGTCATCAGCGATGCTGGCCCGGTCTATGCCCTGCGGGCCAGCGATGGCAGCCAGGTCTGGCAAAGCGATGTGACCCCTTCTGGTCTGGGTACTCCGGCGGGGAAAGCCGAGACGGTGGGCGCGGGCAGTGTATATATCGGCTCCGATGACGGGACGGTTCACGCCATTCAGGCCACCGATGGCAGCCTGCTCTGGCAATACAAGATTGCGGAACTGCCAGTGCAGAGTCCGCCGGTCTTGAGCGCGGCTGTGACCTTTGCCGCCAATGTCTCCTATCAGCAGGCGCTGGAGATCGTGACTAATTTGGGCCTCAAGACCTTTGTTGCATGCCACCCCGAAACGTGGACGTCCGCAGATGGGAAAGATTTCTTTTCTGGCTATCACTATCTGACAGTGGCGGCAACGGTCAACTCGGCGCCGCTCTGGCTGGGTCGTCTGAAGGCCACGCCGGGCGTCAGTGATGCGCAGTCGGCTGATGGGCCGATCAATTGCCCGGCTGAAACGGGAGGCAATGGGCCGCCGTATCTGCCCCAGGATCAGGCGGGAACGCTGCTGCGGGTGACGTTTGCGAATGCGACCGCCTACGCGGCGGCGCTCGACAGCGTGAACGCGCTGGGCTTCCGGCTGTCCGACCCGTGCTATGAGCAGGCGCGCGCGCAGGGGAGCAAGCCGACCTGGCACGCTATGAGCCAGGCCGACGCCTTCGCGCAGTCGCACGCGCTCGTGCTGGCAACCACCCTCTACAATGCCACGACCTGGACGGACCAGTTGAAGGCCGTTGCGGGCGTTGTGACCATCACGGCCCCATTCCAGGCATCCTGCTAGAACGCCAGTCTCTTGCTAACTCTGATGTGCCTCTGCGCGTAATAGCTACTGAAAGATGTTGCGCCAGAGGGCGCTCAGAGTCGAAGATTGTTGCTGAAAGGATTATCTGTGGCGAACTATCCCATCTCCCCGGCGGAAGAGATTGCCGTTGGACCCCATGACGTGCCCGCGATGCTCGTTCGGCCCCAGGCCGATGGCCCCCAGCCTGCCGCGATCATTCAGCATGGCTATGGGGCGGATAAGACCGATCTCTTGCCGCTGGGCGAATATCTGGCCGAGCGCGGCTTTGTGGTGCTGCTCCCCGATGCCTGGGGGCATGGCGAGCGCATGCCCTTGCATGGCCCCAACTTCCTGAATACCTCCAGTCTGGATTTTTTCGTCGAGACGGTGATTCATACGGTGGATGATGTCAAGGCGTGCATTGAGTATCTGCGCGCGCGGTCCGATGTGCGCGCCGATGCGATCAGCCTGGGCGGCTTTTCGATGGGCGGGGGCGTGGCGCTGATGGCGGGGCTGCGCGATGAGCGCGTGGCCGCTGTGGTCTCCATCGCGGGCGCGTCGCCCCAGGATTTATCTTCGATCCACCTGCCGGATGTGGCGCAGCCGAGCGAGGACTTGCGGCGCTGGGGAGCCGAGCAAGACCTGGCGGCTGATCTGGCGCGCTTTGCCCCGCGCCCGCTGCTGCTGATTCACGGGCGGCAGGATGATGTGGTTCCACCGCAGGCGTCGCAGCGCATCTATGAGACGGCCCTGCCGTTCTATCAAGACCAACCTGAGCGGCTGGCGCTCAAGTGGTATGATGTTTCACATATGATTACGGTGCCCATGATTTTCGACGCGGTGAACTGGATCGCGCCTTTCTTTGATCGCTGAAACGAAAGGGAGTGCCAATGGGATATGATCCTTCAGCGCCGCCGTGCCCCCGCTGTGGCACGCTCATGCCTGCCTCAGCGCGATTTTGTCGGAATTGCGGGCTGACCCAGGAGGTCGCGCAGGATATGCTCTGGCGCTCGTCGGCGCCGTATGGGGTTGTCCAGCCGCCGGATAATGGCTATGCTGAGCCGCTCGCTGATGATGAGCCGCCATATGCCGCGCCGCCAGGAGCGCCACAGTATGCGCCGCCTGCCGATCCATTCGCGCGCTCCCGGCGCGGCCCTGCCCAATCGGCCTATCCAGCGGTGGGGTTTGATCCGCCGCCGCCAAAGCGCCACTTCTGGCGCTCGTTCTGGGGGCTGTCGGTGGTTGGATTTTTGCTCCTATTGGTGGTTGGCGTCGGCGCTTTTGCCATGTACTTCTATCCGCAGCTTTGCTCGGCCCAGCAGCGCAATAACCTGCGCGATGATCTGCCCTTGCCCTGCGGAATTACCTTTATCGATCACCTGGACCGCTCGGCCAGCGGCACGACTGGCCCTGGCTCCGAGGAGTGGGTCTACAGCGTCGATGGCACCAGTCCCGCGCAGATCGCGTCGTTTTATCAGCAGAATTTGCCGGGTAAGGGCTGGACGCTGCCAGCGAGTGTCCAGAGCAGCGAGAATAATGCCGTTCTGGCCTGCAAGGCTCCGACGGTTGCCTTGATTCATGGGAGCCAGCAGACGAATCTCGATGATGGCGCATCCCCGCCGCAGGGCGGGTCGCTGCTGATTATTATCCTGGCGCCAGTGAAAAACCTCTCTCCCCAGATACAGCAGGCATGCGCATCGTGATCTTCTTGCTGAACTGTTGACGCCCTGCTGCCCCCATGCTATACTCTGGCCCACAAGCGAAGAACGATCAACCCGCTGGGTGGATGCTTGCCTGCCCTCCTGCATGATCTCGCCTGGGGAGCAGCCGCAGCCAGAGTATCCATCGAGCCACGCACGCGCTCGAAGAGTCAGGCACACGAGAGAGGGAGCCAGGCAATTATGGCACAGGACATCAAATTGGCCTTTCGGCCCGACCGGCGGGGCATGCAGAAGTTGCTCGGCGAGCTGGAAGCCGAAGTGATGGAAGTCGTCTGGGAACACGGAGCATGCACCGCCCGCGTCGTCCACGAGCAACTCCAGCAGGCCAGTCGCTCCCTCGCGTACTCCACCATCAAAACGGTGCTGGAGCGCCTCTCGGAGAAGCGCCTGCTGCTGCGGCACAAGGTCGAGAACGCCTATGTTTATCGCCCGGCCCTCACTAAGGCGGAGTTCACCACGCGCGCCATGCAGCGCATCATCGATAGTTTGCTGGACAGCTTCCCTGAGCCGGTGGTCGATCACCTGCTGTATCGCTTCGATCATCCGACCCCGGAGCAGCGTTCGCGCCTGGAGCCATTAGTGGCGCGCGTGCAGATGAATCATCGCAACGGAGCCTGACTGGCTGGCGGTTAAAAACCGCGCCTACAGGCGCTGCGGCGCCACCAAGTCGGCCTGCGCCGACTCCCCACCCCAGGCATGCTGGGCGTTTGTCCCAACCCGCGCAGGCGGGTTTGGTGGTCGCCAGGCCCATAGCGGCGATTTTAATTGCCGACGTGCTGGCGGCTGGAACTGTTCACTTGCCCAGACAAAAGTCCTGGAAGATGCGCTCCAGCAAATCTTCGGTGGCTGTCTCGCCGGTAATCTCGCCCAGCGCGTTGGCCGCGCCATGCAGATCGATGGCGACAAAATCGAGGGGCAGCCCTTGATTGAGCGTCTCTATTGCTTCGCTGAGATGGTCTGCTGTGCGGCGCAGGGCGTCGCGGTGGCGCGTGTTTGTCACCAGCGCCTCTTCGTCTGCGGTTGGCCTGGCCTGGCCTGCCAGCGCCAGCGCGCGCACCTGATCCTCCATTGCTTCCAGCCCCTCCTGTGTGACCATCGAGGTGCGCACGACCGGGGCACCCGGCCAGCGGGCAATCGCTTCCTCGTCGGCCAGCCGCTGTGGCAGGTCGCTCTTGTTGAGGACCAGAATGACGGGCCGCCCGGCGCTCGCGCCGTTGGCGAACTCCCGCCCGTTTGAGCCGTTCTGGGGCATTAGATCGCTGCGCCCAAAACCAAATGCGCGCAGCGCCGCGCTCACCGCTTCGTCCTGATCGGTCAGTGGTTCGCTGGCATCCAGCACCAGCAGCACCAGATCGGCGCTAGAAGCTGCCGCCCGGCTGCGCTGCACGCCCATCTGCTCGACGGGATCGCTGCTCTCGTTGATCCCGGCGGTATCGATCAATTGCACCGGAATGCCGCGCACGTTGGCAAACTCTTCCACTGTGTCGCGGGTCGTTCCGGCAATGGGCGTGACGATGGCGCGCTCGCTGCGCAGCAGGGCGTTGAGCAGGCTGGACTTGCCGACGTTGGGCCGCCCGATGATCGCCACGCGCAGCCCCTCCCGATAGAGCCGTCCCTGCTCCGCGCCAGCCAGCAGCCGCGTCACGCCTTCAGCGGCAGTCTCGATGCCCGCCCGCAGCGCTTCTGGCTCCGGCGCGGGTACGTCGTCGGGGAAGTCGATGCTGGCCTCGATCTGCGCCAGGGCGCCCAATACATCCTGGCGCGCTGCCTGCACCTGTGTCGAAAGCCGTCCGCGCAATTGCTCCAGCGCCAGATGCAGGCTCTCGTCGGTGCGCGCGCCGATCACGTCCATGACTGCCTCGGCCTGGGCCAGATCGATGCGACCATTCAGGAAGGCGCGCAGGGTCATCTCGCCGGGGTTTGCCAGCCGCGCGCCCTGGCTGAGCGCGGCGTCCAGAATGCGGCGCAGCACGAGCGGCCCGCCGTGCGCCTGAATCTCGACGACATCCTCAGCCGTATAACTGTGCGGGGCGCGCATGAAGGCCAGCAGCGCCTCGTCCAGCGTCTGGCCGTTCTCTGGCTGGATGGCATGCCCATAGTAGAGCCGATGGGACTCTGGCTGCCAATCGGCGGCATCCTGGCGCTTGCCAGGGCGCCGGAAGACGCGCCGGGCAATTGCCAGAGCCTCCGGCCCGCTGAGTCGCACGATGCCAACGCCCCCGATGCCGGGCGGCGTGGCAATCGCGGCGATGGTATCATTGGCGCTTGTTTGCATGATTTATTCTGATGATTGCTCTGCTCTATCTTCTGGAAACATGACATCTCTGTAGACAGCAGCAACAGGGAAACGCACGCCCAGACTTGCCAGTTCTACGTCATTGTTTGCCCCAAAAGGATGCAGCGTCCACAGGGCGCTTGCCTCGCGCCGATAGACCTCTATCGCCTGGCGCTGCGTGTCCACCAGGACATACTCTTCCAGGGTTGGGCAATCACGATAGTAGCCGAACTTCCGGCCCCGGTCATAGGCTTCGGTGCTGGGCGAGAGGACTTCAACGATCAGACGCGGATACCGGATGGTATCGACTTCGCCCCGATCTCGCGGATCACAACTTACTGTAGCGTCTGGGTAGACGTAGCGGCTCTTGGAGAGGCGTACGCGCAGGTCTGAGTTATAAATACGACATGGGTCGCGCAGGAGGCTATGGATGGCGCTCATCATATTGAAGCTGAGGGTAGCGTGGTTGGCAGTGCCGCCAGCCAACAGGTAAGCTTGACCATCAATGAATTCATAGCGACCCTCGATGCTGCTGCGGTCAAGCGTCAGGTAATCTTCAACGCTCATTGTGGAGCGGTGTGGCTCAGCGACCATCTCGTTCTCCTTACGATTTCGTTGCAGTGGCCATTGGACGACTTTTCAGAAATGTGAGGGATGGTCCATAATCAGCTACGACCCGATATAGCGCGCGTAGAGCGAGCGAGCGATGGTCTCGTCATCCGTGCCCTTGATGATCGCGCGGGCGTCGGGGAAAACGGTGAACTCGTACCCATCGACGCGGAAGCGCAGCAGGAAGTCGTTGAAGTTGACCTGGCCGACCTCGCGCAGCCGTCCGGCAAGCATGGAAAAGTCCATCGACGGCGCCGCGTGCCCATTGCCAGCGTGGCGCGGCGGGCGCACCTGTACGGCGTTGCGCCCGCAGAGCGACGTGCTGTGCCCGCTGCCAGCGTCGTCCAGAAACTCGTAGTTGCTCTGGCCGCAGGCGAGGCAATCGGGCATGCGCGGAATCTCCATCTGATCCTGGGTGTTCTCCCAGAGGTCCATCCAGTGCATGGCGCGGTTGATCTTCTCGGCGCGGCCCAGGAGGATTTTGAGCGCCTCGGTGGAGGCAATCGACGCGATGGTCCCGACGATGCCGTTGAGGACGCCAGCAGTGTCGCAGGTGGGCGTCGTGCCGGGCAGGGGCATTTCTGGGAAGACACAGCGCAGGCAGGCCGTGTCGTGCGGCAGGATATTCATGGTGACGCCGTAGGAGGCGATCACGCCGCTATAGACCCAGGGTTTGCCTGCTTTGATGCAGGCGTCGTTGAGCAGATAGCGCGTCTCAAAGTTATCCGTGCCGTCCATCACGAGATCGGCGCTGGCGACAATGGCCTCGATATTTTCGGCGTTGATGTCTTCGACCAGCGGCGTGACCGCGATCTCCGAATTGATGCGGTGCAGCTTTTCGGCGGCGGCAATCGCTTTGGGCAGATTGCGCGCGATGTCCTCTTCGTCAAAGAGGACCTGGCGCTGGAGGTTGTTGGCCTCGATGAAGTCGCGGTCGGCGATGGTCAGATGGCCGATGCCCGCGCGGGCCAGATTGTTTGCCACGTTCGTTCCCAGCGCGCCGCAGCCGATGATCGCCACGCGCGAGGCACGCAAACGTTCCTGACCTTCGCGGCCAATCCCCGCGAAAAGGGTCTGGCGCGCGTAGCGGTCTGGCAGAGATGGGGCAGGAGTTGATGGTGTGTAGTCGTTCATGCAGGCCAAGCCTCGCTTTGATTTCCGGGCTGATACATACGATGGTGGCGCGCCCTATACCGCGGCAAAATACGGCAGCACTCTCCAAGAAGATGCCTCTTACGAGGATATTGTAGCACAGGGGCGCTGGGCAGGGCGATTGAACAGTCGGACGGGCTGGCGGATTTATCCGCCAGGCTCCGTGCCAGATGCGACTTTTATATCGCCCTTGGCGCTGGCAACACGGGGTTGGCGGCTGACGTTCGCTATGCTAAAATATCGCTATGATGGACCGTTCATTCACCAGTGGCGGGCATCGCGGCGGGCAGCTTCCGCTGCGAGCGACAGAGGAGGAAAGATATTGGTTCAGGCGCCATCGAATACACAGGGGTATGCCTGGCGCGCGGGCGCTCCCAAGAAAATCCTGGTCATTGACGATAACCCGACGATTGTCGAACTGATTAAATACGCAGTTCATCTGCAAGGCAACTACGAGGTGGTTGCTGCTTACGATGGCGAAGAGGGGCTGAAGCGCTTTTATCAGGAGCAGCCCGATTGTGTGATTATTGATGTCAAAATGCCCCGGATGGATGGCTATCAACTGGTGCGCTGTCTGCGCGGCGACGCCACCAGCGCGAACGTGCCGTTGATTATTCTGAGCGCGATGATTCGAGAGGAAGATCAGGTGCAGGGCTATCTCTCCGGCGTAGACGAATACCTGACGAAGCCGTTTAAGCCGGCGGCGTTGGGCGCGGCGCTGGAGCGGGTGATGCAGATTACCGCCGAGCAACGCTGCCAACGCATGCACGATCTGGCGGGGCTTCAGGGGGCGTGAGCAGGCAGGGCCAGAACGCGCGCCGGTCATCCGAAACAGCATGTCGCCGCTGATCCCAGGATGGTGCTTCTTTTTTTATTACCAGGCAGGAGGTCTCCTGGCCTTCTTTATCCCTGGCAGGGATGACCAACAACAAACAGCGCCGCTGGCTCAGTCAGGGCCGAAGCGCCAGGAGGTGGGTTATGGAGCGCGTGCTGTTTGTTGACCCGGACTTTGCCATGTACGAGCAGGTCGCGCAGACGCTGCTGGGCGAGTTTGCCCTGCGCCACGCGCGCACGGCAGCCGAGGCATTGGACTTGCTCAAGCGTGGACTTCCAGACCTGATCATCAGCGAGGTGGACCTGCCAGATATGAGCGGGCTGCGCCTCTGCGAGCAAGTGCGCGCTGATGCAAAGACCAGCAGACTGCCCCTGTTGTTTTTGACGGCGCGGGCCGACATCGATGATAAGGTGGCCGGGTTCCTGGCCGGGGCGGATGATTACGTGGTCAAGCCCATTGACCCCCGCTTTTTCGGCGCGCGCATCCGCCTGCTCTTTCGCCTGAAGGCGTTGCAGCAGCGCCCTCCCTCCAGCAATGGCTCTTCCCATCCTTCTTCTCACCCATCCTGACCCTGGCGGGCTAGGTCAGAAACTTGAAGCTTTGCTCCATCGGCGTAAAGTACTGGCTGCGATTGCTGGAGAATGTCGTCGTGGGGCTGGAGTAGGCGATCAGGTACACATGCCCGTTATAGATGATCGTTTCTACTGCTGCATGCGCTCCCTTGCTGGAGTTGGTACACTCTTCCTCGGTCCATTGCTGGCCGCCAATGGAAACCTGTTTGGGCTTTGTTGGCTTGCCGCCAAAGCCGCTCCCGCTGCTGTCCCCTTCGCAGAAGACTTGATCGAGATAAGCAGTGTTTCCGGCGCCTGGCCCTATATCGGTGACAAGGAATATCTGGCTCACTCCCTGGAACTGTGCGCCGCTGCCTAAATTGGCAGAGATATTTGACGTCTGCCAGTTGGAAGGATAGGCGATGCTGAACGTTTGGGACGAGTTGGTGTAAAGCTGATAGCCCGCTGGCACGCTGGGAGTGGGCGTCGCCGTTGGGGTTGGGCTGGCGGCTGGCGTCTGCGTTGTGTTCGCAGATTGGCCGTTCAGGCGCGCCAGTGGCCCCTTGCCATTGATGCCTGCGACCAGCAGCCCTCCACCGAGCAGCACCAGCAGCGTGATGACGGACAGGATGATCATCCCCAGTGTGTTCCGGCCTCGCTGGGGCGGCTCTTCCGGCATTTCTGGAAAGCCAGGCGTGGGATAGCCGGGCGCAAACGGCGGCTCAGGCTGCGTGAAGGGCGGCGCGCCATAGCGAGAGGAAGGCGATCCGAAGCCCGGCTGAGTTGGCCCGGCGCCTGGCGGGGGATAGAGCGTCCCTGATGGTGGCCCAAACGGGTTGAGGGATTCCGAGGGGGCAGGAGGACCATAATGGTTGGCGCCCATCGATGGAGAATACGCGCCAGAGCCATACGCGCCCGACGGCGGGCCGATAGAAGCGCCTGGCGCGTTGTCGGGCCACATTGCTGGCGGCGACGCATAGGAGCTCAGCGACCGGGGAGCAAAGGGCGCAGACGACGCATCTGCCGGGCCACCACCCTGCGGCGAGCGTCCCGTGCC
>JBJKSJ010000346.1:0-3787 GCA_046704085.1 Ktedonobacterales bacterium | reverse complement strand
TGCGTGGGCTGAGACGAAACCCCGACTTTTTGTGACCGATGCTCTAGCCGACAGCCACCTGGCGCTCCCACGCCTGGGATGGTGCGGAGCCAGGAAGCGAGTTGATCTTCAGGTATCAAGCCGACTGTGATGGTACGCCCGCAGGGGCGCTGTGGGCTGGCTGGGAAACCAGCGCCCAGCGGCGCGTTGCGCGGTTGATGAACAGGTAATAGACCGCCAGCGCCCCGCTGTAGACGAGGACGATCACATAGATGATCAGGCTGAGCGTATGGCCGGGCTGCACGCTGGCAAAATGCCGGATGAAGGGGACGATGAGGATCAGATCGTAGCCCAGAAAGCCCAGCAGTTGCCCTCCGGCGTTATCCCAGCGCGGGCGGAGCGCGCCATAGAGAAAATAGCAGGCCGCGCCCAGAAACGCCCAGCCGATGATCACCGAGGTTTCCGCGCGCAAAGACCAGGGGAAGATCATAGGGGCCTTCAAGGTCAAGGCGATGCCGACAATGATCAGGACGACGGTGAAGACGGCAAACGAGATGCGGACGAGCAGCGGCGTGGGCCGGGGGTCTTGAAGGGGCGCGCGGCGAATCAGCCAGAAGAAGACGATAAGGCTGAGGAGCGCGACGCTACAAAAGATGGCAAAGGGCAAGACGGCTTTATCTGTCTGCGCTAGCTGGAACGAGTAGATGCCCATACCTGCTGAAGCCACCGCAAGGTTGATAATACCGCCCTTGGCCGCGCCCAGCGAACCAGAGAGCGCGACCCAGAGGACGCCTCCGCCAAAAGCAACGGCATAGGACGAGAGGAAGACATAGGAGAGATAGGAATCGGGCCAGGGCCAGAGGCTGGTGGCCCAGGAAAGCTGCACGTAGAAGCCCACGCCCAGGACCAGGGCGAGGAGAACAACAATCAGCATCAGCACGCGCACAGGTGTTCGCATAGAGCCTCCTTCTGCCAGTTCGGCCAGGCGCCAGCGTATCGCTATAGAACTCTTGCAGGCAAGTGTACTCAAGCCAGGCGACCTCTTCATCCGCAGAATTACCTATTTATTGCCCCAAAGAGGACGCCCGCCGCACGGTCTTGAGTCAAGAACCAGACGAGTTGACAAACAGCAGACCAGCGAGCTATAATGCAAGCAAGAAGGCACATCCAACGCAACGATCCCAATCTAAGGGCAAGAAGGCGTCACGTCAGGCCAGCCAAGGAGGCGCCAATGGTCGCCAATGACCGAGCGATGCTGCAACTAACGGGATACATTTTTCTCGTGAGCTTTCTCCTTCAGGGATTCCTGGTCTGGCAGACCTGGAATGATGCGGTTGATGCAGGCTGGGGAGTGCCTCTGCTCTCTTTTTTCTCTGCATTGCTCTTTCTCCTCCTGGGCGGCCTCTTCCTCGCTCGATCACGACGCTGGAAGCAGGTAAATTATCGCCGCCAGATGGCCGCTGCCTGGGGTTTTGCCGCTCGCGTGCCGCTCGCCTATCCGCATCCGCTGCCCAACGTGGCCGCACTGCCGCTGCCGTCCACTATAAAGCTCAAGCCAACCTGGCTCAAGTTCCTGGCTGTCTTCTGCCTGGTAGCCAGCATGGGCATTCTTGTGGACGTATGGGTCTATTCGGTGTGGGGTGAGCACGACTTATTAGCAACTGCGCATCAACTCTTCCAATTTGATATACCCTTTTCCGTTATCTTGCTCTGCCTCGTTGGCCTGTCCATGCTCCGCCTCCTTCGGACTCAGCGCATTGAGATTACGCCAGAAGGGCTGATTGTCCGGCATGCTCTCCGAAGCCGTATGGGCAGCGACACATCGTTTAGGCAACAAGCGATTCGCTGGAGCGATGCGCGGCTCTTTGCCATCCGCGACGGCGATCCAGAGACACCAGCCATCTATTATGAACTCTCCGGCCCCTCTGCCGTCGTCTCCTGGAAGCGCGTGCGGCGTAATCGCTGGTACTCGCTCTATCGGCCTGCTATCCCCTTCGCTGAATACGACGCGCAGATGGAGGCGCTGATCGCCCTCATCAGCGGCATCACCGGCCTGCCGCTGTATGATGTGCGCTAGTAAGAGTGACACTGGCAAGCACTTAACAAGGGTCGGCATGATATACTATCAGCAGCCAAAGACGCGAAAGGAGTTACCAGGCATATGGACCTGGGGACGCTGAAGGCTGCTCTGAGCTTGGGTCGCGTCATTATCACACAGCATGCTGATCGTGAGGCGAAAGCAGACCTCTTGTTACCGAAGTGCGCGCGAGCGTCCTGAGCAGTGGGGAAATCATCGAAGATTATCCGACTGATCGGCGCGGTCCAAGTTGCCTGATACTGAGTATATTACCCAATGGTAGACCAGTGCATAGCTGCTGGGGATACCAGACAGCTATCAGCTTTGCTACTTTGATAACCCTCTATCGTCCAGACTTGCAACCCCACAAGTGGAGTGCTGACTGGCAGACACGGATCAGCACTCCCTGATAAGCAAGTCCAGACGAACAAATGGAGAGGAGCGGCGAACAATGACAGGAGCGGCAAATATGGTGCCTGATGAGCAGGCTCCTGAATTGACCGCAGAGCAAGCAAGGCAGCTACACTGCTACACCTGTGGCAACGATGACGCTTATGAGCTTCGTGAGATCGAGGAGCCAGTGACGGTAGGCCAAAATACGGCTATTGTGCGCATTCACGCCGCAGTCTGTCGCTTCTGTGGTGAGCGGCTGCTGGACCTGCCCAATCGGGCACGTCTGGAAGAGGTCCGTTCCAGGCTGGAGCGTGGGGAAGTCGCTGGCTTTGAGCCGGTGGGCTTTACCTATCGCGTGCCGTAGCATCACAGGCGCCGCTGGAGCTTGAAGAAGGCCAGCAGGTCGTCGGCGCCAAGGGTGTTGGGCACGTCGGCGGGCGTCAGCCAGCCCTTGCGCGCGGCGTAGACGCCGTAGCGCATCTCCTCCAGCCCGGCGGGGTTGTGCGCGTCGGGGCAGATCGGTATCGTGACACCATGCTCTTTGGCGCGATGCAGCCAGCGCCAGTCCAGGTCCAGCCGCAGCGGGCTGGCGTTGATTTCGATGCAGACGCCCAACTCGCCCGCGCGGTCGATCACGGCCTCCATATCCAGGCTGTAGCCCTCGCGGCTGAGCAGGATGCGTCCCGTTGGGTGGCCGATGATGCTGGTGTAGGGGTTTTCGAGGGCGCGCAGCATGCGCTTCGTCTGATCCGCTGGAGGCAGGCCAAAGTTGCTGTGAATGGAGTCGACGACGAACTCGAAGCGCGCCAGCGTCTCCTCGTCATAGTCCAGGGAGCCGTCGCGCAAGATGTCGCATTCGGTGCCCTTGAGGATGCGAAAGCGCCCGGCGTAGGCTTCGTTCAGCCGATCAATCTCCTCCTGCTGACGCTTCACCGCGTCTTCGTTCAGGCCGCCCGCGTAGGCTGCCGCTTTGCTGTGGTCGCAGATGCCGATGTATTCATAGCCCAGCTTGATGCACGCCTCGGCCATCTCTTTGATGCTGACCTGCCCATCGCTCCAGGTGCTATGGCAGTGCAGCACGCCGCGCAGGTCGCGCTCGATCAAGAGCGGCCCCGGCAGGCGATGCTCCAGCGCGGCCTGAATCTCGCCGCGATCTTCGCGCAGTTCCGGCTCAACATAGTCCATGCCCAGCGCGGCATAGAGTTCGATCTCGTCGTGGATGGGCAGCAGCGTCTCGCCGCGATAGATGCCCCACTCGCTGACCTTCATGCCGTGATCGAGCGCGCGCCCGCGCAGCGCGACGTTATGCTCTTTGGAGCCGGTGAAATGGTGCAGCAT
>JBJKSJ010000345.1:0-4127 GCA_046704085.1 Ktedonobacterales bacterium | reverse complement strand
CGACGGCGCCGTGACCATCAGCGCCGATGATGGGCAGTTCACCATTTTGCCGCTGTTTGCCTTGAACCTCGGCGTAGACTTCGACGTGACCGTTCCCAGCCAGACCAACCTGAACGTGAGCGCGGGCAATGGCTCGATTGACGCCAGCGGCGTCAGTGGGCAGATGACGCTGCATAGCGGGAATGGGAGCATCAGCACGAACGGCGGCAGCGGACAGGTGATATTGACCGCTGGTAACGGCAGCATCCAGGCCAGCCATATCAGCGGGGCCATGACGCTGAAGACAGGGAATGGGTCCATCAATGCGTCTGATGCCAGCCCCAGCGGAGATTCGACCTTCCAGACCGGCAATGGGTCTATCAACTTCAGCGGCTCGCTCGATACCGCTGGAACCTATCTGTTTAGGACCGGCAACGGCTCGATTGATCTGACACTGCCGGGCGACACGTCGATGCGCCTTGCCTCCTCGACGGGCAACGGCTCGATTGATTCTGATTTCAATGGAGTGACCGAAGGCACAGTGGGCAGCGGTCCCACCTTTGCGCAGGTGACGCTCCAGACCGGCAACGGCTCGATTCACCTGCATAAAGGGTCGTAGAGGAGCAAGCAATGAGCAATCAAGAGCAGTCATTCGCCCCAGGCGAAAGCAGGGTGGACCGCCGCCCGATCAATACCGACCCACGCGAGCAGCGGGCGCCGCTGGCCCACCCGATCAATACCGACCCACGCGAGCAGCCGCAGTGGTCGGCCATCCCGCCAATGGGCCAGCCGCCGCGCAGGCGAGGGTATCCGTTGCGCTGGTTCGCGGTGAGCATGCTGATCCTGGTGGTGATCTTTGGCGGGCTGGTCGCAGCCAGCTTTGTGCTGTCCCACACCATCACGACGCCGCTCAAGACCTTTGCGGTGGGCGCGCAGCCGACGCTGGTTGTGAACGCCAGTTCCGCCGACGTGACGATCACGAGTGGCCCGGCAAATCAGATCACCGCCCAGGCATCCGAGCGCGTCTTTCTGCGCGGCAGCGATCAGCTACCTGTTCATTATCAGCAGAACGGCGATACCGTGACTATCACCGTTGACCAGAACGATACGTTTGACTTTGGCTTGTTTTATAATAGCGGAGTACATCTCAACGTCACCGTTCCCAGCCCGACCAACCTGAACGTGAAGACCGACAGCGGGAACATCAGCGCCACTGGCATCAACGGTCAGATGATCCTGGAGGCGAGCAGCGGAGACATCAGCACCAACAGCGGCAGCGGGCAGGTCACGCTCAGCGCCGACAGCGGCAACATTCAAGCCAGCAATATCAGTGGGCAGATCACCCTGACCACAAGCAGCGGCGACATCAACGCCAGCAATGCCAGCGGGCAGATGACGCTGCGAGCAGACAGCGGCAACCTCAGCGTCCAGAGCGCCAGCGCCAGCGGCAATTCGTCCTTCGAGACGAGCAGCGGCGACATCGGCTATACTGGATCGCTAGGCCCGCAGGGAACCTATCTTTTCAAGGCCGACAGCGGCAACGTTGACCTGACGCTGCCGGGCGACGCCGCGATGCAGGTGCAGGCGTCTACCGACAGCGGCTCGATCCACTCCGTTTTTTCGGGGATAAACATCGACGGAAAGGCCGCAACCGGCACGGCTGGCAGCGCGCCCTACGCGCAAGTGACCATCCAGACCAGCAGCGGCGACATCAATCTCAATAGAGCATAAGGCGCGGTTGATGCTGTTTGCCTTTTCAACGCGGCCACGTCTTCGTCCCAGCCCGCCTACGCGGGCTTCGTGGGCCGCAGCGCCTCTAGGCGCGGATTTATCCGCCAGCCACGTCATCAACCGCCAGCAGACAACAAGAGCGCGCGTGTGCGCCAGACCCCACCCCTGCCGGCGAGACGTCGGCGCTACAAGGTCGGCTGGAAGCCGAAGCTACAAGGAGCGAGACACATGAGCGAAGCAGTGAGCGGCGAGGCCACCAGTCGCTATCCCTTTCAGCCGCTGGCTTTTGAGCGGCTTAGCCCGGAGGAGGCGCTGCGCCGCTCGCAGGCGTTCCTCGCCAGCATGCGCCAGCGCCGCACCATTCGCGCCTTCGCGCCCGACCCCGTGCCTTTTGCCTTGATCGAGAACGCCATCGCCACCGCTGCGACCGCGCCTTCCGGCGCGAATCAGCAGCCCTGGCGCTTTGTCGTCGTTGCCGACCCGGCGCTCAAGCGGCGCATGCGCGAGGTCGTCGAAGAGGAGGAGCGCGAGAACTACGCGCATCGCTTCCCGCCGGAGTGGCTGAGCGCGCTGGCGCCGCTGGGCACCGACTGGCACAAAGAGTTCCTGGAGATCGCGCCCTACGTGATCGTCGTCTTCAAGCAAGACTATGGCTTGCGCGCCGACCAGCCAGAGGCGCACGTCAAGCACTATTACGTCACCGAATCGGTCTGCATCGCCGTTGGCTTCTTGATCGCCAGCCTGCATCAAGCCGGGCTGGCGACCCTCACGCACACGCCCAACCCGATGGGCTTTCTGCGCGACCTGTTGGGCCGCCCGCGCAACGAAAAGCCCGTCATCGTCCTGCCCGTCGGCTATCCCGCCCCCGACTGCCGCGTGCCCATCCTCACCAAAAAAGCGTTGGATGAGGTGATGATCGTGAAATAGCTTGACGAATCCAACCTCACTCAGCGCGCACTATCCCTTCGGGAGCGAGGGGGTGGAAAGAGATTAGATTGCCAGGCGGCGCGCCTTTCCGAGACTACCACCCAGCGCCCCCAGCGCAAACCCGACCAGCAGCGAGAAGCAAAAGACCATCAAATAGCTTATCACCAGTGCCCCGATCAGGACACTCAGGGGAAGCGAGTCCATTATTCCCGCTTGCTTCAGCAGCAGATTTATGCTGTTCAGCAGGCCAGTAACGCGATCCGGCTGGGCCACCAGCAAGACGAACGAGACCGTCAGGCTGAAGGCTGAACTCACCAGGGCGGTCAGCAGGCCCGCGTAGGCGCCGGTTTGTATGCGGCCAGTCTGTGATGTTGCCCGCAGTCCGGCCAGCAGATAGACGCCAGGCGTCAGCGCCAGCGTGAGCGCAGACACCAGCAGACCCCCGGACGCCAACGTATCCAGCAGGTGCAACAGCACCAGCACAAGCCCCAGCACCCCCCCCAACAACCGGCCCTCTCTCAAGGCCAGATTGCCAGCAGGATGTGTGGTTGAAGGCATGAGAGACCTCCTTTCGAGGGTTTGCTGCCTGGCCGACAGGGAAGCCAGTGGGTCTCTACTGCCAGCTAGTTGCAAAGACTGTGCCATAACTCTCCGAGAATCGCCCTGGGCCAGTATCAGCTTCTTGACGAATCCTTGCTGAAGGAGTAGACTCTGACACAACAGCCAGGCGAGGCTCGTTTGAGAAATCCAGCGCGTCAGAGGAGGGCAGGCAGGTTGAACAGTAGTCTGGTAGAGGCTACGGGATCAAGGTCGGCGCGGGCGCGCTGGCACAGGAGCGCGAGTCATCCTCTGCGCAGACTCCTGAAGCACCCGGCGCTGCTGGGTGTGCTGGTTGTAGCCCTCGTTGCGCGCCTGTGCCTGCTGACCTTTCCTGGCTTCTTCGGCGATCTGCAAATCTTCATCACCTGGGGCGCCACGACCAATCAGCATTTCTGGCATTTCTACAGCCTGGCCCCCAGCGACCACCCTGCCAACTATCCCCCACTCGCGTCCTATCTCTTTGGCCTGCAAGTCTGGCTTTACGTCAACGTTCGCGCGCTGTTTGGCCTCTCCAGTGTGCTTTCCGTCGATCAGGCGCCGCTGCTCATCGCCTGGGTCAAGCTGCCGCTGGTGGCCGCCGACCTGGCGACCATCGTGATTCTCTATCACCTCGCCCGGCGGGCGCTGAGCGAACGGCAGGCGCTGCTCCTCGCGGCCTGCTATGCCTTCCTCCCACCGATGGTGATCGAGAGCGCGCTCTGGGGCCAGCTTGATGGCCTGTGTACTCTCTTCTTGCTGCTGGCCGCCTGGGCCATGCTCCAACGGCGCGCGGGCCTGGCAGGCGTTTGCCTGGCGCTCGCCTGCCTCATCAAGCCTCAGCCGATCTTCCTCGTCCCGGTCTTTCTGGTCTGGCTCGCGCGGCATCGCGGCTTCGCCGCTTTGCGAAAAGC
>JBJKSJ010000344.1:0-10795 GCA_046704085.1 Ktedonobacterales bacterium | reverse complement strand
CTGTCGGCGTCGCTGTATCCGTCGGCGTCGGTGTGCCTGTGGGGGTATCCGTCGGCGTCGCTGTATCCGTCGGCGTTGGCGATGGCGTTGCGGTTGGTGATGGCGTTGGGGTCGGCGTTGGCGTCGGTGTATCTGTCGGCGTTGGCGTCGGTGTATCTGTCGGCGTTGGCGTAGGCGGTTGTTGTGGAGCCTGCGGGCCGCCGGGCGCGCTGGCAGCAGCGAGAGCGTGCCCTTGCGCGAAGGCTCCCTGGCTCAAAAGCGTCGCAGTGAAGAGGAGCAGCAGCAAGGCAGGGACGAGCAGCGCGAGGCGCCTGGTCCGCCGCGCTTGAGCGGAGCCTTTCCAGCCGCCCGGTCTCTGTGATCCAGGAGCCATTCCCACACCTCATTTTCCCCTCCCTGGGGCTTCTCTCTGCCAGATCATCCTGCTTCTGGGCGCGCCAGATCATGGCGCCCGCGCTGCCCGCCGGTACACTCTATGCAGAGAGCAAGCCGAGAGGCGAACGCATAGCACGTTTGCCGAAGCCAGTATAACGCTTCCTTGAGCCTTCGTCAAGTCTCCCTCTTCCAGTCGTTCCAACCCAGCCGGAAACCGCCCCTGGAGTGGTACTCCAGGGGCGGCGCTACAAACGGATGTGATCTGGCGTTCGCCCTCACCAATCATCCTGGCCGGGGCGAGAATGGCCCGGCCTATCATCCCGGTTGGGCGCGCGCGGCGGCGTCGGGCGCTGGGAGCCGGTATTCCTACGTCCGGTCGGCCCCTTTGGCGGGGGGTATCCAGGGTTGGACTGCTCCCAGTCCTCCTGCACGGGCCAGGGATTCACCCCCTGGTCCCACTCCGAAGGCCCGCTGCCCCAGGCGCCCTGCTCATCTTCTTCCCAGGGCGCCTGCTGGGCTTCCCAGTCATCGTCGCTCCACTGGGCAGGCGGCGGGCGCGCGCTCTGTTCGCGGCGCGGCGCAGCGGGCGCCCGCGCAGGAGCAGGAGCAGGTGGCGCTCCAGGTGAACGCGCTCCGCCGGGCGGGCGGGTTCCGCTGTAATACCAGATCAGCACCCCGGCTATCGCCACAAGAACCAGCGCCAGCAGTACGACCAGCAGCCCTAGAATCGAACCAGACCCCGATGAAGAGCCATTGCCGCCCGTGCCAGTGGTCGTCGCTGGAGTAGCCGTTGCCGTCGGATCAGGTGTCGGCGTAGCCGTTGGTCCGGGCGTAGGTGTCGAAGGAGTCGCGCCCACCGTCACATCCTGCGAGGCGACCAGAGGCGCGGGCGCGCCTTTCACCGCCGGGCGCGAACTGGCGACAACGCTCAGGTTCCCGCTCGGCGTCAGCGGCAGCGTGACCGGCTGCGTGAAATTGCCATTGCCACCCACTGTCACCGTTCCCAGCAGCACTCCCTGGGTCTGACTGCCCTGCGGGGCGAGCGTAAGGTCAACCGGGAAATTGCCCGGCAGGAAGCCGGTGCCGTTCACTGTAATCTTGTCGCCAGCATTTGGAAACGTGTTGTCCACGCTAATCCCCGGCAGCGTCGTTGAGAGAACCTGAAACGGCTGGCCGGAAATCGCAACCTGGGTTGGCGTCGCCACATCAAACGCGCAGAGATAGAACGTGCCGACCCCACTGGTCGCGGGCCATTGAAAGTCCAGCGTCCATGTACCATCCGAATGAATGGATATGCCGCTGCCCCCGATGGGATGAGCTTGATACAATGCCTGCACATTATTGGGATCGCCGCAGGGCATATTATTCGTCTGCGCATTATAATAGACCTGAACGGTATCGTTCGCCGTCCAATTGGCCCCGGTAAGGCGAATGCCCGTCTGAATAGGACCGCTGGGATTCGCCGGGCTGGCAATGGTAATACTAGGCGCATCTGCGCGGGCAACCTGCCCCTGCGGAGACACAGCCAGCAGGCTGGGCACGGCCAGCAACACCGCCAGCACCACTGCCAGCAGCCGCCGATGAAACAAGACCCCATCTCTATATGAGACGCGAGGGCGCTTACACACGATCTTCCCCTCCTGGACAGGGCGAGCAGTAATCAGCCCGATTGCGTGCAGTATAGCCATCAATGCCTGAACAGTCAAGGAGGATAGGAAGAGAGTCACTGCGAGCCAGGGCCGGTCGTCGGCTGGCCGGTCCCGGTGGTTGAGCTACTGGCAGTAGACTCATAGTGCCAGACGGTGAGCGCAGCAGTATCCAACGCCCACCACGAGTCCAGCCCGGACTGGACTCCTTCCGGGGTGACGCTGATGATCGACGAAGGCGGCATGCCCGGCGTGGCAAGATGCCAGGCGCCGTCGGACCCCCAGAAGATGCCCTGGTACGCGGGTTCACTGGCGGTATCGAAGAGCGTATACCCATAGAGCGCCTCATTCGCTCCCACCGCCAGGGGCACAAAGAAGCGAAGTCCGGTTGGCAGCGGCACAGGCGTCCAGCTTGCTCCATCATCCTGGCTCTGCAAAATGACCGGCTGGTCCCCGCGCACATAATAGAGCGTGAAGTCTGGGCGTGGACCCAGCGGCACATCGCCACTCAACAATTGCACATCTGGCTGCATGGAGTCGAGCGGTATGAGGTCGGGGATGGCTGAGGGCTGCTGGCTCCATGTGCCTGTTGCTATGTCCATCGTCCAGAGGTCGGCCTGCGGGCCACCGCTGGAGTGCGGACCGCTGCTCTGAGCGCGCGCAGCGCCAACGCCGGTCACGCCGGTCACGGCCAACAAGTGGCCCCAGACTTCGGTAAACGCCAACACTACCAGCCCCTGCTTCACCAGCGCCGTGTCCACCGGCTGCCATGTCTGGCCGTTATCCCTGCTCGTAAAGAGGCGATGTGTATCGGGGGGCGCCATATTGGGATCCCAGGGGACGGCCAGGCCAAAAAGCTGCTGCCGGTTCCAGGAGACTATCGGGACGGTTCCCTCTGGGCCGGTCAGTTGCAGGCTCCCCGCCGCGCCTGGCTGATGGATCAGCGACCACGTATACCCGCTATCCTGGCTGCGATACAACTCCGCGCCAGGTTCAGGCGTCTGAAATCCTGAAAAGCCCAAATAAAGAAAGAGATCCTCTGAGTTGGCAGGATCAATGCTGAGCGAGCAAGAAAACGGATTAGCCCCTGGGGGACCATTCACCCCCTCCCAGGTAGCGCCGCCATCGGTCGTGCGCTGAAGCGACAGCGCGCCAGCGCCGCCCGGCCCTATTGAGCAGAGGTAGGCAGTGTTAGGATCGAAGGGATCGGGGGTCAGGGATGGCTGCTGAAGCCTGGTATAGCCGCTGAGCGCCTGCCAGGCTCCGGGCGGCGCGCTGCTCACACCAACGCTGGTACTGGATGTCAGCCTGATCGGCGTGGGCGCGGGACCGCTGGGCGGCTGGGCCAAACCCTGGCTACAGCCAGCCAGCAGCACGACCACCGCCAGCGCCAACCCTGGCGCCAGCCGCGCGCGCCAGGGTCGTTGTACGCCCGACCAACGCATCGCTTTGCACCTTCCGGGGAGCGTCCCATCCCTCTGTCTGGACTGCTGCGGACAGCGCCTCCGAGGCGCCATCTCATCCTGCATCCAGCATAGCACCAATAGTCCCAGGCGTAAATAGCCATCTGTTACAATGGTTCCACCCAACCAGTGCTTTATTGATCTTCATGCTCTGCGAGGACACATGCAAACCGTTCGCGTCATCAATACCACCCGCAGCGCTATGCTGGCCGAGCGCGCGGGCTTCGCCAACACGGTCACGACGCGCGCCATCGGACTGATGGGCCAGGCCACCCTGCCTGAAGGCAGCGGCCTGGTAATCGACCCCTGCACCAGCATCCACATGTTCTTTATGCGCTTCGCCATTGACGCCATCTACGTCTCGCAGGAGGGAACTGTGCTGCGCGTACTCCCCAGCCTGCGCCCCTGGCGGATCGGCCCGATCATCCTGCGCGCGCGCTATGTCGTCGAACTTCCCGCCGGAACTGCCGCCCGCACCGGCACCGCGCCAGGCGACACGCTGCGCGTCGAGCCAGTCGAGCCAGTCATGGCTGGCGACTAAAGTCGCGCCTACGCGCCTGCGGCCACAAAACCCGCCTACGCGGGTTCAGACGAGCGCCCGGCACCGGGGTGGGGAGTCCGCGCAGGCGGACTTGGTGGCGGAACGCCTCCAGGCGCGGTTTCAACCGCCAGCGTTCTTACACCAATCTTCCTATTCAGTATCCAACTGAGCTGGAGCATGCTATACTGCGCACATCTGCTCAAGGGGAGAGCGCCCGACGCTGTAGCAGCTACAGCCATTATTACTATTGGGGAGAGATTCTATGGTTCGTTTTCTGCGGAAAAGCTGGCTGACCCTGGCAATCATCATCTGCGCGGCAGCATTGATTCCCGTGGTATTGGGCATCATCAACAATAATGACAAGACCTACCTGGAAATTGGCATCGGCGTCTTTATGGCAGGCATCCTGTTCGCCCTGGTCTGCATCTTGGTGATCGGCGCCTCATCCTTCAGCAAAAAAGGTGCGCCCAGAGCGCAAAAGCGGCAGTAAGCGCGGTGCTCCGCTCAGTTCGTGGCACAGGAACTGCGGCAATGATCAGGACGTTTGGGACGTTCTCACTGGCGAACACAACGCTCGCTCCACGCAGCGGCCCTCAGCGCCGCCTCAGAAAGAACGCAATGCCTGACCAGGCTGTCTTTGCCGCAGCGACCTGTGTCGCTATGCTCATGCTGATTGTCTCTATTCGCTCGCTGAACTGGCGCCGCGTCTCGCAGGTCTTACAAGGCATCCTGGCGCTGCTGGTTGCCTTCGTGACCTGGCAATTACTCCAGCACGACGGCGTGGCATCTTTTGAGCAAGGGCTGCTCCTTGCGCTGTGTGTCCTGGTGGGTCTGGTGCTTGGGGTCATACGCGGCCTGGCGGCGGGGATACGCTATGAGCCACGCGAAGGCGACGTGATCTGCCGACGCGGCGCGCTGCTCCCCTTTTGCTGGGCCGCCGCCGTGATCACCTATGTCTCGCTGCTCACCATCCCAAAGCTGCACGCTCCCTCATGGGAGGGCTTCCTGCCGCCCGCGCTGGTCTTCCTCGCCGTTGCCTTCGGCATGAGTACGCTCGTGATCCTCTCGCGCGTCAGCAGCCTGCGGCGCGAACATGAACTCCAGGTGGCCTCCGCAGAGGAGCAAGAGCAAACCCTCGCCCACTAGAGTATCCGTCAACAAGCCGTGTCTTCGTCCCAGCCTGCGCAGGCAGGCTTCGCGGCGCAGCCTCCAGGCGCGGCCTTTAGCCGCCAGCCGCGCTTATGGATTCCACCATTCGCGGCCATCCTGGCGAATCAACTCATCTGCCTCGCGCGGCCCCCATGTGCCCGCCTCATAGGTTGGCAGCGTGTGGCGCGTGGAGTGCTGCCAGCCAGCAACGATGCTATCAATCAACCTCCAGGCGCTCTCCACCTCGTCGCGGCGGATAAAGAGCGTGGAATCGCCCAGCATGCAATCGACCAGCAGCCGCTCATACGCATCTGGCGTGCCCGCGCCAAACGCGCTGACGTAGGAGAAATCCATATCCACCGGCAAGAGCTTCATCTGTGGACCTGGCTGCTTGGCCCCGATTTGCAGCCCGATACCTTCATCCGGCTGCACCCGCACGATCAGCACATTCTGGCAGCGTTCCTCGCCCTCACTGGCAAACAGCAGATACGGCGCTTGCTTGAAATGAATCGTGATCTCCGTCGAGCGTTTGGGCAGCGCCTTGCCCGTGCGCAGATAGAACGGCACGCCCGCCCAGCGCCAGTTCTCGATAAACAGCTTGGCCGCCACATACGTCTCGGTCATCGAATCCGGCGCGACCTTGGCTTCCTTGTGATAGTCGGGGATGGCCTGCCCATCCACCTGCCCGGCGCGATACTGCGCCCGCACCGTGCGCGCCGCAACCTCCTGCGTCTTCAGCGGGCGCATGGCGTGCAAGAGCTTCACCTTCTCATCGCGCACCGATTCAGCGTCAAAGGTCGCGGGCGGCTCCATGCCCGTCAAGCAGAGCAACTGCATCATATGGTTCTGCACCATATCGCGGATGGCGCCCGCCTCTTCATAGTAGGCGCCGCGCGTGCCCACGCCCAGGCTCTCGGCCACCAGAATCTGCACATGATCGATATACTTCTGGTTCCAGAGCGGCTCGAAGATGCCGTTGCCAAAGCGAAACGCCATCAGATTCTGCACCGTCTCTTTGCCCAGATAGTGATCAATGCGGAAAATCTGGTTCTCGCGGAAGATTTGCCCGATCTCGCTGTTCAGCGCCTCCGCCGAAGCCAGATCGCGCCCAAAAGGCTTCTCGATAATCACGCGCGACCAGCCGCGCGCGCCGTCGCGATCCTCGCGGTTCAGGCCCGCCGCGCCAAGCTGGGCGATGATCTGGGTATAATCGCTGGGCGGCGTCGCCAGATAGAAGATGCGGTTGCCCTTGCCGCCGCGCTCGTGGTCGATCTCCTCAATGCGCTTTGCCAGGCTGGTATACCCCGCCGGGTCGGTGAAATCGGCCCGATGGTAATAGAGGCGCTGCGCAAAGGACTGTTTGGCCTGGTCGTCCAGCGGCCCCTCTTCCGTGAAGGTATCCAGGGCTTTCAGCGCATCCTGGCGGAAGGATTCATCATCCATTGGCCGCCGCGCCAGTCCCACAATCGCCGTCGCCTTCGGCAAGGGATGCTCGTGGTCAAGATGCGCCAGCGTCGGCAGCAGCTTGCGATGCGTCAGATCGCCGCTGGCCCCAAAGATCACCAGCGTGCAGGGTTCGGGATGCTGCGCACCCCAACCGACATGTTTCAGCGCGGCTGCGGACGAACGCGCGGGCTTCGACATAGAGATCGATCTCCTCTCTTCACAACAAAAGCCAGCAATCAGGAGGCGCGAAGCAAGACGCGCTGGCGTTATTGTAACATGCGCTAACAGTGAGAATAGTACGTCTTTCCGCCCCGCCCTGGCCGTTACAGGCAAGCGCCAACGCAAAGGAGAAAAAGATAGCTTGCAACCACCTCCCTTTGACCTGAGCGCCATCCAGGCTTTGGCCGCGCGACTCTTCCCGCATGCAGCGTGCCCGCAGGTTGAGCAGGTACCTGAAGGCGTCTCGACCTATGTCTATCGCATCTGTCGGGATGCTGAGGTCTTCTATCTGCGCGTCCTGCCGGAAACTGGAGCCAGCTTCGCCCCCGAAGTCCTGGCGCACCGGCTGCTGCGCGAGCGTGAGGCCAGTGTTCCCGAAGTCATCTCTTTCGAGCATTGCAACGAAACGCTGGGGCACTCGGTGATGGTCACAACCGAGATCAGGGGCCAGAGCCTGTCATCCCGCGCCGATGCCCAGGCGCAGCGCCGTGTCCTCCGGGCAGCCGGGCGCGACCTGGCGATCATCAACAGCCTGTCGGTAGAGGGTTTCGGCTGGATCAAGCGGGACCAGCGCGAGGTCACACGCCTGGAGGCCGAGCATCCCACTTCCAGAGCCTTCCTCGCGGAATATCTGGAGCGTGACCTTGCCACGCTGAAGCAAGCCCAGGCGTTGAAGCCAGACGATGTTGCCGCCATACGCCGCATCCTGGCGCGCTGCCACGCCTGGCTCGACGCGCAGCAGGCGTGGCTGGCGCACGGCGACTTCGACGTAACGCATATTTATCAGGAAGAAGGCCGCTACACCGGCATCATCGACTTTGGCGAGATACGCGGCGCCGACCGCTGGTACGACCTGGGCCACTTTCGCCTGCACGACGGCGAGCATCTGCCCGCGCTCGTTCTGCCCTGGCTCCTCGAAGGCTATCAGGAGGTCATCCCGCCTCCCGATGGCTATACGCAACATATCGCCTTCACGAGCCTGCTCATCGCCATTCGCACGCTGGCGCGCGCCGCAGAGAAGCGCCCGGCGGCGCTGCGGGCACACCACGCCCTGCACGCCATTCCGCGCGACATCACCATCTTGCTTGCCGGATGAGCAGCGCCAGCGGGTGCTTTGCCTCCTGCTCCCTTGCTCTGGGTATGCAGATTGCGAATGAAAACCGTAGCTCAAAGCACTATTGAAACCAGGCAGGGAGCGACGTGGCCTCAACCGCGCTGGGCGCAACAAACCCGAAGACGTGGGGCATCTCTGGCTGGGCCAGTGATCTCATCCCCCACCTTGTCTATGGCCTCGTCGCCGTCTTCACCTACGAGGCGTTCGCCAGGTAGCCAGCCCGCCTCTTGCCAAAATGGCACAAATGCTGCTATAGTATAGGGGATGCAACGCCTGGGCGCGTTGCAGTGCTATCTTGTCCCTGGCAGCGTGTTCACGGCTGGCTTTCCGAGCGGAGGTCATTTCCATGTCAGACGGAGGTTCTGGGCAACGATGCCCTATCCTGGTCCGCTCTGCTGATTGGTATTCTTCATGCTGGCTGAAACATGCAAAGGAGGTGAGGACTGTGGACGCTGGTCCGAGTCCGAGTAGTCAGTCAAACGGTTCACAACGGCGGTTCGTCGCAAGCGAGACAACCGGGGCAGCAGCAGTGAAGCCCAGCTTCAACACTGACGCCACTCGCGGAATGAAGAGCGCGCGCCGCCTGTCCTTGCCGGTCATCGCACCACCGGGTATCTAGCGCCGCATCCTCTGGCAGCGCCCTCACGGGCCACGCCGGAATGCGCGCCCCCCGCGCGGCTCCGGCAGCCAGGCAGCACAGCATCTGTGATCTTTTCTGTACGTATCCTCCTCTTCATCTCCGCCTGGCGGGTGTGATTACACCTGCCCGTCTCGCTTGTCGCATCGCCACCAGCCAGCCAGAAGCTGGTATCTACCCATCGTCCTTCCGGGCTGCCTCAAGCCCCCATGCTCTTCCTGAAAAGGCGGTGATGGCGATGATTTTTCTGAGCAATCTGCTGCGGCGCAGCGTCTTTGATAGCAACAATCAGCGCGTCGGCACACTGCGCGATGTGTACGTCTCGCTGCATGATGTGTTTCCCAGGGTGACAACCCTGGTGGTCAAGCCAGCCGTGTTTGGCGAGGGTGGGCTGGCAAACGCCGCCGGGCGTGGCAACGGCGGCAACGGCCATACTCGCTTTGGGCAAGAAATTATTATTCCCTGGGAGCAGGTCGCTAATCTTGAGGAAGCTCCCGTCTATCTGAAGGTTCCCAGCGACCAGATTCAGTCGCCGCCCCCTGGCAGCCACATCGGCGACCTGCGCCTGGCGCGCGACCTGCTCGACAAGCAGATCGTCGATACGCAGGGCTTCCGCGTCGTCAAAGTCAACGATCTCAAGCTGGCGCAGATTCAGGAGACGGCGCGGCTCGTTGGCGCCGACATCAGCCTGCGGGCGCTGCTGCGGCGCTTAGGCGCGGAGACGCCCGTCGCGGCGCTCGCGCATATTTTGCCCATCAAGCTGCCAGAGCGCACGATCACCTGGAACTATATCGAGCCGATTGAAGCCGCCGCGCCAGAACTGGTCGGCGCGGGCGCAGCCGCTGGCGGCGCAGCGCGTGGCGAGGCGCGGCCCTCCGGCACGCTGAACGTCCCGGCAGTGCGGCTGAGCGTCAGCCATGCCAAGCTAGCCGAACTGCACCCGGCAGACATCGCCGACATTCTGGAGCAACTCAATGTCGCCGAGGGCGGCGTGATTCTGGAGGAACTGGACACCCAAACGGCAGCAGACACTCTCGAAGAGATCGAACCCACGCGCCAGGCCGCGCTGGTTAGCGAACTGGACCCCGAACGCGCCTCCGATCTGCTGGAGCGCATCGCCCCCGACAACGCCGCCGATATTCTGGGCGAACTGGATGAGCAAGAGGCCGAGCGTCTGCTCGATCTCATGCCGACGGAGGAGTCGCGGCCCATCCGCCAACTGCTGCGCTACGACGAGCATACGGCTGGCGGCATTATGACGACCGAAGTGCTGGGTCTGCCCGCCAGCCTGACCGTCGAAGAGACGCTGGCGCGGCTGCGCTTGCAGGGCCACGAACTGGAGATGGTCTACTATCTCTATGTCGTCGATGAGGGGCAGCATCTGGTCGGCGTCGTCTCGCTGCGCCAGCTTGTGACCAGCGACCCGGCCACGCGCCTGGACGCGATCATGGACGGCGATGTGCTGCGCGTGCATGTCAACGATGACCAGGAAGAGGTCGCCCGGCTGATCGCCAAATACGACCTGCTGGGCGTGCCGGTGGTCGATGAGGATGAGCGGCTGGTGGGACTGGTGACGGTGGACGATATTATCGACGTGCTGGATGAGGAGCATCACGAGGACGTGGCCGAAATGGCCGGCGCCAGCGCCGCCGATGATCCCAAAGAGGGCTTTAGCTGGCGCGCCGCGCTCAGCCGCAGCGAATGGCTGAGCGTCAATCTGGTCTTGGGCATCCTGGCGGCGCTGCTGCTGCACGGGCTGATGCAGAGTTCGCTGGGCAGCCACGCGGGCGTGGCCGCCAGGCCGATGAGCGGGCTGCTTTCGTTCGTGCCGCTGCTGCTTTTTACCAGCGGTGTCATTGGCGCGCAGGAACTTGGCATCGCGGGCTGGGTGCTGCGCGACCGGCATGGGCGCGCCTTCTGGCGCATCTTCTTCCGCGAACTGCGCCTGGGCACGCTGGGCGGATTGCTCGCCAGCGTCGTCGTCGGGGTCGTTTCCGGCGCGCTCTTTGGCAGCGCGCTGCTGGGCGTCGCGCTGGGCATCGGCGTCGGCATCACCCTGCTGATCGCCGCCATCTGCGGGCTGACCCTGCCCACCGTGCTGGCGCAAGTGCGCCTGCGCGGCAGATTCATCACCGCGCCTTTATTAGATCCGGTGATCGCCGTCATCAGCCTGGCAATCTTCTTCAGCACCGCGCTCTATCTGAT
>JBJKSJ010000343.1:0-3156 GCA_046704085.1 Ktedonobacterales bacterium | reverse complement strand
GAATCTTTGGCGACGCATAAGGATTTACGTTATAGATATAGCTGACGGAAGCTTGACCGGCATCTTGCTGGCTTCCAGCGCCCCGCGCTGGCTCCGGTCTGGGCGCGGCTGGCGCGGGCGTTGGCGGCGTGAAGACTGGCGCGGCGATCCCACGCACGGCTCGCTCCGGCTCGACTGGCGCGGGCGGCGGCGCCTGCACTGGCTTTGCTGGCCCGGCTGCTGGCGCGGCCAGATCGAAGAGCAGGCCATCCAGGGCGCGCAGGTAGAGGACAGGCGTGCCCCACTCCAGCGTGTTGGCGATGCTCATCTGAATCGCCGTGCGCGCCTCAGCCACTGCCGCGTCCACTGGCCTGCCGCGTGCCAGTTCTTCGTAAAAGGCGCGGGTAAACTCGATGGCGGCGCGGTCCGTAATCTCCTCCTGCATCGCCAGCACGGCGGGGATGCCGCGCCGCGCCAGCGTGGCCGCCGTGCTGGAAAAGAGGTCGTTCTCTGCCGCCCGCGCCCCGGAGCAGGCATTGAGCAGCGCCAGCCGCAGCGAGCGATGGCCCGCCAGCAGCGTGCCCATCTGCGTCGCCGTCAGCAGGTGCGCCTTGCCCTCTTCATTTGCCAGGGCAATCACACCCTCCTCCGTCTGCTCGTTGAAGCCGCCGTGCCCGATGAAGTGCAGGATATGCCAGGTCTCATCCAGCAGCGCCCGGCGCAGGTCGCGCCAGGTTTGGCCCTCTAGCCAGGTCAGCGTGACGCGCCCGGCGCGCTTCAGACCAGCCAGCGCCGTCTCGATGCGCTGCTGCTCGCGTTGAATGTCGAGCGGCTCCAGGTCGCTGGGGCTGGCGATCACCCCCAGGATGCGCAGCGGCGGCGTGACGCGCAGCGGCTGCGCCAGGCGGGGCAGGTCCAGCGCCCGCACCAGCGGCGTCAGCGACGACAGACAGAGATACTCGCCCGTGCGGCGGTCGTAGAGATATTCCCAGGGCAGCGCCGCCAGGTCCGGCGCCTGGATATGTAGCTTCAGCCGCAGCCCTTGCTCGCGCTGGTCGGCGTCGCGCCGACTCACCTCATAGAGCGCGCGCACATCGCCGGTCAGCAGCGCGTCGAAGAGGCGCTGCCCAAAGTCCTGTACCGCCTGGGCTTCGGGCGAGAGCGAGCGACGCGGCTGCCCACCGGAGCGCAGCAGGGCAATGCGCAGGTCTTTCAGGCAGTCCTTCAGCGCCAGTTCGTCAAAGGGAAAGCGCAGCGTCACGCTGGCCTGGCTGCCCTGGCACCGCGCAGTCAGGGGATATTCGCGCCCGCTGCCCGCGCCAATCTCCAGATCGAAATCGAGATACTCCACTGCCCGCCTCCCGCTCTGCGTGTCTGCTCCTCTCTCCCCAGGAACGAGCCTCAGCAGATGTGTCTTCTATTCTGCCATAACCGCGCGCTGCTTGCAAGGGAGGCGCAATACCGTCAATTCTGTCAATTCTGGCAATTCTTGCGCGCAAGCGCCCTGTCAGCGAGACAACACGGCGCTTCGCTCGTTGTTCCTTAATAAGAAGTTTGTTGTGGCTGCCTGGGAGGAAGTCTATGTCCCCTGCCAGCGATAAGGTCGCCCCGCAGAGCGGCCTCATCTTCTGGGTCACGCCGCAAGATCGCCGCGTGATCTGGCTGCGCTATGCCCCACTGCTCTTGCTGGTGGCCTTTTTAGCCATGCTCTCCAGCCATTTCAGCGGCGGCTACGCGCCCGATGCCCCGACGCAGGCGCTGATGCAAGCCTGCCTGGTGGTGATGATCGTGCGCGGCTGGATGCTGCTGATCGATCTGGTCTATCGCCTGCCCTCGCGCGAGCCGCGCTTTCTTACCGGCTATCTCATCGCCTTTGGCCTCACCGTCGTGCTGGCCTTTCTGCTGCGTTTTGTCGCGGGCCTGCTGGACGACTGGTTCAGTTACTCCGGCCACTTTTTCGCCCTGCAAGGCGTCTTTGCCATCCTGCTGACGCTTGCTGTCGCGCCGATCACGCTCGGCATCCTGCATCGAGAGCCGCTGAGCTACTACTGGCTGGTAATGCGCCGGGGCGAGGGCGACTGGGCCAGCATCGAAACGAGCCTGCGCCACATCCTTGCCCGGCGGCCTGGGGCGCTGCGGCCCACGCTGCTGCTGCTGGAGGCGCTGCTGCGCCAGAATCAGCGAGACGAGGCCAGGGGACTGCTGAAGTATCTGATTACCGCCCATCCCTACGCCTGGGGCGGCTGGGCGGCGCTGGGCACGCTGGCCCTGGAAGATGAGGAATGGGAGAAAGCAGCCGCCGCCCTGAAACGCGCGTGCCGCCTCGCGCCACGCTCGGCGCGAGGCGGCCTCCAACTCAATTGCGGCCTGGCTGTGGTAGGTTTGGGCAAGCTCGAAGAAGGCTACCAGGAGATTGACCACGCGGCCCGCCGCGCGCTCCCACCGCACCTGCGCCACTTCCACTGGTTTATGATCATGCGCATCGGCCAGGTCGCCAAAGACCCTGGCCTGATGTTGCAGGCGAATCGCGCTGTCAAGGAGCATCCCAAAGATGCGCGCGCCTTCCTCGCCTGGTACGAGACACTGGACCGCTCCCACGCGCTCACGCTCGCCGAAGACCTCTACGAAGCCGTCGACTGGACCCGGCACCTGCTGGGCATCCGCCGGGTCATCGTGAGCTAGCCCTACTCTTTCTTGCGCTCCTTCAGCTTCTGGTCACGATAGTAGGAGTGGGGCCGGGGGCGATGCTCCTCCTCATCAACTTCCGGGCGCTCCTCGCGCTGGCGCTCCTCATAGTCGCCCATCAATTCCTGAAGATCATTATAGATATTGTAGTTATCAATCACTTCGCGCTGGCGCAGCATATGCCGCAGCATCTGCACCTGGGGCACGTTCAACTCACTGTTGCGATCTGGCTCGGCCCGTTTGATCAGCCTATCCACCATCTCAATCGAATCCTCATGGGCGCCCTGATGCTCCAGCCGGTCACGAATCACCAGTAATTGTTCGTAGGCATTCATCGTTTCTGCGCTCCTTCCGTCCAATAGCTTTTATGATGAACGATAAAAACAGCATCTTCAGTCCCCATCTCCA
This sequence comes from Ktedonobacterales bacterium, assembly GCA_046704085.1. Taxonomy (GTDB): domain Bacteria; phylum Chloroflexota; class Ktedonobacteria; order Ktedonobacterales; family DATBGS01; genus DATBHW01. The sequence continues at coordinate 84 of JBJKSJ010000343.1, read as the reverse complement.
CTCCCTACATCCCTTCCTCTTATTATACGGTGTAGATGCGAACAACGGCACATCGGCCCCGCTGGACCGCGGGGCCATGTAAAA
>JBJKSJ010000342.1:0-8603 GCA_046704085.1 Ktedonobacterales bacterium | reverse complement strand
GCCCTATGCCGCTTTTCTTCCCTGGGATGAAGCCCTGGCCCTGCTTGATCCCTTTATTCGGCATCCTGACCCTGATCTGCGTGCCGCGGCGCTCTCCGCGCTGGCGTCGCTTGGGCGTTACCAGCGGGAGCGATTGCCCGATCTCCTGGCCCTCCTGCATGCCCGGCGTAATGAGCAAGATCCGGTGCGCCTGGCAATGCTCACGGGCATATCCAGGCTCCCGCCAGGCTGCTGGCGGGCCGAGCATCTGGATGCACTGGGGCTGGTGTTCCGTGACGCGCTGGACGCTGCCGATCTCTCGTTCGCCACCACTCACGCCATCGAATACATGATCATTGCCCTGTTGCCCTTTCATCCCGACTGGAGCGCCACCTGGCTGGCAACGCTGGTGCAGGAGCGCGGGCGGTTCAACTTCTTTACGCTGGAAGAGCGGCTCTCGGATGAGGATGTGCGCCGGGTGGCTCCGGCGCTGCTGCCGGTCTTTCTCTCCTGGGAGACCCGCGAGCGTGAAACTTTTCTGGTCACGGCGGCAGAGAGTTTTGGGCGGCGCCTCAAGGTCTTCGAGGAACTGATTGCTCTGCTGGAGCGGGTGCTGCGCGAGACGCGCACGCCCTGGATTGCCAGCCGGGCGCTGTACTCGATTGCCAAATACCAGCACGAGCGGCTGCATACGCTGGTTCCCGCGCTCATTCGTGAAGACCCAAGCTGGGTGACTCAGCCTGTGGTGTATGCCTATCTGCATCGGCATCGTCAGGATCTGATCACGCCATTCCTGGGCCAGCAAGCGTATCGCGGGCGTTTCAGCACCGGCAAGACCCGCTTTGTGCTGCCCCTCATGGATGGGTTCCACCGCTGGACACCGGCTCAGCAGGCGATCTTCGCCGAGACTTTAACCCAGGTGACTCGTGATGAACAGCGCGATAGTCCCGCCCTGCGGACGGTCATCACGCAGCTTGCCGCACTGCCTGCGGTTGCGCCAACCCGGCTGATCGAACTGGCGCAGGTGGAGAACTCCAGGTCGGCGATACGCGATCTGGCGCTGCGGACCTTGGCGCGCCTGGACGCCGGGCAAAGTGTTCCCGCGCTGCTGGAGGCGATGGGGGACGAGCGCGCCCGGATAGCGATCTATGCCCTGCGGCAAGCGTTGTTGGAGATGCCCGCCAGCCGCGCCCTGGAGTTGCTGCGCGCGGTGCCGTTGGCAAAAGTGACCGTTGCCAAAGAGGTGGTCCGCCTGCTGGGCGAGTTGCCAGGCCAGGTCGGGTATGCCGACTTGCTGGCGATGGATGGGCGCGAGTTGCATCGTGATGTGCGCGTGGCGCTGCTGCGCGCCTTCTGGGATCATCTTGAGCAGGCGGAAACCTGGCCGATCCTGGAACGAGCCGCCCAATCGCCCGATCCCGCCCTTGCCGCAGGCGTGGTACGCATCCCCGCTGATCGGCTCTCTCCAGAGGCACAGCGACGGCTGGCAAGCCTGATCGCTGCTCTGCTGAGCCACGCTGATCCGATGGTACGGCTGGATACGCTGCAACGCATCACGCAACTCCCGTTGACCGATGCAGAGCAGGTATTGCTGGCCTCGCTTCTGGCAGCGTTGGAATCTCCCCTGCCGGATGAACGCCGAGCAGCGGCAGGTGCGGCCTTCGCAACGTATACCGGGCGAGACGCGCCCCTGGTGGGCAAAGCCGTCGAACGTATCATGGCTGATCGGCGCGCGCTTGAGGAGGCGGTCTCGGCGCTACAGTCGGCAGTCGTCCAGAACCGCAGCCATCTGCTCCCGACGGCGCGCGCGGTGCTGGCGGCGCTGGCTGGCGATCCGCTCACTGCTGCCCTGCGCGCTTCTCTGGCGGCGCTCGCGCTGCCCTGGGATGAGTTGGCGGAACGGCTCACCGGCATGGCTGCTTCCGGCGAACTGCACAGCGAGGCATTGATGAGCGCCGCGCAGGCGATTCAGGCTGCCGCGAGCCGGGCAGATGCGGCTGGTCTGTCTTCGCTGGAGGCAGCGCTTGGCAGGAATACTGATGAGCGTCTGCGAAGGCTGGCGCTGGCAGCACTGGTGGCGATTGCCCAATCGCCGCGTGGCTGGGATGATGAGCGCCTGGAGCGCCTGCGCGCCTATCGCGCCGATCCGTCGGCGCTGGTGGCTGCCGCCGCGCAGTTCACCTTCCCGCCGGGAGCCAAGGAGTGATCCGAGAGCGTCTGGAAACATTCTTTTTATTAGCTGAAAGGTCGGAAGAGAGGCCGAGTGATGAGTGAGACAAAGCTGCCGACTGGACTGGAACGTCGCAGAGAAGATTATGGGCTGATTACCGGACGGGCGCACTTTGTAGACGATGTGCGGCTCCCTGAAGGGCGGCCCGCGCCGCTGCATATGGTGGTCGTGCGCAGCCCCTACGCGCACGCTGAGGTGAAGGCCATCTGGCTGGATGCGGCGCGGGCCGCTCCTGGCGTAGTGGGCGCGGTTGCCGGAGAAGAACTGGTGAGTGCCCTGCGTCCGATGGATGCGTTTTCGCTGCCAGGGGGCAAGAAGCCAGAGCGGCGGCCTCTCGCGGTGGGGCGCGCGCGCTATGTCGGCGATCCGCTGGCGGTCGTGCTGGCTGAGAATCGTTACAGCGCCGAGGATGCGCGCGATCTGGTCGAGATAGACTATGAGCCGCTTGACGCGGTGGCTGATCCAGAGGCCGCGCTTGCTCCAGGCGCTCCTCTGCTCTATGAGGAGTTTGGCTCCAATGTGGCTTTTCAGAGCCAGATGAGCAGCGGTGATATACAGGCTGCGTTCGATCAGGCCGACCATATTGTGCGCCTGCGCCTGGTCAACCAGCGCCTGGCGCCAGCTTCGATTGAAGCCCGCGCCTGCCTGTACGACTTTGATCCTGCCAGCGGCGTGCTGTCGGCCTGGCTCTCGTCGCAGGCGATCTATCGGGCGCGCGATACGCTCGCCAGTTTTCTGGGGATAGATCGCGATCACATCCATGTCCACAACGCCGAGGTGGGCGGCGGCTATGGCGCGAAGACCACCTTTGTCGGGGAGGAGATTATCGCGGCTTCACTGGCAGTCAGATTTGGGCGGCCTGTGAAGTGGATCGAGGGCCGCAGCGAGAACTTGCAGGCGCAGACACAGGGGCGCGGCCAGATCAACTATGTCGAGGCGGCCTGTCGCCGCGATGGACGGCTCCTCGGCCTGAAGCTGCGCACGATTGGCGATATGGGCGCTTTTCTGGTCGGGATGACGGCTATGATCCCCAATGGAACGCCGCATCTGCTCAATGGCCCGTATCAGGTGCAGGCGGTGGAGAGTCAGGTCGTTGGCGCCTTCACCAACAAGGTGCCCACCGCTCCCTACCGGGGCGCGGGGCGGCCAGAAGCGGGCTATATTCTCGAACGGACGATGGAGCGCATTGCCCACGAGCTACAGCTTGACCCTATCGAGGTGCGCCGCCGCAATCTGATCCCGCCGGACGCTTTTCCCTATCGGACGGTCACCGGGCTTGAATACGAAAGCGGCAATTATCAGGCGGCGCTTGACCGGGCCGTTGATCTGGCCGACTATGCCGGGTGGCGGGCGCAGCAGCAGGAGCGGCGCGCAGCGGGGCATCCCGCGCTGCTGGGCATTGGCGTCTCGACGTTCATCGAAAATGCGGGCGGACCCATGACCTCCCGGTTTGGCGGCCCGCTGGAATCGGCAACGGTGCGTATCCGGCAGGATGGGACCATTCTCGTGCAAAGCGGTGTGGCGCATAATGGGCAGGGCCACTTCACCACCTTTGCTCAGATTGCGGCGGAGGCGCTGCATCTGCCCGCCGCGCAGGTGGAAGTGCAGATGAATGACAGCGACCTACCGGCATTTAGCATTGGCACTTTTGGGAGCCGCACGGCCCAGACCGGCGGTTCGGCGGTATGGCTCGCGGCGGAGGCTGTCCGCGAGAAGGCATTGCAGGTTGCCGCGCAGGTCTTGGAGGCTGCGCCCGCCGACCTGCTGCTGGAGGATGGTCGGGTGATGGTACATGGGGTGTCTACGCGGGCCGTTCCGCTGGGCGAATTAGCCCGGCTGGTGGAAGCGCAGCCCGATCTGATTGAACACGAGCCGCCCAACCCGGCGAATGGCAAGCCCATTGAAGGGCTGGCGGCCTGGCGTGATTTCAATCCGCCCGACGCCACGTACTCCTCTGGCGCGCACCTGGCTCTGGTCGAGGTCGATAGCGAGACTGGTGAAGTTCGCCTGCTTCGCTATGTAGCGGTAGATGACTGTGGGCGCATCCTAAATCACTATCTGGTCGAGGCGCAGGTGCATGGGTCGCTAGTCCAGGGGATAGGACAGGCGCTCTATGAGGAAGTCCTTTATGACGAGCGCGGCCAGTTACTGAGCGGCACCCTGTTAGACTACGCTCTGCCAACTGCCGGTCAGGCGCCAGCCTTTATCACCGATCTGGTGGAGACGCCCTCAGATCGCAATCCGCTGGGCGTGAAGGGCGTCGGCGAAAGCGGCACAATCGCTGCCCCGCCTGCGGTGGTCAACGCGGTGCTGGACGCGCTCGCGTCCCTGGGGATCAAGACGATTGATATGCCGCTCAAGCCGGAGAAAATCTGGTCACTGATCCAGGCTGCGCGTGGAGGAAAGCTTTCGCAACCTGACCCCACACCACCGCCGATTTTTAGTGCCAATCAGGGAACGCAGCAGGAGGAGCGGCCCGATTTTGCCTGAGCCGTTCCTGCCAACCAGTGGCGTTGTCAGAAAAGACCAGAAGAAGGTACATTACCGTCAACGACAAGGCTGTTTTACAAGCCACCAGTTAGCATGCGGACGCGCTGCACTAAGGAGATCCCATGACCGCTTCAGCTACAGGCTTTATTACCTGTCCTCTCTGTGAAGCCACTTGCGGCCTGGAGGTCGTCACACAGGGGCAGGAGGTTCTCTCTATCAGAGGGGATGCCCAGGATGTCCTGAGTCATGGATACCTCTGCCCCAAGGCATACGGCCTCAAAGAACTCCATGCTGATCCCGATTGTATTCGTCAACCACTGCTGCGCAAAGGTGATCAGTGGTTTCCCGTAAGTTGGGAAGACGCCTTCGCCGAGATCGACCAGCGCCTGCTGCCCATCCTCAGTGAGCATGGCCGTGATTCGCTTGCCGTCTATATTGGCAATCCCAACGCGCATCATCTCGCCAGCCAGACCTACCTGCCCGTCCTACTCAAAGCCGCTGGCACACACAATATTTTTTCCGCTTCCACTGTTGATCAGATGCCCAAACAGGTTGCAGCCGCGCTCATGTTCGGCGCCGCGCTCAGCATCGCCGTCCCTGACCTGGAACGAACTGAGTATCTGCTCCTGCTCGGCGCCAATCCGCTCATCTCCAATGGCAGTCTCCTAACTGCCCCTGATATGCGCGGTCGCCTGCGCAAACTTCGCCAGCGCGGTGGCAAGATGGTTGTTATTGATCCCTACCGAACGCGCACCGCCGAGGAGGCTGATGAGCATCACTTTATCAGGCCAGGCTATGATGCCCAACTGCTGTTTGCGATGATTCACACGCTCTTCGACGAGGGCCTGGTCAACCCTGGGCGACTTGCTGAACATACCAGTGGACTTGAGCAGATGCCTGGTTTGGCTCAGCCCTTTGCTCCAGAACGTGTTGCCTCCTCCTGTGGCATCGCTGCTGAGACCATTCGGCGCCTGGCGCGTGAACTTGCCGCTGCCCCGCGTGCAGCCGTCTATGGCCGTATCGGCACCTGCACCCAGGAGTTCGGCACGCTCGCCAGTTGGCTCGTGGATGCCCTGAACCTTCTCACCGGAAACCTCGACCGCGAAGGCGGCGCCATGTTCCCCAAGGCGGCGGCTGGCGCCCGTAATACAAATGGGGCGGCTGGAAGTGGTCGAGGTGTGCGCTTAGGCCGTTGGAAGAGTCGCGTGCGTGGTCTGCCCGAAGTCTTGGGCGAACTGCCCGCCGTCTGCCTCACCGAAGAGATCGAGACACCTGGGCTGGGCCAGGTTCGCGCCCTGCTGACTATCGCGGGCAATCCAGCCCTCAGCACACCCAATGGAGCCCGACTGCAACAGGCGCTCTCGACCCTTGAATACATGGTGAGCATCGATCCCTATCTGAACGAGACCACACGCCACGCCAATGTCATCCTTCCAGCGCCGTCCACACTTGCCCGTTCTCATTACGACCTCTTGCTCTACCAGCTCGCAGTCCACAATGTCGCCAACTATTCAGCGCCTGTGTTTACGCTTGAGCCTGGCGTGCTTGCTGAATGGGAGGTCTTGCTCCGCCTTGCGGCCCTCCTGGGCGGGCAAGGGCCGTCTGTCGATCTGGCTCGCATCGATGCCCTGGCGGTGCGGGTTCTCATCGAGCGCGAGGTTTCCACACCTGGCGCGACCATCGAAGGCCGCGATGTGGATGAGATTCTCAAGGCGCTTGAACCCAGGCGAGGACCAGAACGCATTCTTGATTTCTTGCTGCGTAGTGGCCCATATGGCGACGCCTTTGTGCCCGATGCGGCGGGGCTAACTCTCGCTCAACTAGAGGCAACCCCCCATGGAATCGACCTTGGCCCGCTCCAGCCTCGCATCCCAGAGATGCTGCGCACGCCTTCGGGTAAAATCGAGCTGGCTCCGGCGACTCTGGTGGCGGATGTCCCACGCTTGCACGCTTCGCTGGACCGTGCGAGTGGCGATCTGGTCCTTATTGGCCGCCGAGACTTGCGCTCAAATAACTCCTGGATGCACAACCTGCATGTCCTCACGAAAGGCAAGAATCGCTGCACATTGCTCATGCACCCAACCGATGCTGCGCGCCTGAGGGTTACTAATGGCGACTGTGTTCAGGTCACGTCGCGCGCTGGGGCACTCGAGGTGTCCGTTGAACTCACGGCTGCCATAATGCCTGGGGTTGTCAGCATCCCTCATGGCTGGGGCCACAACCAGCCCGGTACCCAACTGACCATCGCTTCTCAACATCCCGGCGTCAATTCCAACATGCTCACCGATGAGCAATGCACCGACCCGTTATCTGGTAACGCTGTCTTGAATGGCATTGCAGTCACTATCAAAGAGAGCGCCGCTTCCGTTCTTATCAATTTTGCCGATCTTGATCGGTAATAAGACATTGGGGACATGAATATCTATGATGGTCGGTGGACCCCGCGGTCTCTTAGCAGCCCGGTTCTTCCGCAGCAAGGGTGCTAGCTCACCAAACCTGAAAGCATATCAGAGAATGACCGAAGTGTGTTCATCCGTCGGATTGGGTCTGCGACACTTTCGGTGATGTCTCCTTGCTCTTAGCTGTTATACTGCGTGAGAAGGCAGCGCATGGCGTGCTGTCTGTAGCGCGGAGACAGCAGTCGATGGATGTGACCACCTTACTGTCCTTGCCTGCTAGAATCGAGGTGACGGCCCTGACGGTATGCCCCACCCTCCTTCAAGTCCACCCTGCATCCCTCCTGCCCAGTGCGCCTTGTCCGCTGTGTTCACAGGATGCGATACGCGTCCAGAGTCCGTATGAGCGGACGGTGCTGGATCTGCCCTGCGCGGGCCGTCGCGTCTGCCTTTGCCTCCGGGTCCGCAAATTCTTCTGCGACACGGCCCACTGTCCTGAGAAGATCTTTGCCGAGCGGTTTCCTGAGCTGGTGAAACCATGGGCGCGCTGCACGACCTGCCTGTGCCAGGCCCTGCAAGCCATTGGACTATCGACCTGTAGCCGAGGCAGGGCCCGCTTAGCCGCCAAAGTGGGGATGGCCGTCACCCCATCCACCTTGCTCCGGCGGGTGATAGCTGCGCCTGTCTCTCCCGCAGCGCCCGTGCGCGTCTTGGGCGTGGAAGATTGGTCCTTTCGCCGGGGGCATCGCTACGGCGCTATTCTGGTGGATTTAGAACGGCGACGGGGTGGTGGATCTGCTGCCAGATCGGACCACTGAAACGTGCGCCCATTGGCTTGAGGTCCACCCGAGCGTCGAAGTGATCAGCCGTAACCGAGGTGGTGCGTTTGCAGATGGTGCGCGGCGTGGGCACCGCAAGCTGTGCAGATTGCCGACCACTTCCCCCTCCTCAAGAACTTGGGGGAGATGGTGGAGCGCGTCAACACGCGACGCTACCGTCAAGTGGCCGAGGCCGTGCGAACCCTGGCGCAGTTCCAGCCTCCAGCGCCAACGCTGATCCCGCCCAGTCCCCTACCCGGCACCGTGGGAGACTCCCGTGCCAGACGCCTGGCGCTGTAGGAACAGGTGCAAGCGTTGGTCGCCAGCGGGATGAGCCAGCGTGCCATCGCCTGGATACTCAAGATCAGTCGTGATAGAGCCAACCATTTTGCGCAGGCTCCGACCTTTCCGGAGCGTCTTCAGGGGACGAGGCGCCCCAGCATTCTGGACCCCTATCTGCTCTCCATCGAACAGCGCTGGCAGGCGGGGTGTCATAATGGGACGCAGATTTTCCGGGAACTCCAAGCGCAGGGCTTTGCCCATCCTCGCCCCATTGTCGCCCAGTAATACTCTTTCACGGCATAGATGCTGCAATGGGAAGCGGGCGAGAGGAGGCTCATACTCATGCGTATCCACTATGCCATGTTGATCGGCGAGCAGGAAGCTGACTTACACGCGCTGGAACAGCAG
>JBJKSJ010000341.1:0-2624 GCA_046704085.1 Ktedonobacterales bacterium | reverse complement strand
GGCAATAGAGATCGGGAGATTGAGGGTATAGCCGTTCAGCGTTCTGGCCGAGTCGAGCGCCAGCAGCGCCAGCCAGCCGCCATAGGCGAGCGCCGCCGCCATCTGCACCGACAGGCGCAGCGAGAGCCAGAGGGCCAGCCCGGCCACCAGCAGCAGCGGCATCAGCCAGGAGAGCGTCAGCGCCAGAACGTTATTGGTGCCGCCTGCCCAGAGCGCCAGGCTCAGGAGCAGCCCCAGGCCGACATCATAGCCCAGCATGATCACCAGCCGGGCAATGGCGAGCTGCACCGGGGAGGGTGGGCAGGCTAGCTCGAACTCCAGCACGCGCAGACCGCCGCCGCGAAAGGCGCTGATCGTTCCCAAGTAGGCCAGAAATGGCCCGATGGCCCGTAAGAGCAGGCTCTGGTCTAGCGATGTGTTGCTCAGCATTGCAACTGCGCCAGCCAGCATGACCGCCGCGCTCCCCAGCCAGAAGGGTGGGCGCAGGATGCTGACCTGCGCGCGCGCCGTCGCCAGCAGCCAGGCGAATCTGCCGCGCTGGCTTTGTCGCCAGGCGCGAATGGCCTGGCGCACGGGCGAGGCTGCTGGCAGCAGGGGCGTCAGATGGGCCAGCAGCGCCTGCGTCTGGGCAGGCATCGGCGTTGGCGCCTGCCATGCCGTCAGACGCAGCAGCGCGGGTGTCAGGTCGGCAATCTCTTCTGGCGTGGCGTCCTGCTCGCGGAGCGCCTCGGCCAGATGGTCTTGGCTATCTAGCGGCCAGGATGGCTGCGTACTCATCGGCAGTCCGCTCCTTCTGTAACAGGCGCCAGCAGCGCGCGCAGGCGGCGCGTGCCCACCGAGAGGCGCGACTTGACTGTGCCCAGCGGGACATGCAGTGTCTCGGCAATCTCTTGCAGGCTGAAGCCATGATAGAAACGCAGCAGCAGCGCGGCGCGGTATTCCTCGCCAAGCAGCGCGAGCGCCGCCGCGACCTCTTGCCCCTGCTCTGCCGCCAGCGCCCGCTCTTCTGGCCCTGGCGCGGTATCATACATCGCTTGCAACTCTGTTGCCTGCTCGATCTGTCGCAGCGTGCGGCAGACGGCGGCGGATTTGAGATGATCGCGGGCCAGATTGGTGGCGATGGCATAGAGCCAGGGCTTGAAGGGCCGTCCGGCCTGAAAGCTCTGCTGCTTGAGCAGATGCACGAATGTCTCCTGGCAGAGGTCTTCGGCCAGGGGGCGGTCGCCGCCAACAAGGCGATAGAGATAGCCGAGCAGCAGGCTCTGGTGGCGCTCCACTAACGCCGTCAGTGCCGCCGCGTCGCCTGCCATCACCGTCGCCATGAGGGCTTCATCGCTGCGCTCGCGCATTGCTTGCTCGTCTCATCCTCTCTGCCGCCGCATTCTCTTCCTGTTACGAGCGAGAAGCGCAAAAAGTTCGCAAGCATGCTGAGATGTGAGCTTTCCAATCTTTCTCAAAAGTTTCTCATAGAATGCTCGTCTATGATCGGGGCATGAGCGATTCCCGCGCGGCCATGCCGCGCCGATCAATTTTCAGGAAGGAAGCGTTTTTTTGTAATGCGCACACTCGAACTCCCGGCGCCGCCGCCGCCGCAAGAGCAGCAGCGCGCTCCCGCAGTACTGCTGCCATCCAGGCGGCGGGTATCCAGCGCCACGCTCAGGCAGTTCCTTCGCTTTGGGCTGGTCGGCGGCCTGAACACCGCCATTGATCTGCTGGTGCTGAATTGTCTACTCTGGTTCCATCCTACCCAGAATATCGGCCTGCTGCTCCTTGACAATTCGATTGCCTACTCCTTTGGCGCGGTCAACAGTTTTCTCCTGAACAAATATTGGACCTTCCAGCGCGGCGGTCGCGCGGAGCAGCGCGAGATCGGGCGGTTCGCGCTGACAACGCTGGCCGGAATCGCCTGCAACAACTTCATCCTGTGGATGATCAGCAGACTCTTGCGCCCGGTCTTCCTGCAAGGGACGCTCTGGGCGAATGCCTCTAAGGTTGCTGCCATTGGTGGCACGGTGCTGATCTCTTATCTGGCGATGCGCCTGTGGGTCTTTGCACAGCATGCCCAGGAGCCAACGATGAACCGGCAGCGCCAGCCGATCTAAATAAAATTCGCCTCACCAATCAGGTGAGAGAAGGGAACCCGTATACCATGATCACTCTGCCTCTCCAGGCGACAGAAAACCAACCGGAGCAAGTAACCCAACAGAGCAACCTCTGGCCGCGCATCTGGCGCCGACTCGCCCTGGGCGCGGTGATGCTTGTCTCGATCTTTATGAATTTCTACCAACTGGGGCAAAACGGTTTCGGCAATCTCTACTATGCCGCTGGCGTGCGCAGCATGGCCGACAGCCTGCATAACTTCTTCTTTGTTTCTTTTGATCCCGGCGGCTTCGTCACCATTGACAAGCCACCGCTGGGCTTCTGGCTCCAGGTCGCCAGCGTCAAAGTCTTTGGCTTCACGGCTTTTGCCAACTTTTTGCCCCAGGCGCTGGCGGGCGTCTGCTCCGTGTTCTTGCTCTATTATCTGGTGCGCCGTCACTTTGGCGTTGTGGCGGGCCTGCTGGCGGCGCTGGCCCTGGCGATCAGCCCGATCAGCGTTGTGACCAACCGCAACAATACTATCG
>JBJKSJ010000340.1:0-2761 GCA_046704085.1 Ktedonobacterales bacterium | reverse complement strand
CTCGCTGCGCTCGCGCGCCCGCGCCTGGAGGCTGCGCCACGAAGCCCGCCGACGCGGGCTAAGACGAAAACACGACGTTTGGACCGATGCTCTAGCGCCGATGAAACAAACGGCGCAGGAAGGCGCGGATTCTACCTGGCTTGCGGTTGGTTTGAGCCAGGGCAGCCTGCACATCCTCTGGATAGGCGGACGGGTCGGCAGGTACATAGGGAGGATTGGGCGCGCCATACAGCCCTATCGTCATGCGTGGGCCGAGTTCCCCAAAAGGCTCCTGATGCTGGTGGTCGTCGTGAAAGTCGATCATAGGTACGCCTCGTTCTTTCTTCGCCTGACGGGAGCATGGTCTCCAGCCAGGGCAGGCGATTCATCCAGACCAGCCATCGCTCTTAACGATTCGTTATATAAAGTAGAGCATATTGTTATCAACTATACAAGCTGCTATTTGGGCGCCAGAAAAAATCGTGATGCGGCAGGGGCAAGCAATGGGCCTGCCCCTGCCGCGCCTCAAGCAGGCTTGCCAGCGTTAGCGGCGACGACGCATCCTGAACGGCGTCAGGATCGCTATCAGCGGCACTGCGGCGAAATAGATATAATTGATCGGATTATCTTGCAGGTACTGGCCCAGCACACTGAAGAAATTGCCGAGGGGGAGCGCAAAGAGGTTGTTGCCCTCACCCGAGATGAGCAGGCTCAAGCGGAAATACAGCGCCAGGAAGAACGCGAGCAGGCCCAACACCCCCGCCAGCACGAGCAAGAGGACATGAAACCGCCCACGCGCGCCAAGCATGACGCCCAACCCAACGAGGAATCCCAACCCAATGGCGACGTAGGAGATGTTGGTCTTGGTGAGTTGGAGGACAAACGCCCAGATGATCGCGCCGATGATGCCGCCGACCAGTCCACCAAGCGCCGCGAGCAGCAGGGATTGCGCCTGCGATGGCCCCCGCGCCCTGGCAACTGGCTGAAAGACCGGCGCGGCTGGCCCATAGGCCCCATAGGCCGGGCCGGGCATTGGCTGCTGGTAGCCTGCCGGGCCGGGCATTGGCTGCTGGTAGCCCGCCGCGCCGGGCATTGATTGTTGATAGCTCGCCGCGCTGGACATCGGCTGCTGATAGCCTGGCTGTGGATACCCCTGCGGCTGTGCGTAGCCCTGCGGCTGCTGATAGCCCTGCCAGCCCGGCGCCTGGCTTTGGATCGTCGCCTGGCCCTGCCAGCCGGGCGCCTGTCCCTGCACGGTCGGCTGATTCTGCCAGGCGCCTGGCTGGGCCGCCGGGGGATACTGCCCGCCGGGCTGATACACACTATTCGCTGGCGGCTGGGGTGGGCGCACCGACATGGACGCCTGGCTGACTATCGGCTGCCCGCCCGGCGCGGCCCCTGACGCTCCGCTGGCCGTCTGCGCCGCGCCGCACATCTGGCACTTCGGCCCCTTCAGCGTCGCGCCACAATTCCAACATATTGCTATCGCCATAGAGGATGATTCCTTTCTTGATCATTGCGCTATAGAGGGAGGTTGCAGATAATCGCTGCTTTTTCCGCCCGGCACAGCGGACGTTTTTAAGCCAGGCAGATTATAGCACAGCCGCTGCAAAGCACAAGGCGTGGCGCTGCGCGCTGGCATAGACTCTGCGGGGCAGAGGCAGCTATTGTGCTTCACAGATGGGGCGCGCCCAGGCAGAGTTACCAGACGGCCCAGAAATCGTCACATGACAAGGGAGGAGAGGACTTCTGGGAGCAGACAGAGCTTTCAGCCGCCAGCATCAGCGAAAGAAGCAGGAGATGCGTATTGCCTTTGTCGCGCCGTTGATCTCGCCTATCGCGCCACCGTTTCTGGGCGGCGCGCAGGCGCTGCTGGCCGATCTCGCTGCCGGATTGGCAGGGCGCGGCCATCAGGTCACGCTCTTTGCCACCGCTGGCTCACACATCGACGCGCCCGGTGTCACGCTGCGCGACCCTGGCATCGACCCCAGCCACCTGCGCCCGGCCCGCTTCTATGGCTCACTTGCCGCTGCCGAAGCCGAGGGCGAGATGCCTGATCTGGCCTTCTTCCAGGGCGCGCAGGGCTTCCTGCGTGTCTTCAGCCAGCTTGAGGAGGAGCTAGGAGCATACGATCTGATCCACGCCCACGCCTTCGACTGGCCCGCCTTTGCCTTTGGCGCGCTGCTGGCGCGGCGGCGCCCGGTCGTGCATACCTTGCATCTCCCGGCCATCCATCCACCTATCAACGCTCTGCTGCGCGAACTCCACGAGACCGGCAACCGCACCCGGCTGATCACCGTTTCCCACGCCTGCGCGGAAACCTACCAGCCCTACGCGCCGATGGATGCGATCATCCCCAATGGCATCGACGTGGATGCCATCCCCTTCAGCGCAGTGGCCGACGCGGACGGCCCCCTCCTCTTTGCCGGGCGGCTCTCGCCGGAAAAGGGCGTCAGCGACGCCATCGAGATCGCCCGCCGCTCCGGGCGTCGGCTGACGGTGGCCGGGGGCATCTATGATGCCGCCTACTTCGAGCGCGAGATTCAGCCGCAGCTTCACGCCCACCAGCACGATCTGGAGTATGTCGGCCAGCTTCCGCGCGACGACCTGTGGGCGTTGATGGGCCATGCCAGCGCGCTGCTGCTGCCCATCGGCTGGGAGGAGCCGTTTGGCCTGGTCGCCGCCGAGGCGCTGGCGGCAGGCTGCCCGGTCATCGCCTACGCGCGCGGCGCGCTGCCGGAGGTCATCAGCGACGGCGAGACAGGCTTTCTGATTCCGCCCG
>JBJKSJ010000339.1:0-8944 GCA_046704085.1 Ktedonobacterales bacterium | reverse complement strand
GTATATTCAGCTTGCGCGCCGTCTAGAGCAACCACAGGCGGCCTGGTCGTACAGACTGGCGATTTGAGCAAGAACGTGCCATAGCGGCCCTTCCACTCTGACAGGATGGAAGGGCCGCTGTTTTTTTGTAGGAGCGATTGCCGATGCCACATCCAGAGGATGGCATATTAGAGACTGGCGACAAACTCGCTGATGAGGCGAGCGACCTCACTGGGAGCCTCTTCGAGCGGGAGATGTCCAGTGCTGGGCAGCAATGCCAGGTGCGAGCCAGGAATATCGCGGTGCAGGCGCTCGGCATAGGCAGGCGGCAGCACCTCGTCTTTCTCGCCCCAGATGATGAGGACCGGCTTGTTGACCCATTTCATGTCCGAGGCGACCGACATGCTGTAGTTCGGAAGCTGACGGCGGATATGCTGATAGAGGTTCTCTTTGCCCAATTCGCTGGCCCAGGGTGAGAGATAATCCTGCAACGTTACGTGGTTCAGAATGCTGGGGTTGGTTGCTCCCTTAGGGAAGGTGGCCTTGAGGTCGGCAGTCAGTTGCTCGATGGTGGTATGGCGCGGAGCATCAGGTTCCTGGCGGCTGAGCATATCGGGCAGCGGCCAGTTATCGGCGAAGGCTTTGGCGTAGCAGGTGGTGCTGATCAGGACGATGGCGCTGGTACGCTCCATTGCCATGCGTGTCGCTAGCACCTGGGCGACGCCCCCGCCGACATCATAGCCCACCAGCACGATGTTGGAAAGATTGAGCGTGTGCAGGCAGGGCGCCAGGACATCAGCCTGTCCCCAGATGGAGACATCGGCGGGCCAGGGATGGTCGGACTTGCCATAGCAGAGCATGTCGAAGGCGTAGACGGCGCGCCTGGCGGCGAGGGCTGGCATGACGTGACGCCAGGAGAAGGCTCCGCCTGGCAATCCATGCAGCAGGAGAATGGCGCCGTCTGGGCCGTGTTCCTCCCCCTGGAGCGTATAGCTCAGGGTATAGTGGATCGAGCGGACCTTGCGGTGCTGCGTGTGTGGTGTGATCGTGGTGGAAGATGCTGTCTGCATCGACGCTTGCTCCTTATCGGGTTTTTCTGTATGAGATGGCATGCCGTTGGCCGGTCCTTCTATCGTGAGCGCGCCATCATACCTCTGGTAACTGGCGCGGAGGGTGCCTGGGCGTCTGAATGCGATGGCTAGCCGGTGCTATGAGCGGCCAGCCGCAACTAAGTATACCGCATCTGCTCGCAGAGCGACAAGCGCATAAGACCGCTGGGCACACAGCGCCTCATTTGCCTGGCGGGGCTGCGAGTGGATACAATATCTGTTGCGCTTATGCGCTCTGAAACACATTCGCTGATGAAGCAAGTGGAGCAAACCAATGGCAAAGAAAGCGGCAAAAGCGACAAAAGAAGAGAAACCAGATAGCGCGGATGAGAATAAGACGAAGGAAGATCTCACGGCGAATCTGACGTTATTGGGGCACGAGGTGCGGCAGCCGGTGCGCAAGCTGGAGACATTTCCCAACCAGCACCCAGGCCGTCACTATACCGTGACGCTGGTCTGCCCTGAGTTTACGTGTGTCTGTCCTATGACCGGGCAACCAGATTTTGCGACGATCACGATCCGCTATATCCCTGCTCAACGCATTGTGGAGTCCAAATCCCTCAAGCTGTACCTGTGGTCCTATCGGGAAGAGGGTCATTTCCACGAGCAGGTGACAAATCAGATTCTGGATGATCTGGTGGCGGCGCTCCAGCCTATCTCCTGTCACGTTACGGGCGCTTTTAGTGTGCGCGGTGGTATTTCGATCACGGTTGATGCGCGGTACGAGCAGGAGCCAGAGGCTGCACTGGCGCAGCAGGGATGACCAGGCCAGGAGAGAGAAGGCTCTGGGAGACATCAGGGATGGGGCTGTGCCTCTTTACGCGCTCAGTCATCCTCTCCCTGGTAGATGCAGCCGGAGGTGCAGGTTTCGCGGACGACAACCCTGGATAGCGTCGGCAGGGCCGGGCGCAGACGCCGCCATATCCAGCGCGCCAGGTTCTCGCTGGTGGGGTTGGAAAGCCCTTCGACCTCGTTGAGGTAGTTATGATCAAGCTGGTCATAGAGCGGCTGGAAGGCGCGCTTGAGGTCGGCGAAGTCCATCACCCAGCCGGTTTCCAGGTCTACTGGCCCACGCACATGCAGCTCCACGCGGAACGAATGTCCGTGCAGGCGAGCGCACTTATGCCCCACCGGAACGTGGGGGAGGCGGTGCGCGGCCTCAAAAGTAAACTCTTTGAAGATCTCCATCGGCGCGCCTCTCAGGGGATGCCCAGCAGTTTGTGCGTCTGCAAGCTCAGCCGCCATTGCGGGTGTTCCAGGCAATAGCGCACAGCCAGTTGGGTGTTTTCCTGGCGATGTGGCCCATCCATTGGCTGCAAGAAAAAGTGGTGAAAGTCCAGATGCTCAAAGCGCTCTGGCTCGGCTCCCCTTTGGGGGAAGACGAGCTTGAGTTCGTTTCCATTTTGAAGCGTGAGCGGCGCGCCTGCTTTGGGACTCATGCAAATCCAGTCGATGCCGAGCGGTGGAAGTTGGGTTCCATTGGTTTCAATAGCGATCTCGAACCCCTGGTCGTGCAGCGCGCGGACCAGGGGTTCGTCCAGTTGGAGCAGCGGCTCACCCCCGGTGCAGACGACAAACCGCTGCGCCAGTGGCGAGGCGTTGGCAGGCCACTTTGCGGCAACGGCCTCGGCCAGGGCTTGCGCCGAGGCAAACTTGCCACCGCCGGGGCCGTTCGTGCCGACAAAGTCGGTATCGCAGAAGGTGCAGATGGCGCTGGCGCGGTCTGCTTCTCGCCCCGACCAGAGGTTACACCCGGCAAAACGGCAAAAGACCGCCGGACGCCCGACGTTGGCGCCTACTCCCTGGAGGGTATATAAGATTTCTTTGACGGTATAGCTCATGCCTGTGCGTGGTCCTTCCCTTGATAGGGAACGGGGTCGTGCAAGCCGCTCTCTGCGAAGCCCTTCAGCCGTAGCAAGCAAGCATCACAGCGTCCGCAGGCTTCTCCAGTAGGCGATGGATCGTAGCAGGAAAGGGTCAGCCCGTAATCGACCCCCAGTTCCAGGCCACGCTGGATGATCTGAGCTTTGGTGAGTTCAATCAGCGGGGTATGAATCTTCACCTGTTGCCGTCCTTCGACGCCTGCTTTCGTTGCCAGGTTTGCCATGCGCTCGTAGGCGGCGATATATTCTGGGCGGCAATCGGGATAGCCACTGTAGTCAAGCGCATTGACCCCCATAAAGATGTCGCAGGCTTCCAATACCTCGGCCCAGGCGAGCGCGAAGGAGAGAAAAATCGTATTGCGCGCAGGGACGTAGGTGATGGGAATGCCCTGGCCCATCTCAGCAAGGTCGCGCCCCTTGGGAACGGCCAAATCGCTGGTGAGGGCGGAGCCACCGAAGAGGCGCAGATCAATCTCGGCGATGACGTGCTGGGCGGCTCCCAGGCGCGCGGCAACGCGCCGTGCGGCCTCGATCTCGGCTTCATGGCGTTGCCCGTAGCGGAAGGTGAGGGCGTAAGGCTCAAATCCTTCGTTTCTGGCAATGGCGAAGGTGGTGGTAGAATCCAGTCCACCACTCAGTAATACAACGGCTTTTGGCTTGGAGTCTGTCATGGTCTTTCTCACATTCGCAGGAAGCTCCCAAGAGCTTCACTATGTGCAGTATATAACAGTATCGATGCTATTTCTGGCCTGCCCTATCGGTATCGCTTGCGCCAGATGAGTCTTCTGGTGCGATCTGCTGTGGCAACGAGAGCGCCTGCGCGATAGGCGCCTCAGCGCGAGGGGAAGCTGGCTGAAGAGGTTCAGCGGTATTCGGTGGGCCAAGCAACATATCGATGAGCGGGCGCCCAATGGCAAGCCGCTGCGCCTGATCGCGCTCGCGGCGCTGCCACTCCTCCATCAGCGCGCCAGCCATCTGAACGACCTTCTGAAAATGGCGACGCTGCTCTGGTGAGAGGATCGGGGGCAGCGGGGTGGACCGGATGCGATGAATGACATGCGCCAGCGCCCAGGCGGTGGCGCTATGTTCGCTCCATTCCTGCTCTGCGGTGCTGTCCCACCCCATTCCCGTTGCCGCTTCCTCTTCCGCTGCATCGACTTCCGTCGAGCGGGCAGAGCAATCCTGGTCTGGCCCATCGTGACCAGCAGCGGTTACCAGATCAAAAACGCTTGAGGACGTTTGATCTGGCAGGGCTGGAGTGTCGATCAATTTTGGCTGCGCGCCAGATTCTGCTAAGCGAGACCCGTCAGATGGCACGCTTTCTGATGAGGACATGGTACAGAATATCTGCCATTCTTTAGAAGATAGGCATTCGTGACAGGGTAGGGCGTTCGTGTCTCTCCATTATAGAGTGCTGGGATAAAATCCGTCAAGTTGCCTTGGGCGCTTCAATCATCGAGGAATGATGAATATGGACTATGAAGATTGGGGCAGAATACTGGTTCGTCTAAAGAGCTACAGAAAGCGTGACCAGATAGTGACAGAGGTGCTTGTCTCTGATAGCCATCCCTGCTACACTGCACATGCATTCTCGTCTATTTACTTTCCCCATTCCCACCTCTGCCTGCTCCTGGCAGGCGCTTTCTTTTAATTAGGCTAGAGGAGTATCCAAAGCATGTATAACACTGGATTGCCTGGTCGTTCTATCACTCCTGAAAGTTCGTATAGCCGGACGCCTGGACCGGATACGAGTCCGACAGCCGGAGGAGGTGGTTCAGGACGGCGATCTGCGGAATCGACGCGCAATCCTCTGGGGCAACTGATTGAGCATCGCTTTGCCGAGCCGAGTTCACCCTGTCGGTCTTATTCTGAGTTGGAGCGCAGATCGGGGGTCTCCCGCGAGGCGCTCAGCCGCTATATCACATCTCGGCCTGATCGCCGTCGTTCACCAACGGTGGAGACGCTGGCCGCAATTGCGGCGGCCCTGGATATGAATATTGAGACGCTCTGCCGGGCAGCTGCGACTCGTGGCCCGGCGCGCCCTGATATGGAAGTGCTGGGGGCGAGCCGCAGTGAGCAATCGGCTCCGCTGCTGGGTCAATTGAGCGATGAGCAGTTTCACGCGCTCCTGGCGTTTTTGCGGCAGATGCTTGAAGGCGGGGAACGCTAAGAGGCGTTGAAAAGTGGTTGTCCGCGGTGCCATGCTAGAAGCCTTCACGGTCGGTGCGGCGTTTCTGGTGGACCACCTGCTGACCAGCTTTCTCTCGATAGAACATCAACTGGATACTGCGGACTACTATCCAGCCGAAGATCGGGTAAATGATGAGTGCCAGCAGGGTGGTGAATTCGATCTCTTCAGTGCCCATTGTTGGATTGGCGAGTAAGGATTCAAAAGGGGCTGCCAGCGGATCGGTCAGGCCAAAGAGGAAGATTCCAAAAGGGCTGGACGGGTTGGCGCCAATAAACTTGAGGAAGAAGCGCAGTGCCAACAAGATTTCGATGACCACGAAGATGAAGCGGATGGTTTTACTCGTTCGCCGCATGCGCTGTCTGGACGTAGGCGGCGCGTTTACTTCGGTGGTGTAGATGGTTTCAACTTCGGTTGTCTCCTGGCTCTCTACGGTTTCTTGCGGCTCTTCCGCCGGGTTTGCCTGCACCGGCTTCATGGGCAAGGGCGGTGGTTGGTAGGGATCAGGAGGAAGGGTGGATTGGACAGGCACTATTCCTCTGCCACCAGCGGCCCCTTGCTGTTGCGATACCAAGGGCGTCGTTGGCAGTGCCGCTTGCGGATCAAACATTTGATTTGGGTCTGGCGCTGGCTGCATTGGGAGTCTCCTCTCTATTGGCCTAAGCGCTCTGCCATAGAGGAGAGATGCAAGTTCTATACCAGCGCCAGATGCTCCAGCCAGATTATCTCTGCTGTGCTGTCTCTCCTTGCGGTTCGGCAGCCACCTGCTCCTTGTCGTCGGGTTTTGCGCTTTCCGGTTTGCTGCCCTCGCCCCGCTGCATCCGTTGGAGTTCCCATCGGCGGCGCTGGCGACGGCGCAGCCTGACACGCGCTCGCGAAGCCAGCGTGACCGGCCAGTAGAGCAGCGGACGGTAGACATAATCATGGGTCGCCAGGCTGAGGCGCGAAAAGCCACCAAAGCCGCGCTTGTATTCGTAGACATTCCACATCTCTTCGCCTGGCTCGAGGATTTCAGGAATGCCGCGAAAATCATAGAGCGTGCAACCTCGCTCTTTCGCCCAGAGGAAGGTTTTCCAATGGAGCAGGTAGCCAGGTTTGAGGTTGCGATGCGCCTCGGCAGTGGCGCCAAACATATCCCAACACCAGGCGCCATAGCGAATGAGCAGATGCCCGACCAACGTCTCGCTCTGGTATTTGGCCAGGAAGAGGCGCGCGTCATCGCCAAAAAGTTCCAGAATATCGGCATAGTGTTTCAACGGAAGAATGGTGAAATCATCGCGCTGGCTGGTCTGTTGATAGATGCGATAGAACGCCTTCAGGTCTTCGGGCGCGCTGTCGGCGCGAACCTGGATGCCGCCGCGCTCGGCCACCTTGATGTTATAGCGCCAGGACCGCTTCATCCCGGCCAGCAGTTTTGCTTCGGGGGGACGTATATCCAGGAGCCAGCTTCGGCGCACATGGGTGGGGATAGGGTTGGGACGAAAGTGGAGCGCCCGCAGCGCCTCCTGCCAGCCAGGAGCGCCTTCTTCCACATTCGGCTCGATTTTGAGCATGACGGCGCGCTCGCGCCGGGCGATCTGATGCAGTTCATTGAAGATGAGGGCCAGGGCAGGCGCTGTTGGGTCATCGATGACTGGCCCACGCAGGACGTAGAGCCAGGGGGCGCCGACATACGGCATCATAGCAAACTGGACGAGCGCAGCGGCGACAATCTGGCCCTCTTCTAATACGCCCAGTCGCAGGATGCGGCGTCCATCGCGTTGCATCAATTCGCCCCATTGATACGACTGCATCAGGTGGCCGGTCTGCGCCTGGGACACAAAGCCATCCCACTGCGCGCGGTCGGTAATCTCACGCACTTCCATTCACAGAACTTCTTTCCGATTTTTAGTGGATGTGTTATTGGAGTCTGGCAATCAGGACGTCCTGGCCTTCGACCTTGACCTCGAAGGTAGCGACATCTTCGCGTGGGGGGCGTTGAAGGACTTTGCCGGTGCGAATATCGAACTGCCCGAAGTGCATCGGGCAGGTGACGGTGTAACCTTCCAGTTCTCCATCGCTCAAGGCGCCCCCGATATGCGAACACTCATCGCTTATTGCATAGAAGCTGCCATCGACGTTTGCCAGACAGATGAGTTCGCCATCTACTTCGACCAGGGTCATGTGCCCAGGCGCGAGATCGTTCACTGAGGCGACTCTTACATACTCTGTCACGGATTTTATCTCCTTGCTACCCGGTAGCGTATCGCTGCTTGAGATGCTTTGGCACCTGTGTGCTTCAGGGGAATTATAACATGACGCCTGCCATGCTCGCAGCAAAGGGCGCGTAGAAGGCGGATTCTTCAGGTGCTAGCCATCGAAGACTCCCTGGAGTCTGGGATAGAAGCTCTGATAGAATACAAGAAACATGATGGGTCTGGTAGCCCTTTGGGCTATGCTGATCAGGTGATCGCTAGGAGGATTTGATGGCATTGAATCGAGATGAGGCGTATCGGCTCTTCACCGAGTGGAACCAGAATGAGGGGCTGGTGAAGCATGGGCTGGCGGTTGAGGCGGCAGTGCGCGCCTATGCGCGTAAGTTTGGCGAGGATGAGGAGAAGTGGGGGATTGCGGGGATGCTGCACGATATTGATTATGAGCGGCACCCCAGTGTTGAGGAGCATGGCAAGGTGGGGGCCGAACTGCTGCGCCAACATGGGTATCCTGAGGATGTGATCTATGCGGTGCAGGCGCACAACGATTATCATGGGCTGCCGCGCAACGATCTGCTTTCCAAGACCGTTTTCGCCTGCGATGAATTAACCGGCTTGATTACGGCGACAGCCCCTGTGTTCAAATACCCATCAAAAAGACTTGCCAGATCTTCTATGCTTTCGGACAGTATCCAGAACGGATACAGCGGTGATGTCTCCCTCGCGGTGTTCTCGCAGGCTATTTGGATATAGCGCAATGTGGTTTCATAACCCCTGAACAGATAATTTCCGTCCAGTTTTGGCATGAAGTCCTTAAAGCAGCAGAAATGGGGAATGTCCTCCCAGGTTTTTCTTCGTCCCGCCAGACGATTAACGCTTGCATGCCGCTGTAAGGATCGCCAGGTTCTCTCCGGTAACAACTGTAACATTTCCAGCCGGGTAGCCGAGGAATAATGCTGGCGCAGAATTTCCTCTTCCTCTTCGCTCAGTATATCACCACGAGAGGGAGTGACCTTCCATACATAAGCCACGTCGATACGCGGGCAAATGGCATCCAGCCAGTCAATAGACAGGCGTATCCAATGCGGCGAAACCACTTCCACTTCGATACGGTTGATAAGCAGGCTAAAAGCCCTTTGGCGCTGCTCAAGACAGAACGTAGGCCAGACCGCGTCAAAATTCGCCAGCAGGCCATGCAGTTGCTCAATTTCCTTGGGGCTGTCGATAATGCCTTTTTTCTCTTTCTTCGCCTCCAGCGCTTTCTGCCGTTCCAGCAAGTCTTCTGCTTCTTCTTCCAGCATGGCATATATGGGATCATCCGCGTTGGTTCTCATGCGCTTTTTGGCATTTTCCAGCAATTGGAGGGTGATGGCCGCAAGCTGCTGGTGAATGCTGGCAAAATCCTCTGATTGCTGGTTATAGACCCGTTCCAGCGTGTCATTGACTTTATCGGCGATGCGCGTGTCCCCTTCCGCAATCGCCTTAAGTCGCTGAATGACCATATCGTCAAAATGCGCTATCGGAATCCTGAACAGCTTATCCGTCAGGATGCCGTTGGCCTGGAGGCTGCGGCCTATATAATGGTCGTCGTCG
>JBJKSJ010000338.1:0-12194 GCA_046704085.1 Ktedonobacterales bacterium | reverse complement strand
ATTCCACTGATAGATTTGAAACACTAGAAGCCCACACACTCATGGCCATAGGCTCTGTGGCAAGCGCCCCACATCCATACAGCAGCTAGAGGTCCAGGAGTATTGAATGAAAAAGAACATGCAGAACCGAAGAGGTTGATTCCGCGATCACCAGCCACTCTTGGTGCCACCTGTGTTCGGACCATAAAGCAATCAGACCGCGCTGCAAGAAGCTCAAACTGGAAAACCGGCGTGCGCCTCATTCCGTGTTGAGTACCCATCAAAAGCTCATGGCTCAACAGGATCGAACCGACGTGGGTCCACGGCAAGCGCGCCGTTGTCGAGCCGCTCGGCTCTTGGCGGCGAGCGAACTGGAGACAGCGGGTCTGTGACTACTTTGGCTGTAGCAGTCTGGTGCTGGTTACTCGCCTGGTTCGTCCATACAAGGGACTTGTGTAAACGCTTTGAAGGTGTGCAATGTATTGAACAGACATTCGAGGTAGTTAGCACTGAGGGCGTATTCTTTTTCGGAAGAATATCACTTCTAGAAGAATCAGCGCGGGCGCTCAGGGTTTATTCAGCGCCCCTGCAACGCCCTCTACCAGTGCTGCCTCCAACCCCGCAAGCTCGTTGACACAGTAGCGTGGGTTGCGCCAGAAGAAGTGGTCGTACTCCTGGAGAAAGGGTGCCAACTGGATCCGATAGGTGTGGTCGGGCTGGAGGGTGAGCAGCCCTTTGTTGCAGCCATAGCGCAGAAAGCTTCGCAGCCGCTTGCGGATACCAGCGGAGCGCGCCAGCCCCTGCTCCAACAGAGCGGATTGTCGCAAGAGCGCCTCGACGCGCTGCGAAACGGAGGCCAGCGCTGTGTCGAAATCAAAGGTCGGCTGTTCTTGCTGGAGCCGTTCCCACAGGAAGGTGCTTCCCAGCATGCTCATGGTGACCACCGTTTGCAGGGCAATGGCGACCCGCACTTGCTCCAGTAATTCTGCACGCGAAAAACCCTTACTTATTGGCAGGGCTGGCCCAATAGCCACACAAGCACGCATGCGCCCGGTGGTCATAAAGTCATAGCAGATGTTGGTGGGCAGCGTGCGCGTGCCAGACGGCATCAGATCGAACAGCAGGGCCAAGCCGTTGCGGGAACGCCCAACCGACCCATTTTTGGTCAGCGTGCCCTCTGGAGCTAGCCAAAGGGTATCGCCCTTTTTCAGGACGTCAGCCAGCCCCTGAAGCTGTCTGGCAATCTTCCTGCGCTGGCGTTCTTTATACTCAGTGTAGCGCTGGGGCAGCAGCAGGCGCTGCCGCAGATAAGGCATCAGCACTTTGCGGTACTTCCAATCGCGCACATCGCTGATGCGTAGCTCGCGGCAAGGGCGCAACCGCACGCTGCGCTTGCGACTGGCAAGCACATCACCCCAGCGATCCAGCCGTTCCAACATGTCGTCGCTGAATACCTCACTTAGGAGCAGGTCGCCCTGTTCGCTTTGTAGCTCTACCAGATACTGGTGGAGGCTAAACTCTGGCACGCGCACAATCGGATAGGCGCGCATCCAGAGCAGGAACGACTCAAAGCTGAGGTACTCCAGCCAGCGCTGCATCCAGCGCGGCCAGTTCCAGCCACCCACCAATTCGACCACAAAGCCAGCGATGAAGAGGTCTTCCCGGCCTGCAAACCCCATGCGCCGCTCATCGGGGTGCCACCAGCCTCGATGGTAGTAGAGACGAGGGGTAAGGACCGGAATATCCCAATCTCGCTTGTGTCCGTTGAGCAGCAGTGTGGCAGGGGCGGGCGGAGCATAGTTATCGCCGCCATACATCTGAACACTCATTCTGAATTTGACGACCAACCATAACAGGATCTGAAGGAGCCAGTAGATGGCCTCGTGTGGGCGCAGGTTCCGGCGCAATTCGTCCCTTTGTCGGCGCAAAAAATCACGCATAACGCACTCCAACATATCAAGCTGGGGAGGTTTGTCGCATGGGGCGACCCTTTTCTGACGGTCATACGAAAGGGCGCGCTGCGCCCCTTCGTCGCCAGTATAACACTTGAGCGCGCGCTGCAATACTGGCGCTGGTGCCATATCCTTCCCTGCACAAGCAATCTACCTCTCACCCTTGTCGAGATAGCGTGTTTCGCCAACAGCCAGGGTCCAGTTGTTCGCCGGGTCAAGCCCCTGCTGCTCCCACCAGGCTGCCATGCGCCTTGGTGGTTCCTGGGTGGGTTCGAGACTCAGGCGGAAGGTGCCCCAGTGCATGGGCACGAGGATGTGAGCGCCGACATCGAGAAATGCCTGCCCGGCTTCTTCCGGGTTGACATGGGACGACTGCATGGTCCAGCGCGGCTCATAGGTTCCCACTGGCAGGAAGGCGATGTCTATGCCGGGGTAGCGCTCTCCAATCAGTTTGAAGCCGCTGAAGTAGGCGGAGTCACCTGCAAAATAGAGTTTCTGGCTGCCGCCGCTGAGTATCCAGCCACCCCAGAGCGTCTTGTTGGTGTCACCGAGGGTGCGTTGGCTCCAGTGATGGGAGGGGACAAAAGCAAAGTGTAAGCCCAATAGTTCAAGCTCATCCCACCAGCCACACTCGTGAACTTTCTGGCAGCCAAGTGAGTGAAACCACCCGCTCAGGCGCGATGGAACCAGATAGGTAGGTTGGTTGCCCAGTCTACGAATGGTGGCGTAATCGAGGTGGTCGTAGTGATTATGCGAGATCAGCACTAGATCAATCGGCGGCAGATCAGCCAGCCTCACACCGGGGGGGACGATCCGCGAGAAGCCAAAAGGACCAGTCCCAGATCGCTTTGACCACACTGGGTCGGTGAGCAGAGAACGACCGCCTATCTGGATGAGAAAACTGGCGTGCCCAATCCAAGTGATACTGGTGCGCGAGGTGTTGTCGCGCAGCGCGGCACCATCGTTGGCGACCACTGGCGTAAGCTTGGAGGGGGTGATCTTTTCCTCAGCGGCCCAGACAAAGCGCAGCATATCACCAAAGCTGGCACTGCGTTTAGGGGGAGGATCGAGGTTTTGAAAGCGTTCTTCTTGTGCCATCGTTTATCTGTATTCGTAGAGGAGCGCCCAGAGAACCCTGAAGGCTCCTTATTTGTTCTCTTTCGCACAGTAATCAGCATGCGAACAACAGGCCTGCTCCAATTGTAGCGCGCCCCTGCAAGAGCCTGCAAACGTTGTGTTGGCAGTATCCAATCATTAGGCAACTTTCGATTGGTTGGTATGCGGGAGGAAGCCACCTACGCCCCTGGCAGGATGCACCGAACGCACGTCGAAGCGTACTGGCTGGACTGCAACAGCCTCTCTCCTCTGCCCGAAGGAGACGAGGAGTGCTTTTCTGCCGAGGTTGTAGGAGCCGTTCACATCCGTCTGAATGCGCCGTCCATTCTTAGCGCGATACGACCCAGTTGCCTGGGTCGGGAGAAGTGCGGCTCCGCCCGACGGGCCCTTCTCCAAGGGGAATCTGTGACCCCAGAACATTCATTCGGTTGTCTCGCCCCGCATCGCTCCTCCTTCAAGCCAGCTCGGCGCCCAGCGCTTGCAAGGCGCTGATAAAGCTGGACAAAGACTCTTCCCCGGCCACGCGCACGCGCGGCAATTCGTAATCCAAGCGAAGGAGTGGCACGAACGTTGCCCATGAGGAGGCGAACGCCAAGTGCAACCGTGCGAATGGGCACTTTGCCTGGCTGACGTGCCTGCTCGTGCGATGGCTGCCTGCATGTGGCAAGCGCTTGGAAACGGGCGGCTAGGGGAGCGGCACGTCCGGTGGGCGAGGGCGCGCCTTCTCTTTGGCGGCCACCACCTGGGGGATCATGGAGCGTCCCTCGGCCCAGGCGGCAGCGAAGGCCGCCTCGCCCATGTGTGCGCGCGCGGTGGTTTCCGCCTGCGCATAATAGGCATGGGCCGCCGGGTCGATTTCCCGCTGTAAGGGCAGATCAAACAGCTTCTGCTCAGACACCCCCAGGGGTTCCCCCACCCGTTCGGCAGCACTCCACAGGCGTACCGCGCTGGCGGGCTGGCCCTGCGCCACCAGGATGATCCCCAACCAGATCAGGCACGGGGCGATCAACACTGGGATCGCGCTCTGCTGGCTGACCGCCAGGCTTTCCTCCACGTACTGCTGGGCGCCCGCCATGTCTCCCTGCCGCCAGGCGAAGCACCCTAAGCTGAGGAGTTGGATGCTGGTCCCGCCCCCTTCCCCAAGCTCCCGGCAGATGGCCAGGCTCGCTTCGCAGAGGGCACGTCCCCTGGCCTCCTCGCCACGCCGGGCGTATCCGAGCGCGAGTAAGTGGAGCGCTTCCGCTTCCCTCCACCGCTCGCCAACCTGGCGGCACAGCGCCAGGCTCTCCTCGCACACGCGCTCCAGCGTGGGATACTCGCCAGAGTTCAGCGCGATGTGTCCAGCCCCATTGAGCGCTGCAATCAGCCCTCGTTGCAGGGTCCGATCCGCTGGAGACCGCTGCACCAGTGTCCGGTACAGCGAGAGCGACTCCGCCAGGAGCTGCGCGCACCGCGCTCTGTCCCCAGCGGTGGTCGCCGCCCAGGCTGCCTGAAAGAGAACCTTCGCGCGGACTTCGCCTGCCATGTCTGCGGGTGCCTCCATGACCTGCGCCAGGAAGCTCTGCCAATCACTGAAGTGGCACTGGATGACCCAGAACCGGCTGAGGGCGCCCGCCACCCGCCCAGCGATCTCCCAGCCTATCCTGGCTTGCTCTTCGCTCCCTGTCGTCCCTGCATTCCTGGTCTGCTCTAAGGACCAGTCCAGCGCGGCGCGCAGGTTATCGTGTTCTTCCTCCAGCCGGTCCAGCCAGACTGTTTGCTCGGCGCCCAGCAGATGCGGCTCGGCCTCTTCTGCTAACCCCAGAAAGGCGGCGGCATGGGCCGCGCGGGTCGCCGCCAGTTCTCCCGCCTCCATCTGTTCCAGCCCAAACTCGCGCAGCACAGACAGCATCCCAAAGCGCGGCTCCCCGTCGCTCTCTGGCTCCTGATGCAGCAAGCTCTTGTCCAGGAGCGAGGCCAGTCCCTCCACGAGATCCAGATCCAGCGCCCCGGCCGCCTGGCAGACCTGCTCCGCTGCCGCCAGGCGCCAGCCATGCACAAACACCGCGAGCCTCCGAAAGAGCGCTCGCTCGGCAGGAGAGAGTAGCTCATAGCTCCAGGCAATGGTCGTGCGCATGGTGCGCTGTCGCTCGGGCAGATCACAGGCGCCTCCCGTAAGCACCTGCAAGCGCCCTTCCAGGCGCGCCAGCAGAGCTGGCGGCGAGAGCAACTTGAGGCGTGGGGCGGCCAGTTCCAGCGCCAGCGGAATGCCCTCCAGGCGCTGACAAATGCGGGCGAGGGTAACGGCGGTGCCTGGGGTAACCTGGAAGTCAGGCCGCGCGGCCTGGGCACGGTGCAGTAAGAGTTGCACCGCCGAACACTCGGCCAGAGCTGCCTGGTCGAGTGCCTGCCGCCCTATGCCTGGCGGGAGCGAGGGCAGCGGCAGAGGAGGGACCACGAACTGCTGTTCGGCGCGCAGGTGCAGCACTTCCCGGCTGGTGACCAGCAGTTTCACCGATGGGCACGCTTCCAGCAGCGCCGCCAGGCTGGGGGCCGCTCTGATCACCTGCTCGAAGTTGTCTAGGACGAGCAGCACCTGCTGCTCGCGTAGCTTGGTTGTCAGCAGGGTCAGGATCGGCAGGGTGCCAGTGTCACGCAGACCCAGAACCTCGGCAATGAAGGGCAAGACCAACGCCGGGTCAGCGAGCGCAGCCAGTGGGATGAACGTGACCCCATCGGGAAACGCCTCACCGACTTCAGCCGCCACCTGGAGCGCCAGGCGCGTCTTGCCCATGCCTGCGGTCCCCGTCAACGTGAGTAAGCGCACATCCTGGCGCTGGAGCAAGGTGCAGACGGCCTGCACTTCCTGTGCCCGCCCGAAGAGGGGAGTTGGTGGGGTAGGGAGCAGGTGCCGATCCGTCAGTGGCTGGGGAGCGAGGGCCACCCCTGCTGATATCTGCCCTGTCAACCCTGGCGCCTGGCCTGAGACGCCCTGCGTCGGCGCCAGGGCAGCCTCTTCAGCAACGTGCCACCCTGGCGGGCGCGCACCGCCATCCGCCGGAACGACTGGACCGAGCAGCGCAACAACGGCGCCAGGCGAAGCCCGCTGCTTGTCAGGGGAGATGAGGGACAAGGGAGCGGGCCGACGCTCCAGTTTCTCCAAGCGGGCTACCGCCCTAAACTCCGCCTGCTCCGCCGCCGAAAGCTGGAGCGCCTGAACCAGCAGGTCCAGGGTGCCTGGCTGCGGGGTGTGGTTCACGCCACGCTCCAGATCGCTGATGGCACGTCTACTCAGCCCTGCTCGCTCGGCGAGCGCTTCTTGCGTGAGTCCAGCCAGAATGCGGTGCTGCCGGAGCAGTTCTCCGAAGGGGTGCGGGTGCGCCATTGTGTCCATCCAGTTCCTCTCAAGTCCTCCACCAGCAGAACAGCCTTCCTGGCGGTTGGAGGAGAGGTGTCAACCAGTTCATGGTGAAATATACCAGAGAACCTGGCCAGCGGCAAGAGGAACAAGAGGCCAATTCTGTTCAAAAGATGTGCAAAAGATGTGGATTCTGTCTGGCGTGGAACCCCGTTGGGATATACCCTGGTGGATGGAAGCAGGATGGCGCTCGAGACGGGGGGGATGACACGCAACCACACTGGACTGCCTTGACCCTGGCGCGGGTGTCATGGCACCTGACGACGGGCATACGTGGCTGGGGGAGTCCATCAGTATCCAATCTGGGGTTCGGGCAGGGTAGGAACCCACGAGTTGGAATAGGCGGCTCACATCGGCCCGTAGAGCGCCCTGGGGAAGCCTCTTCTTAGGCAGAAAGAAGCCATCTCAAGTGAAATCACGCTCTCAAAAAGGTAGGTTTTGTATGCGTCACCATGTCTGGTTTGTGCCATTGTTCGTATGCTTACTCGCATTGGCCGCGTGCGGCAGCACCCCTGTGGGTGCTTCGTCCACCCCCACCCCTCCCAATGCCGCGCAGCCCACGAATACGCCAGCCAACGGCTTGACCGTCTATACCAGCCCCGATCACACATACCAAATCTCGTATCCCACGGGCTGGCAGGAGCAAACCGCCGATGGCAACCCTGGGAAGGCGAGCTTTACGGGACCAGATAACCAGTATTTTGAAGTTAGCGACAATGCCAGCACGCCAGGAGGCGACCCAGCGCAACTGATCACGGACTATTGCCAGGCGGTGCAACCGGGCCAGGCTGCCAGTCAAGTGATGGGAACGCCTGTCGTGCTGGGCGGCCAAACCTGGCTCAAAGCCCAATGCGGCGCGGAGGCACAACCCGCAACCGTCCTAATCGTTGAGGTAGTGACTTACAAAGGAGCGGTCTATCAAATGGACTACTCTTCGCCAGGGGCGAGCTTCCAGGCAAATGACAACGCCTTTTATATGCCGATGGAGCAGAGCTTTCAGTTCCTGACCTGAGGCCACGGATCGCTTGGACGCTGCGCCAGGCAGGCTTCATGACGGCTCGTAAGCCTGCCGACCGCCCTGCCACACCTAGTTCTAGCTTCGCGCCGTGTTGAACTGGGGAGTGGCAGCACCGAGGCAAGCTAGATGTTTCATGCCCTGATGTTCACATTGCTCTTTTCGTGTCGCCACTGCCCGACTGGGAGGGCGTTGCGGTTGGATGGCACGAGCAGAAAACGGACACGAGGCAGCTAGCACAAGTGCGAACTTCGTACCACTCTCCCACCTTCCTTCTTTAGTACAGCAATATTTCCGTGTAAAGAAGAGGCGCCTGGACGCTTCCAGCAGGTTGGCTAGCTCTCTACGCGCTTAATCTGGAGGAACAGCATGGCTGATCAGGTCTCGTCATATGTCGTCATCGGCAATGGCATTGCCGGTATCACCGCTTGCGAGATTCTGCGCGCCGAGGATGCCGCCGCAGAGATCACCGTTATTGCCGACGATCCCTTTCCGGTCTACTATCGCCCGGCCCTCAAGGACTACCTGGGCGGGCGTGTGCGCGAAGATAAACTGTGGGCACGCCCCACCAGCTTTTATCTGGATCACCAGATCCGCTTTCTCGCTGATCGTGTGGTGGGCATCCAGCCAGGCCAGCATCAAGTGCAGCTTGCCAGCGGGAAACAGCTCGACTATCAGCGGTTGCTCCTGGCGACCGGAGCACGCGCCAAACGCCTGACCTGCTCCGGCAGCGCCCTGGCGGGCGTCTTCACCTTGCGCACCGTCGCCGACTATCAGCGCGTGCTGGACCGCCTCAAGACAGTGCGGCGCCTCGTCATCTACGGCAGCGGTACTCTCGCCCTGGAAACGATCGAGACGCTGCGCCATCGCGGCTATCAGGTCATCCATGTGCTGCGTGGGCGCCTGCTCTGGTCGGAAGTGCTGGACCCGACGGCCTCAGACCTCGTGCTTCAGCAGGAACGGCGCGATGGGGTCGAGGTGCGGATGGAGGAAGAGATTGTTGAGATCACCGGCAAGCAGGGACGCATCAGCGGGGTGGTGACGAGCAAGGGCACGCAGATTGCCTGCGATGCACTGCTCGTGGCGATTGGCATCGAACCGCTCACCGACTTCATCACGGAGGCGGGGATTACCTGCGGACGCGGCGTGCAGGTGGACGAGACGACGATGCGCACCAGCGTGCCCGACGTGTATGCCTCCGGAGACCTGCTGGAGACCACGAGCGCCACGCCGGGACAGAGCCGTCTATTGGGCCAGTGGTATCCGGCGATTCAGCAGGCGCGGGCCGCCGCGTATAGCATGCTGGATGTGCTCGATACCAGCCGCCCCTTCCGGTTTGGCGCCTTCTACAATGCCACCTTCCTCTACGGGCTGGACTTCGCCGCTGTTGGCCTCAACCGCATCCCCCCAGGCGACAAGAGCTTTCAGGAGATCGTAGCCGATCCCCAGCCACGCAGCTACCAGAAAGTGATCCTCCAAGACGGCGTGGCGGTTGGGGCGCTGACGCTGGGCAACCGTAAGGGCACTCTGGCCTTCAAGCGCGCTATCGACCATCGCGTCAATCTCAGCTCTGTTGCCGCTCGCCTTTTTGCCAGCGATTTCAAGCTTTCGGCCTGGCTCGATCAGCAGGGCGTGCCCCCGCCAATCCTGGGCGTGACCCGTGAAGGCGTTGTGGCTGTCAGAGAAGCTGCGCGCTCAGGCATCATCCGCCTGTCAACAGCCGAACCGGCTCCGCTCACCCAGGGATTCCTGGTAATTGCGTCCGGAGCTGAGCAGTCGGCCATTGGCAAGCCACAAACACGCGTGAGCCAGACCACGATTACCATCATTGGTCGGCAAGCGGGCGCAACGCTCCAGTTGACGCACGATTCGGTGTCGCGACGCCATGCCGAGATCAGCTATGACAGTGGACAGTATGTGCTGCGCGACCTAGGCAGCAGCAACGGCACCTACGTGAATGGCGAGCGACTGGCGCCAGGAGCCGTGCATCTGCTGAAAGAGCAGGACCGGCTGCGCATCGGCACAGTAGACCTGACCTTTGAGATTCGGCTCGTGGAGCAACTGGCTGAGGCCGTGCCGGAGGTCGGCGCCGCCCGCGCCAGCATGCAGTTTGAGCGCGCCACCAGCCTGATCACACTTCCGCCGGAAGAGCGCCCTACTGGCCTGATCGCTCTGCCGCCGGAAGAGCGCGCCACTGGCCTTATCAGGGTGCCGGACGGGAGACCCACGACAGCCTTCAACCTCTCCGCTGCTGATCTGCTGCCATTGCCCATCCTTAACGCCGATGGCTCGCTTCAATTGCCTGGCGGCGCCAGCACACTCTCGGCTGATGTGGTTGCCAGCCTGAAAGATGCGGCGGCACTCGTCCTGGCGGGCCAGGGCAGTCCGCAAGTCTTCCGCCTGGCTGCGAAGCAACAGGTGCAGATTGGACGCGCGAAAGAGAATGACATTCTCCTCGCCGATGTGACCATTTCGCGCAAGCACGCCGAGGTCTTTGCTGGCCCCGACGGCTTCTACATCCGGGACCTGGGCAGTAGCAATGGCATCCTGGTGAACCAGACGAAGATCGACAACCCCTATCGCCTGGGGCATGGAGACCGGGTAAAGATAGGCGCCGTCTTGCTCCATTTTGTTGATCTGCGTGCCCCGGATGCTTTCCCTGCGAGCGATGCGCAGCCTGCCGCCGGACGGAGCAAACGCAAGCGGCCTGCAAAGGCAAAAGTATGAACTGTCAGCTTGCGTAGAAGGAGATCAGATGAACATCCCCAGTTCACCGAAACAGACGCCGGTGGTGGGTCTGGAACACCGCCCAAACCTCCAACCGTATACCGAGGAGGAAGTCCATTTCGAGATAGATATGTGCATCGGCTGCGACCGCTGCATGCGCGCTTGCCCGATCCCCATGTCCTCGACGATCACCATTGTTGATCTCAACCGCGCCACTATCTCTGATGACATCTTACCGGAGGTGGCGCGCTTCACGCAGGAGTGCGTGATGTGTGGCTCCTGCGTCCCCGTCTGCCCGGTGGATAATCACCGCGACCTGCTGATGCTCTGGCTCAAGCAGCGGCTGGGGGTTGCCTGGGATGGCAACGTGGACCTGAACCACATCCTGGACTACCTGCCGCCGGGCTGGGATGTGCCGGTGTTGCTTAGGCGTTTGCGCGAGCTGCCGCTGTTCAGCGATGCCCAGGCCGTGTCCGACAATTACCTCTTGCACCTGGCTGTCAGTTCCAAGCTGCTAACCCTCCTGCCAGGGGAGGTGCTACTCCACGAAGGCGAATTTGGCCGCGACCTCTATCTCATCCTGGAAGGCCGCTTCTTCGCCTCCAGCGCCGGACCTGATGGCGCCGACCTGCCAGTGGCGGTCGAGCGGCGCGGCGAGTATCTGGGCGAGCAGGGCTTGCTGTCGGGACAGCCCCGCGACGTGACCGCCCGCGCGGAAACCGCAGCGCTTGTACTGGAGGTGCCAGAGCAGGCCATGCAGCAGATAATGCAACTGGTGCCAGAGGTGCGCCGCTACTTCGATCAGGTCAACGACGCGCGCTCCCTCGAAGCCTTCATCACGCGCCTTGATCTCTTTCAGGGGATTTCGGCGGCGGATCGGCGCTGGCTGGCCGGGCAGACGCAGATCAAATGGTATGACCGCGATGAGCCGCTTTTCAGCGAAGCAGGCGCTCAGATGCCTGCGCGCGAGACGATGCACTTCGTTCTGGAAGGCTTTGTGAAAGTGGCGCGCCGTACCACCGCTGGCACCGGCCACGACAAAACCGATGAGCGGATCATCGCCTATCGCCAGAAGGGCGACTACTTTGCCGGTGGGCTGGATGTGCTGGGCGACGGGCGCGCAGTGAGCGTCACCGCGATTACGCGCGTCAACGTGGCGGAGGCGCCGGGCGATGCGATCCACACCCTCCTGGCGCGCTATCCCGCCGTCAACGCACGCTTTACGCAGCGCCTGCGCCAATACCGCGAGACGACTACAGCAATGGAGAGCGTTGCTGATCCCGTCTCGACCCCAGGAACGCATGCGGGTCTGCACGCGCTGGTGGGTGGTGGCGTGATCGAGGGCACCGAGGTGCTGGTCATTGACCTGGAGAAGTGCATCCAGTGCGACCAGTGCGAAGACGCCTGCGCGCGGCGGCATGGGCATTCGCGCATGAACCGCAAAGGCATGGTCGTCGGCAACATTAGTATCGCCACCGCCTGCCGCCACTGCCAGGACCCTGTGTGCATGCTCTGTAGCCGCGCCGGCATCGCGCGCCTGCCCAGCGGCGAGGTCTACATCACCGAAAGCTGCATCGGCTGCGGCATCTGTGCCGAGCGCTGCCCCTATGACAACATCTCGATCATGACGCTGGAGGCGGAAGTGGAAGCACGCTCGGCCTGGCAGCAATTCTCGGGCTTTTTCACCAAGGGCAGCGGCAAGGAGCGCGGAAAACGGATGCTCCCCATACTCCAGCAGGGCTTGACGCCTGGCCCGCTCAATACCCAGCAGCCGCTAGATGCGTTTGGTGAACTGCGCAAGAAGCTGGCAATCAAGTGTGACCTCTGCGCCGGATATAACAATCAAGCCTGCGTGCAGGCTTGCCCAACGGGCGCCGCTATTCGCGTACAACCAGCCAGCTTTTTTGGATCAACCGAGGAGATTTTGCGTACGCGCGCCAACTAAAGGAGGAAGTTTGTTATGGCAACCGTCACAACATCAACCCCAGCCACGCCAACCCAGACGCGG
>JBJKSJ010000337.1:0-6417 GCA_046704085.1 Ktedonobacterales bacterium | reverse complement strand
CTGGGCGGCGCGTGACCTTGGCCCAGCCCTCGGCGGCATGCACTGCCGCCTGCTCGTGGCGGGTATCCATCACGCGAATCCCCTCGCGCACGCAGCCATCATAGATGGGGGCGATATGCCCGCCGCTGAGCGTAAAGACGACTTCCACGCCCTCGCGCTTGAGGGCGCGGGCGACCAGCCAGCCGCCGAGAACATGTTCGGACATTGAGTAATGCTCCCTTCAGGGATCGTGTCAGGCGCACCAGGCACATAAAAGCGTCGCTACTGGATGGCGACGATCTTGATCGTGCGCAGGCCGCCAGGCGTCTCCACCGTCACTGTCTCGCCAGGGGTGCGCCCCAGGAGGGCCGCGCCAATCGGCGACTGCGTGGAGAGCGTCTTGGCCTCTCCGATGGCCCGCCCGCCAAAGTCTTTGACCAGCACGTAATCGCTGGGGTGGCTCTCGCCAATTTGCAGCGTGACGACATGGCCTACTTCAATGGCATCCAGCGCGGCTGGGTGTTGCAGCCCCCTGGCCTGGCCGATCTCGCGCTCCAGCCAGGCGAGTTGCTGGCGCAGTTGCGCCAGTTCCGCATTGACGCGCTCGCGGTGGTCATCGAATTGAGCGACGGCCACATGCCCGGCATTATCGCGGGACTCCTCGGCATCCTGAATCTGCCGGACCAGGCGCGCTCGTTGGTCTTCCAGATGGTCCAGGTTCAATTCCATTTTGCGCCTCTTTACTCTACTCCAATATCCCAGGCTTGCTCCAGGTCTTCTTTCGAGTAGACCTTGAAGGCCATCAGCGTATGCGTCTTGATGATCGCGGGCAGCGCGACCATCCGTTCTGTCACCACATCGGCCAGGTCTTCGTACTGCTTCAGCCGCAGCACGGCGACCAGATCATACTCGCCCGTGACCGAGTAGACCTCAGCCACGCCCGGAATCTCTAGCAGTTCTTGCGCGGTGCGATTGATGTCGCCCCGCTGCACATTCAGCAACACCAGAGCCGTGATCATAGATACCACCCCCCTGGTCTTTCATACGCATTCCCATTCACGCCCAACCCCAGCGGCGAATAAATTCGCCGCTGGGGGCGTTCCGCCGGGAAGTCCCTGCGGGACTTTCTGGCCGCAGGCCCGTAGCGGCCAGTAATAAAGTTTTACTTTTTAGTCAGGACAGGTTTTCTTCCTAGCCCGCGTAGGCGGGCTTTGTGGCGCCGCAGCGCCTCTAGTCGCGCGCTTTAGACGCCAGGCCCGGTGGCCTGGCTATTGTGTAAAACTTCATTACTGGGCGATGGGCCGATGCCCCACCGGAGACCTGATGGATTGGTCAAACGTCATTCTTCGCCGAAGCTACGCCACAGCGGGCAAATCGGTAGACAGGCCCATCACGCGCAGCTTTTTGCGCAGCGAGTGAAAGGCAAACTCCTGGGTTTCCTGGGGATTGCCACCATTTGCCAGGATCAGCGGGATCGTGCTGGGAATCGGCCCCAGCGCGTCCCAGACCGTTGGCGCGTGGCGGCGAATAACCTCTTCGACCAGGCGACCATAGCGCGCGTCCTGCTGGGCCATTTTGCGCAGGAAGGCGACGCCAAAGAGAACATGGCGCGACTCGTCGCGCGCCACTGCCGTGAAGCCGGCGCGGAAGCCCGGCAGCACTTGCATCTGGCGATACGTATTCAGCATACCACGCTGACCGGCCAGGGCCATCGCGCCCTCGATCAAAATATGATAGACGGTGATCGCCTCAACCAGCGCCTCCAGGTTTTCTGGATCGCGAGCCAGGCGCGTGGTGGCCTCCGGCAAGACCTCCAGCAGCATTGTGGCCGTCGCCGGGCGCACAAACGGGCGCGCCGACGCCAGCACGTCTTCCAGGCGCTCCCCCGGCAGCGCCACCACCTCGCGGAAGAAACGCTCAAAGAAGACGGTGTGCCGCGCCTCGTCGGCAAGCTGCGTTGCCAGGAAGATGCGCTCGGCCTCGCCGGGGATCGCCAGGCAGACGGGCGCCAGCGTATCTGTCACGCTGGCCTCGCCGACAAAGAAGGCCGAGATGCCCGACATACGCATAGGGCGATTCTCCGGTGTGACGAACGTCGCCCACTGGACCTTATCCTCAGCGAAATCAATGTCCTGGGCGCGCCACTGCTGGCGCTCCCAGCGGTAATAGAGTTCCTGCGGCGTGGGCAGGCGCGTCTCGCCCTCATCGATCAGCGCCAGCACATCATCTACCGGCGTCTGGGCTAGCTGCCCCAGCGTCAGGCTGCCAATCTGGTTCACGGATGCGCTCATGTTCACCCCTTGTTGCGCTCGGCGGCCAGCCGCGCCGCCTCGTCGCGCAGTTCGCGGCGCAGCACCTTGCCGGTCATGTTCTTGGGCAGTTCCCTGGTGAACACGACGCGGCGCGGGCACTTGAAGACCGCGATGCCTTTGCGGCAATAGTCAATGATCTCCTGCTCGGTGGCCGTTTCGCCCTGCTTGAGAACGACAAAGGCCAGCACCGACTCGCCCTGATACTCATCCGGCGCCTGCACCACTGCGGCGTCGGCAATCTTGGGATGGTGATACAAAAACTCTTCCACTTCACGCGGATAGACATTGAAGCCGGATACCAGGATCATATCCTTTTTGCGATCCTCGATGTAATAGTAGCCATCCTCATCCACCCGCGCCATGTCGCCGGTATGGAACCAGCCGTTGCGGAAGGCTTCGGCGTTGGCCTCTGGCTTATTGAAATAGCCCTTCATCACGTTGGGACCGCGACAGACTAGCTCGCCGATCTGACCGACAGGCACCTCGTTGTCGTTGTCGTCAACGATCTTGATCTCCATCATCGGGATCGCCGGTCCAATCGAGCCGGGCTTCGTGACCGGGCCAGCGCCGTTGCTGGTCGCCACTGGCGCGGTCTCGGTCAGGCCGTAGCCCTCCATGATGTCCACGCCTGTCAACTGCTTGAACTTCCCCAGCACGGCCACCGGCAGCGCCGCCGCGCCAGAACTGGCGAGACGAATCGCAGAGAGATCATAGGAACTGGCCGCCGGATGATTGGCCCAGGCGACATACATGGGCGGCGCCGCCAGCAGGATGCTGATCTTATCCTTCTGGAACATCTCCAGCGAGGCCGTCGGGTCAAAACGCTCCATAATATCCAGCGTGGCCGCGTGATAGATGCCCGCGTTCATCCCCACGCTGAGGGCGTAGCTGTGGAAGAGCGGCAGACCGATCCAGACAATATCGTTCTCGCCAATCTGAAGCCGAGGCAACTGCTCCAACTGCTGGACATTCACGATCAGGTTTTTGTGCGTCAGCATCGCGCCCTTGGGCTTGCCCGTTGTCCCCGATGTATAGAGGATCACGGCCACGTCGTCTTCGTCGCCTGCCGCTGGCGTCGCCTGGTCGGACTGCCCGGCAAACGCCTGGTGCCAGAGCAGCGCGCCCGGTATTGGCTCCGCGCCCAGCACGATGACTTGCTCCAGCGTGGGCACCTGATCGCGGATGGCCTGGACGTTGGGATAGAACGGCGCCAGCGTGATGATCGCCTTCGCGCCCGCGTCGCTCATAATGTATTGAATCTCGCCCGCTTTGTACATCACGTTCATGGGGATGACCGTTGCCCCGCAGACCTGCGCGCCGTAGAATGCTTCCACAAACTGCGGCAGGTTATGGATATAGATGGCGACGCGATCACCCCGCTTGACGCCCAACTTCGCCAGGCCGTTCGCCACCTGATTCACCCGCGCGTTCAACTCGCGGTAGCTCATCTGCTGATCTTTGAAGAGAATGGCCGTTTTGTCTGGATGCTGGGCGGCTGCCCGCGCCACCAGTTCGCCAAGCTGCATGATTCGTATTCTCCTATTCGTTGCGCGCCACCGCGCATCGGCGAATTCATTCGCCGCTAAGGGCGTTCCGCCACGAAGTCGGCACAGCCGACTCCTCACGCCAGGCGTTCGTCTTAACCCGCAGGCGGGTTTGGTGGCCGAAGGCCCGTAGGCGCGGCTTTAGCCGCCAGCCTTATTCGTTGCGCGCCGGGCCGCCAGCCACGTAGATGACCTGGCCGCTGACAAAGCCTGCCTCTTCCGAGGCCAGGAAGCAGATCACATTGGCGACATCGCGCGGCTGGCCCACGCGCCGCACGGGAATGCGTTTGCTCGCCTCTTCGATCATCTGCTCCGGCGTCACGCCGACGCGGCGGGCGGTGGCGCGGGTCATCTCGGTATCGATATAGCCGGGGGCAACGGCGTTGGCCGTCACGCCAAAGGGGCCAAGCTCAACCGCCAGCGTGCGCGTCAAGCCCTGCATGCCCGCCTTAGCGGTGGAGTAATTGGACTGGCCGCGATTGCCCAGCGCCGAGGTGGACGACAGGCTAACGATGCGCCCGTAGCGCTGCTCGACCATA
The DNA here is from genome assembly GCA_046704085.1 of Ktedonobacterales bacterium. Taxonomy (GTDB): domain Bacteria; phylum Chloroflexota; class Ktedonobacteria; order Ktedonobacterales; family DATBGS01; genus DATBHW01. The sequence continues at coordinate 2,043 of JBJKSJ010000337.1, read as the reverse complement.
TACTTCTGCGCCGCCCGCGAACAAAGAAACGCGCCCTTCAGATGCACGTTCATCACTGTATCCCAGTCGGACTCGGACATCTTAAAGAGCAGGTTATCGCGCAGCACGCCGGCATTATTGACCAGAATATCGAGCCGCCCGAACTTGCTGGCCGTCTGATCAATGGCCTGCTGCACCGCATCGGCGTTGGAGACATCGCAGGCAACGGCCAGCCCCTCGGCGCCCAACGTCTCGATCTCGTGGACCACCTGCGCACTACCCTCGGCGTCCACATCGGCCACAGCCACCCGCGCGCCCTCCTCAGCCATGCGCAGCGCGGTCGCCGCGCCAATGCCGCGTCCCGCGCCGGTCACAAACGCGACTCGTCCATCGAGTCTGCCCATCGGTCATCCTCTTTCTCTTACTGGAAACACAGCCTGTCAGAAGGTCACAACATCACCGGGAAAAACGTGGGTATTCTTCCCTAAGCATAGTCGCTTGCCCCGCGCGTGTCAAGCGCGAAATTTGGGGAGGAGGCACAAACTCCCCTGCACCCTCTTGACAGGATTGAACTTTTGTTCTATACTTGCAGCGTACCCGGCGCCCAATCGTGATTTCCCTGACAATGCTTATTTGAGAAGGAGAACACACGCATGGCAAACCATCCAGTGGTCCACATCGACATCCCGGCCAACGACCCCAAGGCGTCCAGCAAGTTCTACGCGGATGCCTTCGACTGGAAAATCCACTCAGACCCGAACTTTGATTACCACATGTTTCAGGCCGAGGGTGGCCCCGGCGGCGGCTTCACCAAGACTGGCGAGAGCATGGGGCCGTATCGCTACAATCCAGGCGACGTGCTGATCTACATCGGGACGGACGACATTGACGCCTCGCTCGCCAAAGTGACCGCGCACGGCGGCAAGACGGTCCTCGCCAAGACGGAAATCCCCGGCGTCGGCTGGTGGGCCGTCTTCAGCGACCCGACGGGCAACAAGATCGGCCTCTTCACCGGCATGAGCCGCTAATCTGGCTCCATCGCTCCCCTGGGCATCCGGATCGCCTCAAGGGGAGCGATGCGCTTCCAGACAGGTGGCGCCTGTCGCTCCCACTACTGCGGCGTGGCGCGTTCCGAGGGGCAACACCATACGATCTCCTGGGTCCAGGTCCACAAAACTCTCCTCATCGGGCACGGTAAAACGAATATCGCCACGCACACAATACAGGACCTTGGTGTAGTCATGCCGATGAATGCCAAAGTGGTAGCCCGGCTCAGCCGACCAGATATAGGGCGATAAGTGTTCCGCTGCCATGCGGGCGCGCAACTCCTCCTCGGTTGGCTCAAAGGTTTCCGACCACCGCGTAATCTCCATTGCTGCTCCTGCCTTTGCATCGATGTAATACAGAGAGCCGCACGATCCGATGCGTGCATCCTCTCCGCTCCAACGCGCATAAACTACGCCCAAACCTCTGCGAAAGCCTGATCCCCTATTGTGGCTACAGGTCGCCTGGCGCTTGCCACCTGCGCGTCTATCAGCTATAATGAAGCTATCAACTCTGCTGTTGAGTCGCATCGGTGCGCACTCTGGCATTCCCTCTGCGATATGAGCAAAGGCAGGGCGCTTTGTCGCTTCTGCGTCCCGGCAGCAGGGATGCCGCGCTTTGCAGGCAGGCAACCAGGCCAGCGAACGAGAGAGGCCGTATGGCGCAAGCGCATGAATTCATCCTGGTTCCGCATACGCATTGGGACCGCGAGTGGTATCAAACCTTTCAGCAGTTTCGCATGCGCCTCGTGCATGCCGTCGATAGCGTGCTGGAGGTGCTGGACCGCGATCCGGCCTTCTCCTATTTTATGCTGGACGGCCAGACGATTGTGCTGGACGATTATCTGGAAGTGCGCCCCGAAAATGCCGAGCGCCTGCGCGCCTACACGCAGTCCGGGCGCATCCTGATCGGCCCCTGGTATCTTCAGCCCGACGAGTTTCTGGTCGGCGGCGAATCGCTGATCCGCAACCTGCTGCTGGGTCGCCAGACCGGCGCGGCCTATGGCGGGGTCATGTCGGT
>JBJKSJ010000336.1:0-4709 GCA_046704085.1 Ktedonobacterales bacterium | reverse complement strand
GCCCGTGCCAGCGTCACGATGGAGCGCACGTACTCCATCTGCGAAAAGAGCAGGGGTGTATTCCCTAGAAAATGCCCGGTGCGCGCGTCCAACTCCTCGCTGAAGATGCCCAACTCCCCCGCAATGGCCTCGGCTTTTGACAGGAGACGATCAGCATCCTGAAAGCGCCCCATCTTTGCGTAGGTGGTCGCCAGCCAGAAGGTGCAGGGCAGGAACGCGCCCTCGAACTCGCCCAATGGGATGTCGTCATAGCCGGGCGTCTCGCCCGGCTGGAAGCGATAGACAAAGCCATCGATCATCAGCGCCTCCTCGATGCGCTTCACGGTGGAGACGACGCGGGGGTGGTCGCTGGGCAGAAAGCTCGTCACCGGAATGAGCAAGACCGAGGCGTCCAGTCCCTCGCCATCGTAGTGCTGGCGAAAAGCCCCCAGACGCTCGCTCCAGCCGCGATCCATCACATCCGCGTAAATTTCTTTCCTCACCTGATGCCACTGCTCCGTTTCGTGCTGATGGCCGGTGCGCTCGGCAATTTTGATCGCCCGGTCCAGCCCCACCCAGGCCAGCACCTTGCTGCTGACGTAATGGGCCTCGCTGGGCAGTTCCCAGATGCCGCTGTCCGGTAGCTGCCAGGTCGCGGCTATATAGTCGGTGACTTTACGAATCAGATCCCAGTAGCTCTCCTTCCAGGAGCCACCCTCGCGCAGATGCAGTTCGGCGCAGTCGATCAGATAGCCCAGCGAGCCGCGCTGGTGTTGCAGATAGGCGCGGTTGCCGACGCGGACGGGCTGCGAACCGCGATAGCCATACGGATCGCTGCGCTCGTGTTCCTCCAGGTCAAGCCCGCCGCTGAGGCCATACATCGGCTGAAGGGGCATATCGGTGAGCGAACCCAGGCCGGTCAGCCAGTCCAGATAGCGCGTTGCCTCGTCAACATCACCCAGCAGCGAGAGCGAGGCCAGCGAGAGCGAGGCATCGCGCACCCAGGCAAAGCGATAGTCGTAGTTGCGGTCGCCGCCGAGGCGCTCTGGCAAGGAGGTTGTCGGCGCGGCCACCAGCGAGCCATCCGGCGCGTAGTTGAGCAGGTGCAAGACCAGCGAGGATCGGCGCGCCTTGTCGCGGCGCGGGCCGTCATAGGTCAGGTCTTTGCTGACACCTCGCCAGTAGCTCATACTCTCTTGCAATGCCTGCTGCGCGCGGGGCAGATTCCAGACATCCGGCCATTCCCGCTGTGTCACCACCACCCAGGCTTCTTCGCCCGCGTGCAGGCGAAAATGCGCGTGCGCGCCAGTGGCGTCCTCCTGAAGTGGCTGGGTAGACCACAGCCCCAGCCGAAAGCTGCCCGCGCGCAGTTCCAGCCCGCCGGACACCTGCATACAGGATGCGGCGCGCACAAAGTTGGTGCGCGGATAGATCAGCAGCGAACAGGCGCCCTCCCCGCGCACACAGCGCAGGCGGCGCAGCACGACACGGCTATCCTTCAGATCGTCGGGCCGTTTGTCCTGGGGCCAGGCCATGATGTCGGTCAGTTCCAACTCGTAATCGCGCGTCATCCAGGTTGTCACCAGCGCCATGCTCTCGTCCAGATAACGCTGCTGGCCCAGCGATGGGATGCTGGGGCCGAAACGCCAGAAGCCGCCCGCTTTGGCATCGAGCAGCGCGGCAAAGAGGCTCTCGCCGTCGTAGTCCGGCAGGCAGAGCCAGTCCAGCGTGCCATCGGCGGCGACCAGCGCGGCGGTGCGCCGGTCTCCGATGACACCATGCTTTTCAATCGGCGGATAGGGGATGAAGGGCAGCCGCTCGTGCATATTTCAATGTCCTCGCAGGTGCTTGAGCGCCGCGCGCGCCTCCGGGATCACCAGCGGCAGCGTGGCAAAACTGGCTACGCTGCTTGCCAGGCACCAGGAGCAGAATGTGCGCAGCTTGCGCGCCTGCATGAACACCTGGAAGACGCCCAGCGCCGCATCCAGCCCGGCTTTGCCCGCCAGGGCCAGCGGAATCCAGGGCTGTTCCTTCGCCCGATTGGGGCTGCCCATTGCTGCCAGCGTCATGGTCGCCGCGTAGCTGCCCAGGCCCAGAAAGGCATCGGGCGTTTCCAGCCAGCGATAGGCTTCCGCCGAGCTATTGACCTTATCCGCATCGAAGCGCGGCAGCGGTGGCTCCGGCAGGCGTTTGATCAGCCCCATCTGATAGAGGCTGATCACCTCCAGCGCGCCAGCCGCCAGCAGCGACAGGCCAATCACCGCGCGCCGCTGGGTTAAAAAAGTCCCCGACCCTTTGCGCAATTGACGGCTGAGCGCCTCTGGCTGGCGCGTCTCCAGCCGGATAAACTGGCTGTTGAAGACATCTTGCTTGAGCGATGGCATCTTCATGCGCGCCCCCTCATCATCACAGACATGGCAGCGCCTGCCGCGACGGCTCCCGCCGCCGCCAGACCCAGCCAGCGCCGATGCTCATCTGCCCAGACCTGGAAGCTGCGGGGATGGGCGCGGTCATCGAAGACGCCATGCGCGCCAAAATCGCCAGGGACCGGCTCCCACAGGTTATCCGGCTGGTTCGGGTTCGCAGGCTCATTGCGCTGCTGGCTCTTGTAGCCGGTGCGCGCAAGATACCAATCGCCCAGGCGCGGGGCAAATTTATTCCCCGTAATCACTATCGCCGAGGAGCCACCCACTTCCATGCGGTGTCGGTTATTGTGTGCCGCCCAATAGACCGCCCGCGCGGCCACCTCTGGCTGATAAATGGGTGGAACCGGCTGCGGTTTGTTGGGCAGACGATTCTTCGACCACTCGAACTGCGGCGTGTTCATCGCCGGCATTTGCAGCATTGCCAGTTGCACATGGCTCTTCTCGTGGATCAGTTCGGCATACAGCGAATCGGCAAAGCCCTGCACGGCGTGCTTGGCGCCGCAGTAGGCCGACTGCAACGGAATGCCTCGATAGGCCAGCGCCGAGCCGACCAGGATGATCTTGCCGTGATCGCGCGGCAGCATGCGCTTGAGCGCCGCCAGCGTCCCATAGACCTGGCCCAGATAGGTCACATCGGTGACGCGCTTGTACTCCTCCGGCTGCATCTCCTTGACGGGCGAGAGGATACCGACCATCGCGTCGTTGATCCAGATGTCTATCGGACCAAAGGTATCCTCGACTTTTTGGGCTGCCGCCTCCACCTGTTGGTAATCGGCAACATCGGTTGGGATGGCAATCGCCTTGCCGCCCAGCGATTCCGCCTCGCGGCGCGCGTCCTCCAGCCGCTCGCGCCCGCGCGCCAGCAGCCCGATATGCGCGCCGCGCTTTGCAAACTCATTCACAATCGCACGCCCCAGCCCGGCGGACGCGCCGGTCACAACCACAACTTCAGGTCTTTTGTCTCTACTCATTGCAGCTTCTGTTTCCTCGATCTAGCTCATGTTTTGCTTCGCAATACGAGATTTCCTCTACACTACTTTGCAAATCTAACGCCACGAAGCCACAGGCTTACCTCTTGACAATCCCTCGTTCTTCATGTTACTATTACGTCAGATGATATATCGTCGAAAGTAATAGATGTGAGGAGGGTGCCGGTGACTGACAACCTGTCTGATCTGGGACACTTTTCTGATCCGTCGCTGCTGATTCTGTCCAGCCTGGCCGCCGGGCCAAAGCACGGTTACGCCATGATGGAGGACATCGAGGCGTTCGCGCGCGTCCGCCTGGGGCCGGGCACGCTCTATGGCGCGCTCGCCCGGCTGGAGCAGCGCGGCTGGATCGAGGCGCTGGCTGCCGAGGAGCGCCGCCGCCCCTATCGCCTGACGACGGAGGGCGCCGCCGCGCTGCGCGAGCAGCTTTCCAGTCTGGAGCAGGTGGCGACGCTGGGGCTGAGGAGGCTGGCCGAGCTATGAAAACGTATGGAACCTGGCTGCTGCGCCTCTATCCCCAGGCATGGCGCGCCCGCTACGAAGAGGAGTTTCTGGCGCTGCTGGAGGCCTGCCCGTTCTCGCTCTGGACGATCTGGGATGTCTGCCTGGGCGCGATTGACGCGCGCCTGCACTTCACTGATGTAACCGGGAGGTTGTTTCCATTTATGAACCGACTGCGTGCCGCTTCGATCACCGTCTTCTGCGCCTACATCGCTTTTGTCGTTGCCGGGCTGGCTTATGCGAAGATGCTCGACGACCCCAACTATCAGTATCTGATCAACAACAACTCGCAAGTGGGCTTTGCCTATTACGCGCTCTATACTGGCGCGATCATCGCGCTGCTGGCCGTGCTAGTCGGCGGCCTGCCTATTGCCTGGTCGGCGGCCAGATATGCCTATGCCAACCGGCGCTGGCGCCTGCTCGCGCTCTTTGCCGTCCCGCCAGTCTCGTTCGTCGTCTGGCTGGGCGGCACCAAGCTTGCGATGGCGCTGTCGCCTGGCGACATGACGAAGAGGCCGGTGCTGGAGCGTTTCTTTCTGCCAGGCGCATTTGTGGGGCTGTTCTTTCTGGCGGCGATTGCCAGCGCCGCCGCAGTCAGCATCATCGTGCGGCGCTGCGAGGTGAGCGAAAAGCTCTTCCGCTTTGCGCGCATTCCGGCAGTGATTACCATACTGGGGATGGCCGTCACGCTGGTTTCGCTCCTCTTCTGGGGCATCGCCACGCGCGCGGCTGATCCCGGACTCTTCAGCGAGAACAACGGCATCCTGGCAACCAATTCCATGCTCTCCTGGGTGGGCATCATGGTAGCGATGGC
>JBJKSJ010000335.1:0-10695 GCA_046704085.1 Ktedonobacterales bacterium | reverse complement strand
CCTTGACGCTGGCCTGGGTGCCGACCGGCATATAAATCGGCGTGGGAATCTCGCCGTGCGGCGTCTGGATGGTTCCAGTGCGGCCCGCGCTGCGCGGGTCGCGCGCGTGAATGGTGAAGGTAAGGGCGGGTCTGCCAGTGGAAGCAGCAGCGATTAGGGCTTGCGTATCGACGGATGCTGGTGATTGGTCAGGTGGAAGGCTCATCATGGCAAGAACATTATAGCACAGAGGCAGCCAAAAGGGGAAAACAAACGGCAGAGCAGACGTTTGGAGGTAGACCAAATTGATTCAGGATGTGTCAGAATCGTTGTGACTTGAAAACTGCTGGTGAAACCCCTTGAAAAAGAGGCTAGAATAGTGTATGCTTTGTCCGGTATCCGACGCGGTCTCGTTCGGGGCCTGGCACAAAGGCGTCCCACGCTGCTAGGGGGAACTCGGTGAGCCACGCTGCTAAGGACCATGACACAGGATAACCGATTTATTCTCAAAGGGAGGTCCTAGTTGAGCTTCGCAGACAAAACGCTCAGGTGTCGTGAGTGCAATCAGGATTTTGTATTCACTGCCGGAGAGCAAGAGTTCTACCAGCAGAAAGGCTTAATGAATGAGCCAACGCGGTGCCCAAGCTGCCGCCAGGCGCGCCGCGCCCAGGCGGGCGGGCGTTCGGCAGGCGGAGAGCGCGCGCCACGCGAAATGCACCGTGTGATTTGTGCCGAGTGCGGTACAGAGACAGAGGTTCCGTTCCTGCCGAAAAATGATCGTCCGGTGTATTGCAGCTCGTGCTATGATAAGGTGCGCGTGCGCCGCTAGATCGTTTCGAGCGCCAGGCAGTCATCATCCACGACGAACAGGCCAGGATGCTTCCTGGCCTGTTCCTCCGTTTTTTGCTATAATTACAAGTTAAGAAGAGTGTGAGAACAGAACTCTGTGCGCGCAGGTTGCCTCTCACTGGAGGTCCTCTGGCACTGAATGTGCTGGCATCTTTCCTCCGAATGCTCCCAGCCTTGATGCAGCCTCAGGCGCGCCATTATTTTTAGTGGAGTTGGCCGAAAGCGCAGAATAGCAGCAGAACAGTTCTGAGCGCCACTGTGAGCGCTCAGGAAGGCGGCTCGTATGGGGCACGCGAATCAAGCGCGGGTCAGGGTGATCGACTCGGACCGGCCACAGGTGGGCGAGATTGAAGGGGAGGCGGCGCCTGAGCAACCGCAGAGGGCGCCGCTCGCTTTTCCAGGCAGCGCCGTGAATCAGGCGCGTGTTCCAGGGAATGCCTTCCTTTGGTCGCTCTTGCGCCTGACGGGCCTGCGGGTGAGCCTTTACACGAAGACAAAGTCCGCGCGCATCCAGCCAGCAGCGATCATAACAGGAGAGAGTGCCAGGAGTAATCGTATGTCTACGGCCAGTCGTAAGGAAATTCGCCCCCATCAGCAGCCCTCGCAGGCGCCAGCCTCTGGCGCGCTGAAGGCGCTGCTGGATGAGTGCCATCGCTATATGCCTGCCCGCGATCTGGACTTGGTGCGGCGCGCCTACGCGCTGGCAGAAGAGGGGCACCAGGGCGTGAAGCGCCAATCGGGCGAGCCATATATTGAGCATCCCCTGGCGGTAGCGAAGATTCTGGCCGATATGCGTATCGATGGGCAGGGCATCGCGGCGGCGCTGCTGCATGATGTGGTTGAGGACACCCGCTTTACGCTTGAAGATATTCGCGGGCAATTTGGGCCAGCCATCGCGGCGATTGTCGATGGCGTGACCAAGTTTAATGCCTTTGAAGCGAAGAAAGGTGGGCAGGCGCAGCGCCCGCTGCGCCTGATCCCACCCTCGCGTGAGGGTGATGAGCATAGCCCCGCCGAGGAAAAAGCAGACGCTGCGGGAGTCGAGCGCGCGGGCGTTCCTGAAGAGGGCGTGCCTCCTGGGGAGGGCAGCGCCCGGCTGCGTCCCGTGCCGGAAGATGAGGAACGGCGCAAGAAACGGGTGCGCGATAGCTATATTAAGCAACAGGCTGAAACGGTGCGCAAGCTCCTGCTGGCAATGGCCGAAGACCCGCGTGTCGTCGTGGTGAAGTTGGCCGACCGATTACATAATATGCGCACGCTGGAGGCGATGAGTCCGGCACAGCAGCAAACCAAGGCCAGCGAGGTACGTGAGATTTACGCGCCGCTGGCTGGTCGCCTGGGCATGGGCCTGGTGAAGACCGAACTGGAAGACCTGGCTTTCAAGTATCTGGAGCCGAAGAAATACCAGTGGCTCAAGGAGCAGGTGGCCGAGAAGCGCGAACAACGCAAGGAATATGTGGATCGCGTCTGCAAGATTCTCCGCGCGGAGATGCATCGGGCGCGCATTAAGGCTGAGATTTCTGGTCGCCCCAAACATCTCTACAGCATTTATACGAAGATCGAGCGGCTGGGCGTGGACATCAGCGAGATTCACGATCTGATCGCGTTCAGGATTCTGGTGGATACCGTCGAGGATTGTTATCGGGCGCTGGGGCATATTCATATGCTCTGGCGGCCCAAAGATGGGCGCATCAAGGATTATATTGCCCAGCCAAAACAGAACGGCTATCAGTCGCTGCATACGACCGTCTTTTGCCTGGAGAATCGGCTGGCGGAGATTCAGATTCGCACCCACGAGATGCACCGCACGGCAGAGCTAGGCGTGGCAACCCATTGGTACTACAAAGAGAGTGGCGGTTCAACCTTGCCGCGCAAGGAGATGCTGGCGTGGATTGAGCAATTGCGCGAGTGGCAAAAGGAACTCTCGCTGGGCGCGACTGAGTTTGTCGAAACGGTGAAAGATGATCTCTTCAAGGATCAGATTTTCGTCTTCACCCCCAAAGGGGATGTGAAGGAGTTACCTGTCGGCTCGACGCCGCTGGATTTCGCCTATCGCATCCATAGCGAGGTGGGCGATCACTGTGCCGGGGCGCGCATCATCACGGACACCGAGCGGCTGATTACGCGCATGGCGCCGCTAGATTATGAACTCAAGAACGGTGAGATCGTCGATATTATCACCAACAAGAATGCCCATCCCACCCGCGATTGGCTGACTTTTGCACGCAGTAAGAATGCCCGCGAGAAGATTCTGCGCTATCTAAAGACGACTGAGCGCGATATTGACATTCAGATGGGGCAGGAGCAGCTTGACCACGAGTTGCGGGCGTTGGGTGCGCGTGGGCTGGCGGTTGTCACGGAGGATGAGAAGAACTGGCTGGTCGAGGAGTTTACGCAGGGGAACTGGGAGGATTTGCTGGCCTCCGTCGGGCGCGAGAATCTGCGGCAGCATACTGTGGCGCTCCGGCTGGTCGATCATTGGCAAGCGGAAGAGAAGGCCCACGAGACGGCCACCGACCGTGAGGCGCGTGCGGCAGCGGAAGATTCTGCGGTGCTGGCGGCGTTGACGCCTATGGCGCCTGCCGAGCCAACGCGCACGGCTGGCTTGCGTGTGGGCGGGATGAGCGGGCTGTTAACCCGCCTGGCAAATTGCTGCGCTCCGTTGCCCGGCGATCCAGTGGTCGGTTTTACCAGCCGGGGACGTGGGGTGGTCGTGCATCGCGCCGATTGCAAGAATCTACGCCGCTACAAGGAGCGCAATGGTGAGCGTTTGATTGAGGTAAGCTGGGACACGATGCCGCAGGAACACTATCTGGCCCCCATTATCATTACGGCCCAGGACCGTCCTGGCCTGATGCGCGATGTGGCAACGGCAGTAGGAGAACTGGGCATCAATATGACAGCGGTGGGTGCGACAACCGTCCCCTCGGCACGCAAGGCGATCATCACAGCAACGCTGGAGATCGAGGGTCTGGAGCAGTTGAATCACATCTTTACCAGACTGAAAAGGATGAAAGATGTGGTCAATGTCGAGCGCGACCTGCACTAATCAATTGTATCCCACCGCTTCTTCCGCTTCTTGAGCCTCTTTGTGCAGTTGGAGATAACTGCGATAGCGCGCAACACGAATCTTGCCCTGTTTGCGCGCGCGCCGGATGGCGCAGCCCTCCTCGCCTTCGGTGTGGGCGCAGTCCTCAAAGGCGCATTTGCCCAGATAGGGGCGCATCTCCACAAAGCAGGAAGCCAGGTCTTTGGCAGGAATGCTCCAGAGCGCCAGTTCGCGGATGCCAGCCGAATCGGCCAGCCAGCCGCCAAACGAGAGGGGGAACAGCCGCACACTGGTGGTGGTATGGCGGCCCTTCCCGGTGGCCTCGCTGATCGCGCCGATACGTTGGCTAAAGCCTGGTTCCAGGGCATTGAGCAAGGATGATTTGCCCACGCCGGAGGGGCCGGTCAGCAGTGACGTTTTATCACTCAGAATGACTTTGAGCGTATCCATGCCCTCGCCGGTAATGGCGCTCGTCCCCAGCACCCGATACCCCAGGCGGGCATAGAGTTTGGCCGCCTCGGCGACCTCTTTTGGGCAATCCAGGTCCATTTTATTCAGGCAGAGAATGGGTGTGACCTGATTGTACTCGGCAATGGCAAGGTAGCGATCTAGCATGCCAAAATGCGGTTCGGGTTCGCGGACAGCAAAGACAATGATGACCTGATCGAGATTGGCAAGCATGATCTGTTCATTCCCCGTTTCGGAAGAGCCGCGCGACATCTTGCTGCGCCGGGGAAGCGCCTCCTCAATCACCCCAGTGCTGCTGTCGATCCGGGTCACACGGACCAGATCGCCAACCGAGATGCGCAGGGGTGTGGCCTCTTCTTCCTCAGGAGGATCGGCGACGGCAACGCCCTTGCCTGCCCCTTTCGAGGCAGTGTGTTGATGTGTGGCGCTTGCTTTGCTGAAGGTGAGAAATCGAGAGAATCCTTTGCGGCCTGGGCCTGTCGGATGTTCCGGTTGGAGATGGGGTTTACGCAGTTTGCCGCGTAAGGTGCAACGGAGGATCTCCTCCTGAACGGCAACATCAAAAATACCATGCGTGCTGCCAATCACAAGGCCAGTCATGCTGCCTGCCATGTCACCTCCACTATGCTGCCGGACGAACGGCCAGAATGCGATAAATCATAGAAAGACCCTCCCTTAAGGAACCACTGCTTTGCACAAAGCCAGGGTGTCTAAAAAAAGAACGAACGGGCGCAGCGGGGGGCTGCCCGTCTAATATTACTCTAAAAAAACGGCATTTGGCAAGACTTGTTCCGAAACGAGATCATCTGGCGGGCAGTTCGGCGACCAGAATCAACCGTGAACTCTCCAATGTGAGCGGCGCGCCGTCGTAGCCACCAAACGACTGGCTCACCGCAAACCCTGCGGTTTCGAGCATGCGCCGAAGTTCTGAGGCGGTATACAGGCGCGTGTTGAGTTGCCAGCGGCGTTGACGGCCATCGTCGTAGATGGCCGTGTGGATCGAGTGCAGGCGACCTGTTAGCAGGTCGAGCATCTGCTCTTCCAGAACGACAACGCCGATGCCTTCGTGCCAGGTATGGGGCTGAAAGTGGTGGATGAGCCAGTCCCGATGCGCTGTTTCCAGCAAGAATGCGCCCCCTGGCTTGAGGGCGCGGGCGACGGCAGCCAGCACCTTCTCATCTTCAGCCTCGGATTCAAGATAGCCCCAACTGCTGAAAATGTTGAAAGCGGCGTCGAACTCCTGGGTGAAAGGAATCTCGCGCATATCGGCGCGCACCCAGTTGACCTCGACGCCAGCGCGCCTGGCACGCGCGGCGGCGGTGTTGAGCAGAGTCTGCGAAAGGTCCAGCCCCGTCACCTGGTAGCCCCGGCGGGCCAGTTCGATGGAGTGGCGCCCAACGCCACAGGCAATATCCAGCACATGCGCGCCGGGAGCCAGGCGCAGCGCCTGAATGGCAAACTCGACCTGTGCGCCGGTGCGCGGCATCTGCCCGGCGAAGATGATCTCAAAGTCTTCGCCGATCTCCTCAAAGGTTTGTTCGTACCAGTTTTTCATGCGGTTGTCTTCCGTGAGCCAGGCTTGACCAGCGGCTGACCCACTGCGCAGAGTGGGCAGTCGGCAGGCACGTAGCTAGGAATCGAGAGATGCAGCAGCGCGTGGAGCGGATAGCCGAAGTCTGCCTGCCCCTGGCTGCGATCAACCAGGACACCAATACCAACTATCTCCGGTTGGAAGGGCGCCAGAGCCTCCAGCACTTCGCGGATGGAAGTGCCAGCAGTCAGAATATCATCAACGATCAGCACGCGCTCGCCAGGGCGAAGCTGAAAGCCGCGCCGCAGGGCGCGGTGTCCTGGGCGATCAGGGTCATTTTCGACAAAGATGCCGCGCACGCCAAGCTGGCGCGCTACCTCATATGCCAGGATGATGCCGCCAGTCGTGGGGCCAACGACGACCTCGACGTTGGCCAAGCGAAAGTGTTCGGCTAGCGCCTGGCAGAGCCGCTCGGTATACTGCGGCCATTGCAGCACCTGAAACTTTTCGAGATAGGCGCCGCTGTGGCGTCCAGAGGTGAGCAAGAAATGGCCCTCCAGCATGGCGCCCGCCGCGCCAAATATCTGCTCAACTTCGTGTTCGCTCAAATTGGTCATGGAACGTCCACTTTCCAGGGGTGATCGGGTTGTTGGCATGCTATCACCGATGCAGGGGCTTTGCAAGGGGAGGATAGCACAGCGAAGGCGCTGCTAAGTGCGCTTTTGCTCTGTGCTTGCGCGCGCGCCCGCGCCACAAAGCCCGCCTGCGCGGGCTGAGACGAACACACGACTGCTTGACCGATGTTCTAGGCGGTTTCGCGGCGCACGGTGAAGGCAGCCAGCACGACCATCAGGGCGGCAAAACCGATCAGGACGAGCAGGTCGGGCCAGATCGTTTCCAGGCCATTGCCCTTGAGCATCACATCCTTCAGACCAAAGTTGGCCCAGGTGAGCGGCAAGACATAAGCAATCTGCTTGAGGACGACAGGTAGGGTCTTGACCGGCCAGAAAAGGCCACCGAGCAGCGCCTGGGGCACCAGCACCAGCGGGATGAACTGGATCACCTGAAGCTCGTTGCGCGCATAGGTGGAAAGAAAGATGCCCAGGTTGACGCTGCCAATCGTCAGAGCCAGGGTAATCAGGAAGATCAGCCCCAGGTTGCCCGCGTAATGGACCTGAAGAATATAGATCACGAAGAGCAGGATAAGCAGCGACTGCACGACGGCAAAGATGGTGAAGCCGATGACGTAGCCCAGTACCAGTTCGGCGCGGCTCAGCGGTGAGATCAGCAGGCGCTCGATGGTGCCGCGCGAGCGTTCGCGCAGGAACGAGACGGAGGTGAGCAAGAAGATAAAGAAGAAGGCGAAAAGCCCGACAAACAGCGGCGCCAGAGCGTCGGTCTGGGTGTAGTCTTTGCTGCTGGCTGGCAGGTATTCGCTCTTGACACTGAGAGCATTGCTGGTCGGCGCGCTGACACCTTCCTGGCCGCCAGCAGCGGCGCGCTGCGTCAGGTTCTGAAGAAGGGCGCCAACGAGGCTTTGCATCGCTTTGGCGGCACCGGGGTTGGAACCATCCAGCTTGAGTTGAACCTGCTCATTGTTCCCCTGCTGAAGCTGGGTGGCGAAATCGGCTGGAAAGATCAATACGCCGTCGGCGTCGCCATTGTTGATCGTGCTGTCGGCGTCGCTGGCATTGATGTAGCTGACGCTGACGTTGCTTTGCTGGCTTGCTAAGGTCTGCTTGAGCGCCTGATTAAACTGGGCTGTGACCTGGTCGCTGCCTGTGGGCAAGACGACGGCCAGCGTAGCAGCGGAGGTCTGATTGTTCAGGACGAAGTTGAGCAGAGTCATCACCAGGATGGGCGCCAGAAAGACGAGCGCCAGGGTGCGCGGGTCGCGCAGGAACTGCCGCACGATGCGCAGCGCCAGGGCGCTGATGCGTAAGAATGACATAGCGTAAGCCTCCTCTTTCACGCGCAGCCCGGCGCTTCCGCTGGGCAATCGAAGGTCTGCCTTTAAGCCTGGTCTGTATGACGGGTGGCGAAGTAGAGAAATGCCTCTTCCATTGTCTCCTTGCCAGCAAGCCTCGTAAGTTCGGAAGGCTGGCCTTCGGCGAGCAAGGCGCCAAAGCGCATCAACCCCAGGCGGTGGCAGCGTGTGGCTTCATCCAGATGATGGGTGGAGACGATGATCGTGACGCCCTGGGCGTTGAGTCGGGCAAAGTGGTTCCAGAAGGCGAGGCGTAGTTCAGGGTCGATGCCGACGGTTGGCTCGTCCAGCAAGAGCAGGCGTGGCTCGTGAATCAGGGTGCTGGCGAGCAGGACGCGCTGCTTCATGCCGCCGCTGAGCGTCTCGACGACGCTCTTCGCGCGGTCGGCGAGGTCAACCGTTTCCAGCACAGCCTCCACGCGCTGCTGAAGTTGCTGGCCGCGCAGGCCGTAGATGCGACCAAAGAACGCCAGATTCTCGTGGATGGTCAGTTCCTGGTAGAGCGCGTTGTTCTGAGTCATATAGCCGATGTCTTTGGCGATCCGGCGATTGGGCATACGCTGGCCCAGGATGCGGACTTCGCCAGAGGTCGGTTTAGTCAGGCCGACGATAATGCGGATGAGCGTAGTTTTGCCGGAGCCGTTGGGGCCGATCAGCCCATAGGTCTCTCCGGGGCGAATGCTCATCGTGAAGTTGTCGAGCGCGCGCAGCTTGCCGAAGACTTTGGTAACGTCACGCACGGCGACCAGTGGTTCATCACCGTTGTTTGCGGCTGTAGAAATGACGACATCTTCTGTACGCTGGGGTTCTGGGGCTGGCGGGCTGGTAGACATCGAAATCATCCCCTTGCAATTTGACTAATCAGCTAATTAAGTCGAGGCGCTAAAAATGGCGCTATTCAGGTCGCATGCCGTCCAGGAAGATACCGACGACGCTCTCAACGATCTGATCTGCGGAGTAGGCGAGTATTTTGGGATCGGCCAGAAATCGTCGTCGGACCAGGCTTGCCATCAGGCCAGCCAGAAAAGTCTGGGCGCAGAGCAGTGGGTCTGCGCGGCGCAGGCGACCTTGCTCCATCTGCGTTTCCAGATAGCCTGCCAGGGTATCTAGCAGACGGTTGATATTTTTATTCGCTATCACTCGAATCTGCTCTGAATGCACTGCTTCGCCGACGAAAATCTTAAAGATGTTCATCGTATCCTGGTTGTCAAGTCGGCTCAGCCCATAATGGGCCAGCAGACGCAAGACCTGCTCTGGTGGGAAATCTTGCATGTGTTCTAAAGGTAAAGGAAAGCTTCCTGGCCCGACCCGATCTTCCAGAATGGCAAAGAAGAGGTCTTCTTTGTTTTTAAAGTACCAATAGATCAGGCCAGGCGTGACGCCCGCTGCATCAGCGATGTCTTTATTGGTCGCGCCCTTAAAACCTCTGGCGGCAAAGACTCTGAGGGCGGCTTCCAGTATCTGGCTGCGGCGATCTTCTCCCGGCGGCGCTGGCCTGCGAGGCATCCGTTTGGTCTCCTCCCTTTCCTGAACTGATTGATCAATCAGTTAATATATAGCGGGAATAGTGAACTTTGTCAAGGGCGAAGAGCAGCACGAGGATGGAGGAGTTGAGCAGGCTGAGGAGCGCAAGGCAGACCGGCGTTAGCGTTGGGACGCGCTCACCAGTTCGTCTGGTAGATACGGTAATAGTTGACTCCACAGGCGCTATAGACTACCTCATTGCCCAACAGGCGCATGACTGCTGGAGGCCACCAATCCTCATAAATTGCCACATACGCGACATGCTGTGCCTGGAGGGAGGCGACCAGGGCTGTCGGCTGATGGAGCAGTGGGATCAGTTCTGGATCGACCAGTCCAGTGATGTCGATAATATGGCGGTCACTGAAGTAGCCGAGCGCCCCTACGTCGTGGGCCGCAATCACAGCTCCTGGTGGAGTATTGTCATGGAGCCAGAGGCCCATCTCAACCTCGGCGCTATTCATCGCTTGGACATCGTTCTGGACAATCGTGGGGGCGCGGCCTAGCGAAACCAGACAAACGACCAGGAGGGTGAGACTACCAAACTGCGCCAGCAGACGTCGCTTTGGGGAAACGAGGACCAGCACGGCACGGGGAGCCGCGATGATTAGCAGGCAGGGGAGGATAGAGAGGAAATAGCGGCTATGATGATAGCCAGGCCCGACGCGGTCCAGATAAACGAGCAGGAGTAGCAGCGCCCAGACCCACATCAAGCGCCTCAAAAGGATCACGGGCGCGGGTTTGGTGGTGGCCTCTTTTCGAGCGAATCCTGCCAGCGTTCCCAGCGCGATCAGCATTGGGGTACTGAGGAAAAAGAAGAAAAGTAACTGAGGCACCCACTCCAGCATTCCCAGGAGGCTGATGGGCTGCCCAAACTCGGCTGATTTTGCCGTGAAGGTGGTGGGCAGCAGTTGTCCGCCCGCCCAGAAATTGAAGCTGACATAGGCCAGCCCAACCGGCAGGAATCCCAGGACACACGGGAGACACCAGGCACGGAGCCAGAAGAGCAGCAGGTGCTGGCGGATTGCTGACCAGGCGAAGACGACCAGCAGGATGGCGAATAACAGCCAGCCTTCAGGGCGGGTACTGACGGCCAGACTCGCCAACCCTCCGACCCAGATGGCGCGCCACCCGCGCGCCGCTGCAACCAGCACCAATAGCACTAGCAGCGCAAACAACAGGGTTTCCATGCCGGAAACGGCGGCCCAGATGAGATGCCACTCGCTGACGATGGCAAGACTGGCAACGAGGGCGGCCAGGGTCTTGACCCGCGCAGTCGCACCGGAAACCGCCGCAAACACCTGCGCGGGG
>JBJKSJ010000334.1:0-8021 GCA_046704085.1 Ktedonobacterales bacterium | reverse complement strand
GGCGCGCTCCGAGCGCGCCCGCGAGGGCCAGCGCCAGGGTGGCACGGGCTGCGATGGCGCGCTCAGTGGCCGCCAGCGGCCAGGCAGCGGGGCGGGGTCTGCGGCGCTCGCTGCCCTGGGGATGTGTAGCTCAGCCATCGCTGGGATCGAGCGCGTCGGTCTGGTGATGCGCCGCCAGCGGAGTTTCAGCACGAGGGAATCGGTCAGGCGCTCGATCTTTGCCGGGGGTGGCAGTTGCCGGTCCGGCATCCAGTTCAGCGGCTCACGCATAGGGAGCAATTCCTCCTCTGTTGCTCTGCCTGGGCGGCCCTCACTGCTGAGCCGTCAGGCCCAAATGCTTGTACACCTGCTCCAGCGTACCACTTGAGACGACTGCTTTCAAGGTGGCCTCTCCTCTATTCTGCCTGCCAGATGTGGATGGTCATGTCCCAACTGGCGGAGGCCATGCGTTTGCCATCGGGCGACCAGGCCAGATGCTGCACCTGGGCATCGTGCCCGCGATAGGCGCAGAGGAGCGTGCCGATCTTGCTGGTGGGCTGAGCGGCTGCCGCTGGCGCTGCCTGGGGATGCTGGCGGGCGGCGTCTTTGTGGCGGGCGGCCTCGCGCTGGCTCACGTCATAGCAACTGCGCACATCGCCGGTAAAGAGTGCCTCAAACAGACGCTGCCCAAACTCCTACGCGGCCTGCCGCTGGCGCCGTCAAGCGACAGCGCGCCCGCGTCCAATTTCCCAAAACTCGTGGCGGGTTTGGCGGGATTTGACGGGATTTGGCGGGACTTTACGGGCTTGCCAAGATAGAACTTTTGTTCTATACTCGTAATGTTCGCGTTAAGCGAATGTGGGAGGCCGGGGCCGGTGCGTGTGGTGTCGGGCGGGGGAAGGGTATCCGGTTTCACCGGGCCTCTCAGTATTTGCGGAGGGAGAGAGAAACGATGCACGATGATCGCATTGGCAAGCTGGCTGAGGATGCCCTGGCGACCCTGCGCGGGCTGCCGGATACACGGCAACTGCCGCGTGACCTGGGCTGGGGCGATGTGATGACCTTCGAGGGCTGGAGCGTGCGGCGCGCGCGCCAGGCTCAGCGCGTGCTGGGCCTGCGGCTGGCCGAGCGCGGCGGCTCGGTGGCGGGAGACGTCCACCCAAAACCGTACTAGGAGGCTGGCGGTTAAAACCGCGCCTGGAGGCTTCGCCGCGAAACCCGCCTGCGCGGGTTGAGACGAAACACGTCTTTTTGACCGCTGCTCTAGACGCAGTGTGCGCCGCAACACCCTTGTTGCGGCGCACTATCGACAGCCAGCGTCACGCTGGACGAGGGACCACAGAGCGTTTCCTGCTTTCAAATTATCTGCTGTGGGCCAATGCAGGAATCCGGCCATATGAGGTGGCCCAGGCCGGGTCTGGCTGAGAGAAGCGGGACGGCCAGACGTTGACGCTCTGTGGGGGAAGAGATGGGTGGCGCGGGTCCGTAGAGACCAGGCGCACCCGGCGAGCAAGCGCGGGAAGCTGATCCATGCTGGCGCGGCTGTCGGCAAAGATGTCCGGCGCGTTCTCCGGCTCAACGCTCAGCAGAAACGCGAGCGAGTTGGTTGGCAGCCGGTTCGGGCGACGCGGAACGGTATGGTTCTGGCGTGGCGTCAGGGGCGGCGCGCCGGAAGTGGCGCGCCTGGCGTCTGGCGCTGGCCGGGAAGACTGGTTGTTCTGCTGGCTGGTCGCGCCGTTATGGGCGGGCAGCGGGCGAGAAGCCGTCTGCGCGGCGCCAGGGGCGCCACGCGAGGAGGACGGTTCGGTTGGCTGCGTCCTGGCGCGCGGCAGCCTGGTGGGCTGGCTCCCCCCAGCGGACGAATAGGGCGTGCCGATGATCGCCAGGCGGGCCAGGCCGCGCAGATGGCGCGTGGCCTCAGCCGAACCTGGATCGGCCAGGCGATCCAGGCCGGTGCCCAGCACAGCCAGCAGGTTGACGAGCGCCGCGATGGTCACGCAGGCGATGCCGACCACTGGCGAGGGGATCAGCAGCGCCATTGCCAGGCCCGTGAACGAGGTCGCCACGCAGATTACCGCCGCCCCCACGACCAGGCCATTCTGTAACCTGGCAGGCGACAGGAGGTTGGAGGCGATCTGGACGAGGGCGATCAGATTGAAGACGGTCAGGAAGACCAGAGCGTTGAGGTTGAACATGGCGTCACTCCTTCGGGCAGGCACTGGCTCAGAAAGCACTTTCTGAGTTGTATAGCAAGCGAGCAACCTGGCTGATGGACGCAAACAGCTCCCTACGACCCGATCACAGTCATTTTGATGAGGTCGCCTGTTTCGGGCCAGGCAGTTTTCACCGCCAGCCTCATCAAGCAGACAGGAATCGGGCGACACTGCGAGAGCGGGAAAGGGGAAGAAAGGGAGAGCAATGTGGAGCGACGCAGCGGGTATTGCCGGGGAGGATGCGGAAGGGTACACCGAGGCGGCCATCAGTGAACCCATCATCTGATCGCCAGCGTCTCAGTTACACAACCACACAGGCAACGCGCGCCACGATGCTGGAAACAGCAAGCCAGTGGTGATGATTCCGAGCGCCGGTCCGCAGCGCGGAGGGCGCGCTGGGAACGAGCGAGCAGTCAGCCAGCTAACCAGCGAGTCAGAGCTAGCGGCCTCAGCCGGAGTGACACCGTGACGGTACGTTGTTTTATCAGCAACTCCCACACGCTCGTGTGCGCGTAGGAGGGGCAATCACCGAAACGCCACCACATCGCGCGGAGTCCAATCTTCGGTCCCCACACGCGCAGGGTCGCAACTGTTGGGTAGCAATTTCAATGCCAATTACCGTCTCTCAGGTGGGAAAAAATGGCTGGCGGTTAAAACCGCGCCTATGGGCAGCCAGAGGCTGCCACAAAACCCGCCTGCGCGGGTTGAGACGGATGCCCGCCGTGCCTGGGGTGGGGAGTCCGCGCAGGCGGACTTGGTGGCGCCGCAGCGCCTCCAGGCGCGGTTTTAACCGCTAGCCTGCTCAGGAGGCTGTGGGCCAAAGCCCAGCAGCAGGCGCGCCGTCAGCAGGCAGATCAGCGTGGTGATGGCAGCGGCGAAGATCAGGACGACGATCAGCCGCCAGGCGGCGAACTGCGAGGCGTGGCCGATCAGGCCGATGACGCCTGCCAGCACGGCAAAGCCCAGCGGCAAAAGCGCCGCCCGCCGCGCCCAGCGCACGCGCCCCGTGAATAGCAGCGGCAGCGAGAGCAAGATGCAGACCAGGTCGAGAATTAGAAAGATAATAAACAGCATGCTACTCCCTGCTCTGGCCCGCCTGTTTCGCCGCCTCGTCCAGCGCGCCGTTGAGATAGGTGTGGGCGTAGATCGAGAACATGTTCACGCGCTGCCTGGGCGTCAGGTCCAGTTGCCCGGCGATCTGCTGCATATAAAGCTTTGCCTGCCCCTTGGCATAGGCTTTGAGGTCAGCGTCGGACTCGTCGTATTGCGTCTGGGCAACCACCAGCGCGCCGCTCTGGACGGCCTCGTGCCCATCCTTCCAGCCAGCGGCGGCTGCCTTGCTGACGAGGGCAAAAGGTAATGCGGGAAAGGGGTTCTCCATACCCCCTAGTATAGCTGACGAGGCGGGAGCAGCGCAAGGCGAGCAGGCCGTCGGCAAGAGGTTCAAGCAGGCAGAACGTGGTCCATTGGTATCCAGCCACGCTGCCCTTGTTGGTTGGCGCACCAGAGCCAGCCGCTTTCGGCGCCTTCGATAGTGAGCGTTTCGCCCACTTTCGCGGGGAGTTCGATGGCTGAGTAGTCATAGCGGGCAACGGCTGTCTGGCCCCGCGTTTCGATCAGGTTATAGGGAACCCAGCCACTTTTGCCGCGCGGATCGGTACACCAGACCCAGCGCCAGGCTGGATTGCCCTGCCAGGGATCGACTTTTTCGCTGACTTCCAGGCGTTCGCCCGCGCGCACGGACATCGGGTCCGAGTACTCGACCTCATAATCGCGTACTACCTGGCCTGCGCGCTTTTGTTCGGATGTTTCGTGAGCAGCATTCATACCCTTTGCTCCTTTTATCAGAGGGATGCAGTATCCCTCTCTCCTTCTTCAAGGATACATCTGGATTCCTGACACCTCTTGTCAGGAGTTGCTGCTTGATCGAATCAGTGCTGCCAGGTTTCCCGGAGAGCATCGCCAGGCGCAGCGCGTCTATCCCCAGTTACAAGGAGTGCAGATGAATACTACAAGCGAGCGTATTATCCTGGCAGGCGCGCTGCGCGAGGCGGCTGTGCCTGCCGGACGGCAAGGCAGCGCCGCGCCGCCAGGCGAGGAGGCGCGCGAGATCGAGGTGATCGCGCTGCGCAGCGGCGTCTCCAAGAACGGCAATTTCTACAGCCCGGCGGTCGTCGCCTCGCTGGTTCCGCTGCTGGAGGGCGCGCGCGCATTTGCCGACCATCCCGGCCCACAGGACCGCCCGGAGCGCAGCGTGCGCGATCTGGTGGGTTTTTATCGGAACGCGCGCATCGAGGAGAGCGTGCCTGCTGGCGGCCAGCCAGGCCAGACGCGGGCCATCGCCACGCTCCATCTGCTGGAGTCGGCAAGCTGGCTCTGGTCGATGCTGCGCGAGGCGCTCGAACAAGGCTTGCCGGGGCTGGTCGGTCCCTCGATTGATGTTCAGGCGCTGGTTGAGGCGCGACACGACGATACCACCGGGCAGGTGGTCAAAACGATCAGGCGCTTCACTGCGCTGAATAGTTGTGATGTTGTCACGCGGCCCAGCGCGGGCGGCAGGCTGCTAAGCAGGCGCCGCGAGAGCGCCAGCGCGGCAGACGAGCGAAATGGAGGCACATTTCTTATGGGCGAGACCAACGATCTGACCAACGGCTACTATTATAAGGAACAGGAAGCACGCGCCGACCAGCGCGTCTGCGAGACCGATGGCTGGGAGACGAGCGGCGTCGGCGTGCAGCCAGCGCCAGAGGTATCTGCCACGCCGGAGCAGCTTGCCGCCCTCCATGCCGACGCCCAGCGGGCGCTGGAGTCGGCGCGCCGGGCGCAGCGCCAGGCCGAGTGCGAACTGCTGCTGGGCCGTCGGCTGGGCGAGAGCCATCTGCCCATGCCGGTTGCCTCCAAGCTGCGGCGGCGCTTCGAGAGCCGCGTCTTCGAGGCCAACGAGCTGGAGCGCGCCATCAACGAGGAGCGCGAGACGCTGGCGGCGCTGGCGAGCCTGGGGCTGATTCGTGACATGGGTTACGAGAAGCCGAGGGTTTCTTCAATGGTCAGCGAGGCCGAGAAGATGCAGGCCGCCTTTGATCGCATGTTCGATCTGGAGGTCGATGCGCGCTTTGCGGGCGTGCGGCCCTTCACAAGCATCCGCGAGGCGTATGCCCGCGTCACGGGCGATCCGGTGGTGCGGGGCATCAGCAGCCTCTCGACGGTTGGCATGATCAAGATCGACGAGAGCGCGCCGCTCACGCGCATCACCGAGGCTGACCTGACGACCGCCAGCTTCAGCTACCTGCTGGGCGTGAGCATGAACAAGCGCCTGCTGCATGACTACCAGGCGTGGCCTGCGGAGTGGAAGCGTTTCTGCACCGAGGTGCCCATCCGCGACTTCAAGCAGCAGACCCGCGTGCGTCTGGGCGCGTTTGGCTCGCTCTCGACGGTGGCCGAGGATACCGCCTATACCGAACTGACCCTCTCAGACGCCGCCGCGACCTACAGCGCGTCCAAGCGCGGCAATATCGTGACCATCTCACGCGAGACGATTGTCAACGACGACCTGCACGCCATCAAGCAGATTCCTCCCAAGCTGGCCGTTGCGGCGGCCTACACGCTGGCCGAGTTTGTCTACGGCTTCCTCAGCGGCAACGGCACGATCTACGATGGCAACGCGCTCTTTGACGCGACACATCACAGCAACCTGGGCACGTCGGCGCTTGCCAGCGCGGCCATGCAGGCGGGCGTCACGGCGATGCGCGAGCAAACCAACTTCGCGGGCAAGCGCATTGGCCTGCGCCCCAAATACCTGATCGTCCCGCCGGAACTGGAGTTCACCGGCATGGTCATCGTCAAGTCGGCGGGCGTCCCTGGCAGCAACAACAACGACATCAACCCGATGATGGGCTACACTCAACTGATCGTCAGCCCGCAGCTTCCGGCGGCGGGCACGCCCAGCCAGAGTTCCTGGTATCTGGCGGCGGACCCCGCCGAGGTCGATACCATCGAGATCGGCTTCGTTGGCGGGCAGGTCAACCCGGCGATGTTCATCCAGGATAACCCGCTCTATGGCCTGAACTTCACTCAAGACGCCGTTTCGTATAAGGTTCGCCACGAATACGGCGGCGCTGTCATGGACTGGCGCGGTATGTATCGCGGCATTTAGAGAACGTGCGACGTGGCGCCCCACCCGCAGGCGAATAAATTCGCGCCTAAGGGCGCCTGCGGGCGCCACCAAGTCCGCCTGCGCGGACTCCCCGCCCCAGGACGGACCGGCTAGAAGCCGGTGGTACACGCAAACGCCCGCGTGTATCGCCGCCAGATCGGTACTCATTCAAGGTAGTTGGCTTTTGCGTAGAGCGTGCTTTCGTTGATGATAGCGCGGACCAATGCCAACGTCGCCTGGAAATCTGTTGGATCAGCAGGCTGGCGAACAGAAAGAGCGGGATTGGGACGGCCAGCCCACGCTCGATCAATCAGTCCCGCCCAGGAGGCGTCCAGGTTGGCTTTTGCCCAGGCAGCCCCGGCTGCCTTGGAGCCAGGGAAGCCGTTGTGCAGGTCGTGGAGCATGCGACAATAATTCAAGACGATATAGGTCTGATAAAACCGATTATTGTAGCGATCAGGATGCGTCAGAATCTCCTGACCCCAGTCCCGAATGGTTGCGAGGATTTCCTGGCGTAACGCGCGCACGGCTATGGGGGCGACCAGGGTGACTGGCGCAGGCCCAGCCAGCGTCACCCCCCGCTCGCGCACCACCCACCTGACCACCAGGGTATTACAATGATCGGATTGGATGAGTGAGCGGCTCCCATGATCCAGATACCACAGACGGCTCTTGCTCTGCGGCGGGTGCTGCAAGACGCGCCTGGGAAAGTAGGATCCCTCTAAATGTTGTGCCCAGGGATTGTCGAGCGCATACAACCGCGCGTGCATGACCTGGAGAGCTTGCACCTCCTGGTCAGAGAGATCGTCTTGCATGACGATGATGAAGTCCACATCGCTGTGCAAATCGAAATCACCAACGGCGAACGACCCTTGCAGATACGCGCCCACACAATGATCCCCCAGGACCATCTGGACACGCGCTGTCAGTTCTTGAAGTACCCGATTGAGATCGGGATAGGGTGTGGGGGTACGCTCCATTGCTCACCCGCTTTACCAACGATGCACTATTTTTTCAATGGCCCGCGTTGCTGCATCACCCACCCGCACGCCTGGTGGCTAACCAGACCTGCGCCGGGAAGGGCCGCCGCTCCTTGTACCCCCAGCTTCCAGCCGGGCCGTCCTTGTGCCTCCGGCGTCTAGCCGGGCCGTCCTGGGGCCGGGCAGGGGGCGGAGTGAAGATGCGAAACGAAAAGCGATCCTCCAGCCAGGTTTTGGCCGGAAACCGCCGCGCGGGGACATTGTACCAGGGCGTGGAAATGGGCGAGTACATCAGAGACTCCCTTTCTTGCCGTGTGCGGCACAGAAACGGAACGGCCCTTGCGATGAACCCGCGCCTATCCAGGCCGGAACGATTCACCGCCAGGGCCGATGGGGGTCTCGATGGTACAATAGCCCCCAGGCCCATATTTGGTGTTGTCGGATATGGGTTCATGGCGCTGCCGGTGCTTAGTACACCGGCTGTGCCAGCCGTTCTTCAGTTCGCTATCAGGTGTGTGATCTGCTCCATGTGATCAAGGATGCAGCAAGTATACCCAATCGGCGCCCGTTTGTCAAGGCTCATGGCCCATATTTGTGGGGCGGAGGCCAAGCCCACTCATCGTCCCAATAGTCAGGAGAACCAGCATGGCGGACCCGAAGAACTACGCGGGCTATGTGGATACCAGCTATCTGGCG
>JBJKSJ010000333.1:0-40185 GCA_046704085.1 Ktedonobacterales bacterium | reverse complement strand
AACGGCTCAAAAGCGTTGACGATCAGCACGAGAACGCCGCTCTGGAACAGCGCCAGCAGACCCAACAGCAGCATCTTGGAAGCCACATAGGGTCCAATGCCCAGGTTCACCGCGCGCTCGCGCCGATTGATCGCCGCCTCTTTCACAATCTCACGAATCGAGTTCAGCACCCCGAACAAGACCGCTACAAAGGCCACCAGGAACAGCACTCGCTGCGCATTCAGGCCCGAAGCAGTGGTAATAAAATCTTGCAGCGCCTGCGTTTGGTTCCCATTATTCGGCGGCATTTTGGCGTATTGAATTCCCTGGGGCGTCTTGAGAAAGCTCACGATCTTGTCGCATGAAACCGTCGGATCCTTACTAGTCGTGAGACCAACAGGGCCAGACGATGTCTGGATGACCGAGGCACATGTAACGACATTGTTCTGATCAAAGATGTCAAAGCCGTTGAGCGGCTTGATCTCGAAGCGCACCAGCAGCATCAGGAACAACGCGATCAGCGGCGCCTGTAAGAGCAAGAGCATGAGCGTCGCGCGATCATTTTTGAGCAGTTCCGCGCTGCGCTGCGAGAGCAAGAGAAACTGCTTGATCGGCTTACCCCGCTTGGAGCGCGCGAGTTCTTTGGTTTTGCGCAGGGCATCCGGGCTGGTATTGCTGGAAAGCTCCTGGCGCAGCGGCTGCGCCACGTATTCTTGATACTCTTTGGAGACCTTGAAGCGCGCCTCAGCCTCTTCAGGAATATTCGGGTTGTCCTCGGTCGCCTCCAGGTTGCTATAAATCTCGGCAAAGTCGGACTTGCCGAAATATGTCTTTGTCCCCTCCGGCGGCCCGAAATAGGCCAACCGCCCGCCGCGCGCCAGGAAGCACACATAGTCGCACACGTTGATATTATTCGTCGCGTGCGTCACCAGAATAACCGTGTGGCCCTTATCCGCCAGTTTGCGCAGCAGCACCATCATCTTGCGGTCCAGGCCCGGATCGAGGCCCGAAGTCGGCTCATCCAGGAAGAAGAGGCTCGGATTTGCCAGCAACTCTAAGGCGATAGAGACACGCTTGCGCTGCCCACCAGAGAGCTTCTTGATCAGCAGCTTGCGCCGCTCGGTCAGTTCCACATCCTCCAGCACTTCCTTGATGCGCTGCTGAATCTGTTCGTCGGTAAAGTCTTTCGGCAGCCGATTCTTCGCCGCGTAATAGAGCGCGCGCTCGACGGTCAGGTCACGGTGAACAATATCATCCTGGGGCACGTAGCCGATCTGCGTGCTGAAGGAGGCCAGGTTGTGGTAATAATCCTGGCCGTTATAAAGGATTTTCCCCTGCTGCGCCGGGCGCAGCCCGCAAATAGCATCCAGCAGCGTCGATTTGCCCGCCCCAGAGCCGCCCACCAGCGCCACAAAGGTGCGCGGCGGAATGCTCACCGAAATGTTGTTCAGCAAAACCGTCTGGTTATTGCCAACTTTGCGCAGATTCAGCGCGTCAATGCGGATGTAGTTGCTCTCATCATACTGGGTTAGTTGGGTACTCTCGTAAACCAGCCGATACGGCCCGATACGAATCTCATCGCCCAGCTTCAGCAACTGATTGGTCACAAGCTGCGAGTTGACGTAGACATGATTCGTGCTGTTCATGTCCAGGATGCGATAGGCGCCCCCCTCGCGCACCAGCCGCGCATGAATCCCGGAGACTTGCGCATGGGGCAGCACCACGTTGTTATCTGGACGGCGCCCAATCGTCAGCACCGGGTCGCCCAGCCTGATCGGGCGGATAGCAGGCGCCATTTCACGGGCGATCCCACTGCCATCCTGATAGCTCAGCGTCACCAACGCGCCATCGGCATCGCCGATACGGAAGACATCGCCGCGCTCCAGCACCTTGCGGAAGCTTTCATCCCCGCGAATCTTGCGCCCTTGATAGAGCATGCCATTGGCCGTGCGGGCGCGGGAAGGGTGCGGGTGAACCAGCACATATTGACTTCCCTCGCGCATGACCTGAAGATGGTGCGCCGAAACACTCGGATCCTCGATCACGATGTCATTTGCCGGGTCGCGCCCGATATTGATAACCGGCTTATCGAGTGGATAATTCCTCCGCTGTCCCGTCGTCGAACTGAACAACTCAAGCGAAGCCATGCCCATGGCCGTCGAGGAAGCAATGATCGTTTTCCAGGGTTGGTCAAGCATCCCTGTCTGGCTCCCAGAGAAATCACTGGGCTGGGGGGCCACATAGACTGGAGCCGCCGGAAGTGGCGCCTGAGCAAAGGGCGAAGGAGCGCCAGCAGGGACTGTCGGCCCAGGATAAGGCGGGGCCATACTCGCAGGGGGCTGAGCGGGCATCGGAGATGGCCGCGAACTCGACGCCGACGAAGCGGGTGGCGCGGGCTGCCAGGCTGGAGGTCCAGATGGCGTGGGAGTCGGCGCAGGCTGCCAGGCTGGAGGCCCAGATGGCGGCCCAGACGACGGCGGAGGCGGCCAGGCAGATGGCCCAGATGGCGTAGACGGCTCCGCCGGAGCGCGCGCGGGCATGCTTGCTGACCATCCTGCCTCCTCCTGAATCGTAAAGAGGAAGGCTGTGTCGTCCCCCAACCGGATCACACTATTGCTCTCAAGCACAGCCTTCTGCATCTTTTGCTGATTGACGGTGAGGAAGCTCCGCTGAGAGGTATTTTCAATTGTCCAGGAGTCACCCTCCCAACGCAGTCGCGCATGCTGTCTTGAGACTTTTGGATCCCCTCTGATGACCACATCGTTCGTTGAGTCTCGCCCAATGCTGACCTCTGACTTCGTGACCTGAACCGTTTCCCCGGTAAGGGGGCCTGTTAAAAACTTGAGCAAACCCATCCTTGGTGGTCTATTTCCTACCATCGCACGCTGCCTCCTGTCTCTTGTCAAGAGAATCTCTACCGCGCACTCTCTGGCGCCACCCAAGCTGTTGACCTCGCTCCGGTTGGGGGAGCTGTCGCGGGGCTTTGCCCTTGCCCCGGTTCATTGCCCCATTGCCTGATCGGCCAGAAGCGACGATCCGCCACCTATCATTTTCCTCTCGAGGGTTTTACGCAAGTATGCAAAGAACCAATTTTCCTGCCGTGAGTTCCGATAAGTTGATCAGCATCAGCTCTCCTGGTTAAAAACGACACTTTTCCATTGAATTGCTTATCAGATCAAGTGTGCAGCAGCTCATAGCCCTGTCTTCACCTGCCATGTTATGCTGTTTTCTGTTGAAGATACTATTTGAGGCTCGCCATACGCCAACAGACCTGTTTAGAGCGTTTCATTGTAAGACTATCAATGAGGACAAGACAATGCACACCGTCAACACTATTGCTGTTGCCAGCGATCCCGAAGTCGTCTATCGGCTGGCCGCCGATGTAGAACGCTGGCCGATCATCTTGCCCCACTATCGCTGGGTGCGCGTCCTGGAGAAACGTGGACCAGATGAGTGTATCGTTGAAATGGCCGCCAGGCGTGATCGCATCCCCGTCTGGTGGAAATCGCAGATGTGGTGCTATCCACAAGAGCATCGCATCGTCTATAAACATATCGGCGGCGCCACCACTGGCATGGACGTAGAATGGACAATCATTCCCACCAGCGGAGTCACGCGCGCCTCGATTACCCACGACATTAAACTGTCCTGGCCGCTGGTGGGACGACTCGCGGCCTGGGTGATGTGCGACGCTTTTGTCTCCTATATCGCCGACCAAACCCTACACGGCATTGCTCAGGCGGCAGAGCAGCAGAAGTAGTCTTGTAAACGTTTTTTGCGGCTATATGACAGCAAAAGTCCCAGCAGCAGACAGAGGATGGGACATTGGGGGGAGCAACAGACATGGCATATCCTCCAGTTCGACGAGTGGTGATTACCGGGCTTGGGGTCGTCGCTCCTAATGGCATCAGCAAAGATGCCTTCTGGGATGCTTGCGTGGCCGGGCGCTCTGGCGTCCGCGCGATCACCCAGTTCGACGCCAGCCTCCTACCGACGCGCATCGCGGGAGAAGTTGCAGACTTCAACCCACAAGAACTTGGGTTGACCGATGATGAGCGTTTCCTCACAGATCGCAATACCCAGTTTGCCATTGCCGCCGGCAATCTGGCCGTACAAGATGCTCAGCTTGCCAGCGTTTTGACGGAAGACGCTCGCCAGCGTATGGGGGTCTACATGGGCTGCGCTATGGCCTCCACTCAAGAGGGCGAGCGCCTCCTGGAGCAGCTTACCCGGAATGGATTCCAACCCTTTCCTGAGAATGATGACCCGTTCATCTCGAACACCTTTCTGCTGAATCACTCGCCTGCTGCTGCGATTGCCATGCATCATCAAGCGCATGGCCCCTGCCTGGTTATCTCAACGGGATGCTCGGCGGGCGCAGATGCCATCGGGCAGGCATATTGGGCCATTCAAGAGGGGCGCGCTGATCGTATGCTGGCAGGTGGCAGCGACTCGTCTATCTGCATGGGGGGCATGAATTGCTTCAGCGTCATTGGCGCACTCAGCACCCGCAACGACGCGCCTGAGCAGGCATCGCGCCCCTATGATCTGGGACGCGATGGATTTGTGATGGCCGAAGGCGCGGGCGTCCTGGTATTGGAAGAACGCGAGCTTGCCCTGGCACGTGGCGCGACCATCTACGCGGAACTGATTGGCTTTACCTCGAACAATAATGCCCATCATATGACGGCACTACCTCCTGATGGTGCGCCCTTGCAGAATCTGTTGAAAGCCGCCCTCGAAGAGACCGGCATTACGCCTGCACACTTAGGCTACATCAATTCTCATGGGAGTTCTACTCCAAGTAATGATGGCGCTGAAACCGCTGCCTACAAAGCCGTCTTTGGAGCGCAAGCCTATCAGATCCCGATCAACTCCACCAAATCGCTGATCGGCCATACGCAAGGAGCGGCCAGCGCGATTGAAGCGGTCGTTACGGCGCTGGTGATCCACGAACACATCCTGCCGCCCACGATCAATCAGGACCAGCCAGACCCGAACTGTGATCTCGATTATGTGCCCAACCACGCGCGCCCGAAAAACGTCCAGATCGCGCTCACCCACTCCAGCGGCTTCGGTGGGGTGAATACCGCCCTCATCCTTGCAGCGCCAGAGTGGGTAGATAGCCAGCTAGCAGGAGGCCACTAACATGCTTCCCATCTCTTCTCATCAGCCAAGCAATCAGGCAGAGCGATCAGAACGGCGAGTCGTCATTACCGGGTTGGGGGTCGTCGCTCCCAACGGGATCGGCAAAGAGGCGTTCTGGCAGGCAACACAAGAGAAAGTCTCTGGGATCACGCCCACGCAACGCTTTGCGGTTCCGGCGCTGCCACTGCTGGTCGCCGGGGAAGTCTCGAAGTTCGTTGCGACAGACTTCCTCGACCGGAAACTGGTAAACCGCACGGACCGCATGACCCATTTTGCGCTCGTCGCCATTCAAGAAGCCCTCACTGATTCCCGACTGGCGCTGGAACAAGAAAATCTGCGCCGGGTCGGAGCCGTCATCGCTAACACGATGGGCGGCATCGAATATGTCCTCAATGAGACCATCACCATGCGCACGCGCGGGCCGCGCGCGATGAGCGCGTATACGGCCATCGCCTGGCTTCAGGTGGCGAATGTGGGCCAGACCTCCATTCGCTATGGCATTCAAGGCTACTGCAAAACGCCCGTCAACGATACTGTCGGTGGCTTGGATGCCTTTGGCATGGCCGCAGGCGCGATTCGGCGGGGCGTCGCAGATGTCATCATCACCGGCGGATGTGAAGCCTTGATCCACCCCTTCATCATCCTGGCGCTGGCGCACCGGGGCTATTGTATGACTGACGCCAATCCGCAGGGGTATCGTCCCTTTGATCGGCGGGCAGCGGGGTTGATCCTGGCCGAAGGCGCGGGCATCTGCATCGTCGAAGAATACGAGCATGCGCGCCAGCGCGGGGCTCCCATCTACGGAGAGATCGTGGGCTATGGGCAAACCAACGACGCAAATGGGTGGCAGTCACCCTCCTCCAACGGGACACACTACGCCCGCGCCATGCGCCTGGCAATGCAGGAAGGCAGCATAGCTCCAGGAGAGATTGGCTATGTCAGCCTGGATGGCCGCGCGGACCGTCCCTCCGATCAAGGGGAAGCCGAGGCGCTGCGGATGGTTTTTGGAGACAACCTGGACCGGCTGCCCGTCAGCGTCCCGCGCACAATGATCGGCCATAGCTACGCGGCTGCCGGGGCGCTGGATGCGATCACGGCCCTGCTGGCTCTTCAGCACGGCTTGATCCCCCCGACGATCAATTGTGAGGAACTGGACCCGCGCTATGAGATCGATCTGGTGCGCGACGAAGCGCGCCCCTTCGCTCAAAATGCTGTCCTCCTTGGAGGGCGCGGCATCGGCGGCGCCAATGTAGCCCTCGCCCTGCGCAAAGCCTAATCACACTGGCAGTCGTTCCCTACCGAGAGAAACGGCTGCCAGAACGGCTAAGTGAAAGCTGGGGCAGAGCGACCTCGCAGGCAAGAATCCCCAGAATCCCCCTTTAGCCGCTCGCCAGGCCCACGCGCACGCGCAGCGCCCCTGGCAGTGTCTGCGCCGCAAACCGGGCTGCTTTGATCACCTCGCCATCGAGATGCGCAAAAACTTCTGTCTGGCTCTCCAGCGTCACCGAACGCACGCGGCGCATCTGTACCTCTGGCTCACGCACATGCTGCCCCTTGCTCACCAGGCCCAACAGGCGCAGCGCGCGGAGCTTGGGCGGCTTGATGATCATGCACAGATCAAGCAGCCCATCCCGCGCGTCCGCCTGAGGGTTAATGCGAAAGCCGCCGCCATACGTCGGCCCCACGGTCACCGCCGAGAGCGCGTAAAGGCGACCATCCGCCTCTTCTCCATCGGGAGCAACCTTCAGCCAGGGACAGCGATGATAATGAAAGAGAATCTCACGCAGACTGGCCGCCCAGTAGAGCGTCGGCCCCTGAAGCAGCGCAAAGCGTTTCATCTCATTGGCCGCCGCCGCAATATTGGCGTCAAGCCCGATGCCCAGCGAATTGACAAAGTAGCGCCCATTGACCACGCCGACGTCCACTGTCGCAATCTCACCCGCCAGCGCCACCTCCAGCGCCGCAGCCGGATCATGGGGCAACTTGAGCGTATTCCAGGCATAGTCATTGCCATTGCCCGCCGCCACCAATCCCAGCAGAACCTCTGCTGGCTGCTGCACCGAAAGGATACCATTCGCCACCTCGGCCAGCGTCCCGTCGCCGCCAACCACAATCACCGGGCGGCCACTTTGCGCCGCCTCGCGCCCGATCTGCTCGCCATGACGCGGCCCCGTCGTCAGCACCAATTCTCCGCGCCCGCCCACCAGGGCGCGCTCCACCAATGGCCGGATGCGCCGGGCGCGCCCGTGATTGGCCGCCGGATTCAGAATAACCACCGCCTGGCTTGTCTGTAGGGAAGTCGCCATCGCTCCTCCTCAAAGCATCTGCGCTTGAGAACTCCTCCGGGCCTGCGCCCAGATTGCCAACACTCAGGATGGTCTTCCTTGCCAGGGTAACATCATGGGATGAGCCAGGCGCCGCTCTGCTGCCTACATCGTGTGCCCGCCGCCGACATGCAGACATTGCCCGGTGAGCCAGCGCGCCTGCTCCGAGGCTAGAAAGACAATCACATCTGCAACGTCTTCGGGTTGACCCACGCGACCCAGGGGAATACTGGCTGCGATGCTCGCTTCCATCGCTGGCGTCATCCAGCCTGTCTGTATCGGCCCCGGCGAAACAATATTGACGGTAATGCCGTATCTGCTCAGTTCGCTGGCCGCCGAACGGCTATATGACTCCAGCGCCGCTTTGCTCGCGCCATAGGACACTTCCTCAGGAAAACAATACGCGCCATCAGTACTAAGATTGATGATTCTTCCCCAGGTCGCGCCATGCGCCACATGCCGCCGCGCATACTCGGCCATCAGCAAAGCAACAGCGCGGCTGTTCACCGCGAAGTGCCGATCATGGCTTTCGGCAGTGACCGTGTGCATCGCGCGCTCAAAGCGATCCTGTGTCTCTGCTGAGAGTGGGGTAAACGTATCCGTCGGCGCGCCCCCAACCGCTGCATTGTTGACCAGCACGTCCACCGGACCAATCGCGGATTCCACCCGCTCAAACAGTGGGGTTATCGCCGCAGGTTGTGCCAGATCAACCTCCCATGCCTCGGCCTGCCCACCCTGCTCTCGAATTGCCTGCACCACCTCAGCGGCATCCAACGCCCGCTGGGCAGCGCCCTCTTCATTACTCAGCGGAAGCCGTAGGTACTGAATAAAGACTTTTGCGCCCTGCGCAGCGAGCGCCCTGGCTGTCGCCGCGCCAATACCATGCTGGGCGCCCGTCACCAGCGCCACTTTGTCTCGCAAACCGGTATCAATCATCCGCCAGGTTCTCCTTGGAAAGAGATGCTGCGCCTCTCTCCGGGCTCCCAATAGCGAGTTGGATCGGGCATCGGCATCCAGGGAGCAATCAGCAAAGCTTTGATGCTGCCCAGTATACTCCGGCGCCCCTGGCAACGCAAGCGCCCCTGTGCTATACTATCAGCGCGATGATCGAGATAAGTACGCTTTGCCAGCTTCCAGAGAACTGTGGGATGGTGCGACGCAGCGGCAGGCAGAGCGGAAATCCCCTCGTGAGCAGCCCGCCCAACAGCCAGCGAACGCTGGCCCGCTAAGACGAGCCGGTCGCCCCCGTTATCAGGCAGACGAGACAACCTCGCGCCAGGCGCGCATCACGCGGGCTGCTCCCGCGCTTTCTGTAGCCTGATCCTGGTTGTGAACGAAGGTGGCATCACGGCGTCCGCTGTCCGTCCTTGAGGATGGGCGGCGTTTTTTTGTAATCTTTTGCAATCGTTAGGTTCAGGGAACATGACCTCATGTACTTTGAGGAGGTATGAATTAGCATGCTTGACCTGGGATTTATTCGCGCCAACCCTGAGGTTGTCAAAAACGCCGCGCGCCGCAAGCGCGTCGCCATTGACATCGACGCCCTGCTGGCGCTCGACGCGCGCGTTCAGGACGCGCGCCACGACGTTGAGATGCTCCGCGCCGCGCAGAACCGGCTCTCCAAAAAGATGCGCGAGGTGGGCAATGACAAAGCCGCCCGCGATCAGTTGATTGCCGAGGGCCGCGAACTCGCCGCCGCGCTCAAAGACCTGGAGCCGCGTCTGCGCGAACTGGAGGCGCAGCTTCACGAACAGTTGCTGCTCGTCCCCAACATCCCCGACGCCAGCGTGCCCGATGGCCGCGATGAGGATGATAACGTCGAGATCAAACGCTGGGGCGAGCCAACCCACTTTGATTTTGCGCCGTTGGACCATGTGACCCTGATGCAGCGCCTCGACTTACTCGACCTGGAGCGCGGCGCAAAGGTCGCGGGCAGCCGCAGCTATGTCCTCAAGAACGACGCCGCGCGGCTGGAACTGGCCTTGATGCAGTTCGCCCTCGACCGCATTAGCCGCAAGGGCTTCACCCCGCTGACCGTGCCCGCGCTGGCAAAAGAGTTCTGCTTCATCGGCAACGCGCAGTTCCCGCGTGGCCGCGAGCAGGTCTACGCGCTCGAAAAGGACGAACTCTTTCTGGTTGGCACCGCCGAGGTCAGCGTCACTGGCATGTTCGCCGACGAGATTCTGCCTGGCGCCGACCTGCCCATGCGTTTTGTCGCCTACTCACCCTGCTTTCGCCGCGAAGCCGGAACGTATGGCAAAGACACGCGCGGCATTCTGCGCGTTCACCAGTTCAGCAAGGTCGAGCAGTACGTCATCTGCCGCAACGACCACGAAGAATCGGTGCGCTGGCACGAGGCGCTGCTGGCAAACGCCGAAGAACTGACCCAGGCGCTCGAACTGCCCTATCACGTCGTCGTCGTCTGCACGGGCGACCTGGGCGATGGGCAGGTCAAGAAATATGACATCGAATGCTGGCTGCCTTCAGAGGGCCGCTACCGCGAGACGCATTCCTGCTCGTACTTCCACGACTACCAGGCCCGCCGCGCCAACATCCGTTATCGGGACCAGGAGGGCACGGTGCGCTACGTCCACACGCTCAATAACACCGCCCTGGCTTCAACGCGCACGATCATTGCTCTGCTTGAAAATCACCAGCAGGCCGATGGCACGATGCACATCCCGGCGGCGCTCCAGCCCTATCTGGGCGGCCAGCAGTTCATCGGGAAGTAGTCTGGGCAGTTCTGGTAGAATAAGAGATGGGGCCAGAGGGCGCAGGAATATCAGGCCAGGAGGCGCGGCATGCCCGAACTGGAATTGGATGACGAAAAGCAGGATTACTACCATATCCTGGGGTTGAGCGAAGCGGCCAGCGACGACGAGATTCGCCATCGCTACTACACGCTGGCGAAGAAATGGCATCCAGATCGGTTTCAGCACGCGGCGGAGGCCGAGCGCCAACTGGCCGAGCGGCGCATGAAGCAGTTGACCCGCGCCTATCATGTGCTGGGCAATGCCAGCCTGCGCCTGCTCTATGATGAGCGCCGCGCCGCGCTGCGTCCCAGCGACGAGGACGGCCAGGACTGGCAACCCATACCAGGCCTCTACCATCCTTCGCCCGTGCCCCCAGGCTTCGCCGCCCCCGCTCCAGGGATCATCCAGCGCGAAGATAAAAACGGCGCGGGCTTCGGCCTGGCCGTCCTCAGTTTTCTCTTCGCGCTGGGCTGCCTCTTCACCCTCCTCAGCCGCCAACTGGACGCGCTCTCTGGCGCCCTCCTGCTGGTAGGCTGCCTGGTCTTTGGATTAGTCGGGCTGCTCTTTTTGCAAGCGGAGAGTCCCCTCAGCCGCCTCGTCAATTCCTGGATGAACAGCGAGCCAGGAGATTTCCGCCAGGACCGCGCCCGCGCCGAAAAGGCCCGCATGCGCGCAGCGGAAGAGGCCGATCAGGTGCAGAGCGCCTTCGAGGTCCTGGTCGAAGAGGCGCTGGAAGACATCCCCGCTGAGTTCCAGGAGCAAATGAAGGATGTCGTCGTGCTGGTGGAACCGGAGGCCGACGAGGAGACGCTGGCGCGTGTCGGCGTCAACGAAGGGCATATCTTGCTGGGGCTGTACCAGGGCGTCCCGCTCACCGCGCAGGGCATCGCAGGCGGCGGGCTGGAACAGATCACTATCTTCCAGCGGCCCATCGAAACCTACTGTCACGGCGACCCCGACCGCATCCGCGATCAGGTTCGCCGCACCGTCCTGCACGAACTGGCGCACCACT
Organism: Ktedonobacterales bacterium; assembly: GCA_046704085.1. Lineage (GTDB taxonomy): Bacteria > Chloroflexota > Ktedonobacteria > Ktedonobacterales > DATBGS01 > DATBHW01. Next base: position 28,969 of record JBJKSJ010000333.1, on the reverse strand, counting down.
TTGGCATTGCGCACGAAGAGATGCCCATCTGGGTGAAATAGCTCAGGGACCGCTGCCCATAACCGTCTTAGCCCGACCTGATCGGGTCAGCAGATCAACTGGACAAGATTTGTAGCGAAATGCTCCCAATGAAACGTCTTTGGAAAGAGAAAGGCGCCGCCATTTTTGGCTACCTGGGCAGCCTTCCCTTGTCTCTCCCCCCAGAGAGAGATACACTAGCAGCGAACAGGTGCAGGAAGAGGTATAGCTCGATGAGCTTTGGCACAGGCGGCCAGAAAAATCGAGAGGGCGCCGCGCATGAGCATCACACGCCCCCAGAACTTCCCAGCGACGCAGAGGCGCTCTTGCTGGCGCGCAGCCGTCGCGGAGATACGGTGGCCTTCAACCAACTGATCTTGCTGCATCAGCAGGCCGTCTATACCCTGGCCTATCGCATGCTCGGCGACGCAGACACCGCCGCCGACATCACGCAGGAGGCGCTCTTCTCTGCCTTTCGCGCTGTCGCCAGCTTTCGCGGAGGCTCCTTCCGCGCCTGGCTCCTGCGTATCACCAGCAACGCCTGCTTCGACTACTGGCGGCGCAGCCGACGACACCCTGCTGAGTCACTCGATGCCCTGACCGCGCCAGAGAGCGAACACGAGGACGCCCTGGCGCAGCAGTTCGCCGACGACGAACGCTGGAACCCGGAAACCCTGGCTCTGCGCGTCGAGGTGCAGGAACTCATTCAGGTCGGCCTCACGCGCCTCCCCCTGGATCAGCGCCTGGCCGTCATCCTTAGCGACATCGAGGGCTTCTCTTACGACGAGATCGCCAGCGCCACAGGCACAACCCTTGGAACCGTCAAATCACGCATTGCGCGGGGGCGCGCGCAACTGCGCAACTATCTCCTCCAACACGCGGAACTTTTGCCGCGATCCTACCGTTTACAAGAAGAGAAGGGCCGCGAGAACGGCTAGAGCGAACGCGCCTGAGAGCGTATCACGGGAGCATCACGGTGGAACATTCGGAACACAACTGGAGCCAGCAACTCGAGCAGCTTTCTGCCTTGCTGGACAATGCGCTGAGCGAAGCAGAGCGCGCCGACCTGGAGGCGCACCTGCGAATCTGCGCCGACTGCCGCGCCGAGCTGGCGAGCTTGCAGCGCACCAGGGCGCTCCTCGGCGCCCTCCCGCAGCCAAGCCTCCCGCGCAGCTTCACCCTCCCGCTCGCCACGCCCACCGCTCCAGAGCGGTTGCCTCAGCCGCTCCCGACAGCGCAACCAGCGCCCGCTCCAGCGCGTCGGCCAGCGGCCACGCCGCCCGCGCGAGTGATGAATCGGCGTCCGGGGCGCGCGCTGCAATGGCTCAGCACTATCGCCGCCGTGCTGGGGATCGTCTTCCTGCTCGCCAGCGCCTTCTCCACGCTCTCATCGCCGCATGAAGCATCGAGCGGCGCCGCGTTCAGCAACGTGGCAGCCCCCAGGAGTGGGAGCGCCGGGCAAGCAACAGCTTCTACCACACCGGGCTTGAGCCAGCCCACCAACACCCACCCAGGCGCCAGAGTGACACCCGCTCCCACCGAACAACCAGGCGCAGCGACGGCCACACCGACAGGCACTCAAGCCGGATCAGTCGGCGAGCAGCCCACACCAGGGCAGGCGGCAGGCGTTTCTTCTGGGCCGCTGATCTCCACAACCGGGCTGGGCGTGCTGCTGCTGATCCTCAGCGCCTGTGGCTTTGCCATCGTCTGGGCGCTGCGCCGCCGCTGGTAGGCGGCTGGCGGTCAACATCGCGCCTGGAGGCTGCGCCACAAAACCCGCGCAGGCGGGTTGAGACGGGTGTCCGTCCCTGGGCGGGAGTCCGCGTAGACGGACTTGGTGGCGGAACGACCGCGCCCCTGGCCGCGACTTCAGTCGCCCTGGCTAATCGTCTGATAATCCGTTTGCAGCCACTGCGGGCTTAACGCCCCATTGAAGACCGCCCGTACAATACCCTGCTTATCGATAAAATACGTGCGCGGCAGCGGCGTCGGGTTATAGCTGGCGGTGTCGTTGAACTGGAGCGTGCGATCCGAAAGCACGGGATAGGTAACGTTATATTCCTGGATGTACTGCGTCATATTGCTGATCGGCTCACCCTCGTTGATGCCCAGAATCACCACCCCCTGCGCCTGATGCTGCTGATAAAACTGCTGCAACAAGGGCGTCTCGCCGCGACAGGGCGCGCAATAGCTGGCCCAGAAGTTGATAATCACCGGATGCCCGCGAAAGCTGCTCAGCGCGACAGAATGCCCGTTGGCATCCATCAGCGTAAAGTTTGGCGCCGCCTGCCCAATGGCAATGCCACCCGCCGGGCCAGTATCTTTGCTGGGCTGAAACAAAAACCAGACAAATCCGCCCACCAGGATTACCACCAGCGCCAATCCGCTCAAAAAGAGCGTCCGCCCGCTGATGGGCAGCCGCCCGCGTCGCTTTTGCGCTTGAACCTCGGTTGACATAGCTCAGTCCTTATGGTCTATCGTGTGCTTGCTCGTGAGGACAGTTCTCTTCCGCACAGAAGTATAGCGAAGGGAAGAGGCCCAGGTCAAATCAACCTGCCGGATTGGCAACTTGAGAACAAGGGCAGGAGGTGCTACAGTGGTGGAAAGACGTTGCCAGAGAGAGGAGTTGAAGCCGATGGCCCATTGGAGCGCCATTCCCCTGCTCACCGCCGCTGTGGGCAGCTACCCACCAGGCGATCTGCCCCCAAAGCGGGCGATCCAGCGCGCCGTTGAAGACCAGATCGCGGCAGGCATCGACCTGATTAGCGACGGCCAGGTGCGCGGCGATATGATCAGCCTCTTCGCGGTGGGCATCCCCGGCTTCCGGCGTGGCCTGGATGATACCTGGGAACTGGAAGCCCCGCCCGATCTGCCCAGCGAGCCACTCGTCGCTGGAGACTATCTGCTGGCGCGCCTGCTGGCGGGCGAGCGCGCCACCGTCAAAGGCGTCATCACCGGCCCCGTGACCCTGGCTCTCTCCACGCGCCTGGCACCCGGCACGCCCTACAACGGCGCCAGCGACCCCCGCTTCATCTTGCGGCTGGCAGAGATTCTGGCGCGCGAGGCTGCCGGGCTGGTTGCGGCAGGCGCAGAGATCGTCCAGATCGACGAACCCCTGCTGCCTGGCGCCGTTGCCAATGGGCTAGAGATCGAACTGGCCGAACAGGCACTGCGCGAGGTTACAGCCATCCTCCCCTTCTCCATCCTGCACATCTGCGCCGATGTGCGCCTCATCGCCGACTGGCTGCTCACCATGCCCATCTCGGCGCTCAGCGTCGCTGGCACACGCTTCGACACCCTGGGAGCCTTCGAGGCCGACGACCTGGAGTATGCAGACATGCGCCTGATCTATGGCTGCGTGGACACCGAGGCGCCCACGACAGAGGGGCGCCAGACCATCCAGGAGCGCATCCAGCGCGCCGTTGAGCGGCTTGGCCCGGAGCGGCTCTGGCTCTCACCCGACTGCGGTCTCCGCCCGCGCAGCCGCGACGACGCCCAGGAGATACTCAGCGAACTGGCTGATGCCGCCCAGACTGTGCGCGCGCGCCTCGAAGCCTAATCCTTGTGGGACGCTGGCGCGCGCTCCGGGCTGGCAGGGTGGAACGCGCTGGCCGGAAGCGGCTTGCTGGCCAGTTGCACCTGCCCCGCCGCCTGTGCCATCGCGTCCAGCGCGGCGCGCAGCCAGCCCGCAATCATATCCACCCGCCGCGTCTTGGGCATGCCCTGCAACGTCGAGCGCAGCTTGAACGTCAGCGTGCGCGCGTTGCGCTCCTGCTGCGTCGCCTCGCCCGCCATCCTGGCAAGCAAGCCCGCCAGTTCCCGCAGGTGTTCCAGATTCCAGCCCGGCTCCTGTGCCAACGCCTCTTCAGCCACCTCGCGGTCGAGATCGGCCAGGGTCAACCACTCACGCGGTCCGCCCGCAGCATCGCCAGCAGGATCAGGAACGGGGTCATCTGCGCGCGGCGCTGACGGCTCCGACGCGGCCAACGCTGACGCTTCAGACAGACCTGCCGCGCTCGCTGGCGTCTCTGCCTCCGAGACTTCAGCAGCAGGCGCTGCTGCTGCCGCTTCTGCTGCCTCCTCTGCTGGCGGCGCTGCCACTGGCTCAGGCGCTGGCTCCTCGGCTTCAAGCTTGCGCTCCAGTTCCTCGGCCAGCCGCAGCGCCGACGAACCGCCCACGCGCCGGGCATCCTCATCGACAACCCGCAAATCAACCCCCTCTGGCGCGGCAGCCAGCAGCAACTGCCCGGCCTCTGAGGCAAACGCGCTCTGGCGCTGGGCGCTGTTCATCAGATTATCGGCGGCCAGCACCAGCGCGTCGATGCTGTGCAAATGCTCTTCCAGCACCTCCGCCACCGGCAGAAGCTGATCCTGACAGCGCCCAACCGTCGCCATCAGCGCCACTGCCGATTGCTGCACCCGCGTCAGGCGCTGATTGACATTCGTTTGCATCTGCTTGATAGCAATCGACAGACCATCCAGCGCCGTCCCCGTCGGCACGGGAATCTGCCCCAGGCTCTCCTGGCCCACGCGCCCGGCCAGTTCAGCCAGCCCGACGACCGCCGTCTCCATCCGCTCGCGCTCATATTCCCCATGCACGAAGCTCTCGACACGCTCCAGCATCAGATTCAGGCTGACCGCCAGCGGCAGCAGGTCGCCCTCCACATGCACACGCGCCCCGTAATCCCCGGCGGCCACCCGCGCGTGGGTCTGCTGGATCAGCGCAATGCCCGTCTCCAGCTCGCGCGCCTTCGCCTCTGCCTCGCGCAGCCGCGTGCGCAGGCCCTTATTGCTCATTTGTAGCCCAGCAACAAACGTGGTTACATGCACACTCTCTTGCATCTGCCGCCCAAAAAACCAGGCGACCACCCCGACCCCAAGCAGGACGAGCGCCACAAAGACCACCGCGAGATAGCGCCCCTGCGCCGTGAAGGCCGCCGCCAGCGCCGAGGAGGGATGAAAGACCAGCAAGACAATGCTGGTAAAGAGCGCCGCCAACGCCGCCAGAATCACCGCCGTTTCCGGCGAGAAGAGCAGCCCGCCGCTCAAAATTACCAGCAGAAAGAGCAGGGCAATAAGCAAGGTCTCCAGCGAGAGCAGTTGCGCCGCGCTCAGCAGCAGGTCCAACGCCACCAGCGCGCCGCCGCCGCCCACCAGCAGGAAACTGGCTTCGGTCACGCGCCCGCCCCAATTCAAGAGCCAGACAACCCCGAAGATGCCCAGGCCGCCCAGCGCCACGAGCAGGCCAGAAAGCCGGAACTGGCCGAAGAGATCGCCTGGCAGCGCCCCCAGCAAGATCGCCGCCTGCACCAACGCCAGCAGCGAGACCAGCCTGGCCCGCTGGCGCTCCTGCTCGGCAAAGTTCAGCAGGGCGCGCCGCAGCAAGCTAGAAACCCCGGCGCGCAGCGTCCCCGTATCGCCGGAGAGCCTGGTCTGATCGCCCGAAATCTGCGCGCCAAAAGGCGGCCTGGGCTGCTCGTCATCCTCCGGCTCATCCTCGGCCCACGCCTGCGCGTCCGGCTCTGGCGCAGGAGGCGCCGCGGCTTCTGGGCCAGACGCCGCGCTGTGCCCCGCGCGAATCTGCGGCAGCCGGATGATCGGCGCAACCCTCGGTTCCTGCTCTCCCATAGCGAACCCTCCTACACAGCAAGAATGGAGTTTTCCTTTGCAAGCCGGACACGTTTTCGTACCAGCCTGCGGCTCACGCGGCCTTGCTTTGTGGCGCAGCCGGAACAAGGCTGACGCAGCCGAGAGAGGCAGCCTTCAGCCGCCAGCCCAACACCGCAAAACCGATGCCAGAGAAGCAGGCGATCCCGGCAAGCGTATGCTTATCAGGATCGCCTGAAAGTTCGAGCTTCTGTATTGCCTGTCCTTGCTAATGAGCATCAGAAGCGTTGATCACCGGCAATTCGCGTAACCTGGCAGATTTGCCACGATTGCCAGAAGCCAGCGAAGCGACACTCCCTCTGGTAAGATCACCAGCCACCCTTGCAACGGTAGGGATATGACAGAGCATATTGGTATAAGACGCATTCGCCAGAGGGCAATAACATTCGCCAGCTTTAATGCTTCTGCGTAGTTCGTCGGCTTTCGCCGTCGTCCATGCAGCTCTAAAATCGTAGTTGTATTCACGCAGGTTGCCCACCGATTCGGCGCGGATGCAGCACGTCCACACATCACCATTTGGCGCAATCTGCGCCGAGGCAATACCAGCCTGACATGGAATAATCTGGCGCTTCTCCGTCAGGGTACGCTTCACAAGGTCATAATACTGATCGCGGAATGCCTGCGTAACGCGAGAAACGCCGTTGAATTCGGCCTTGTGAATCCCTTCTTGCAGGCGCTCGATGACCGACTGATACTTAGGCGCCGACGGCGTGATGCCCATGCCCACTGTATCCAGTTCGACTCGCTCCTCGGCAATTTCACTGATGAACGAGTCGGGCTTCAGGTCATCGCGGACGAAAGCGTAGATGGTATCAAAATCGTCAATATTGAAATTGGAGATGACGGTATGCACACCCAGCGTAAAGTTTTTATACTGCCCTTTGAGCGCCTTCAAGCCCGCGTACGTGCGCATCGCGCGATCAAAATTTCCTTTGACGCCGCGCACAACATCATGCTTTTCGCCCACACCATCCAGTGAAAGGTTGACAATGACATCACTGGTTGGCGCTGCCTGTAAGACTCTCTCAATGCGGCCAGGGATGAGCTTATCTTGAATTCCATTGGTAGGGATGTTGATGATGCCAGGCCGACAATGCCGGTAGGCTGAGCCAATGATCTCTGGCAGGTCTTTCCGCAGCGTCGGCTCACCACCGCTGAAGGTGAACCAGTAGGCATCTCGGCCAATTGAGGCAAACGTTTTGTCGTACTCTTCGAGGGTGAAGTCATCATTGGGCCGCTGCCAAACATTGCACGTTTTACAACGTGAGTTACAGCGATAACTGACACTGATCGTCAAATTCATGGGCAGCGCCAGGGGTTTTCCCAATGTATAGGACGCTTGCATCTTTGCTATTTTGGGGAGTACTTCCAGCATAGCTCTTCCTTTCCTGCTTCAGGAATGACAGCAGTGTTCGATGGGCACTCAGCTCAGGCAGCCTGAGTGGGATGTCAGACAAACGTTTCCTCGACAAGAGCCAGGTCGCACTGCGCCCCGTCTTATTAGTGTAGAGGCGGAGCCGGGAGGAGACCAGTTTCCAACGTATCAGGAGCAGAAACTATCGTATCTGTCCCCATTTCTGGGAGAAGCCGCTCTTCGCTTTCCAGGCTAGTGGCTTCGGTCTGCGTTTTCAGAGCGGTGGAGAAGGTCAATCCCAGGGTTTTTAAGCAGATCAGCCCACTCGTACACATAATCAAGGCGGCCCAGGGGTGAGAAAAGATGAACATAGTGACAACCTTGGCCGGTGGCAGACGGAGCAGTCCAGCAAAAACCAACAACCCCACCGCTTCATTGCTGCCTAGTTGCCCAGGCGGGGTCGGGAGGATAAAGAACATGTTAAACAGGGTATAGCCAAAGATGGTTTGCCCGAAGGAGATTGGCAGGCCAATGAGCCAGAAGGCGAACATGGCAAAGAGGGCATCGAAACAGATAGCCACACAGGTAAGCCCCAATGCAGGAATGAAAACGTGCGGACGGCTGACACCGATGAGGAGTGAATCGACAAAGCTGGTGGTAAAGGCTTCGATCTTGCTCCCAAAGGCTTGGGGAAGCATGCCAGTTAATTTTCGGAGCAGAGCAATGGCAGCAGTGCGTTTCCAGGCTGCCAATCCGATTAAGAAGAGCAGGCAGATAAGTAAGCTGCCAACCGCACCTAGCACGAGCCAGAGCTTGTAATCCATTTGTATGCCAAGGAGGGGTACAAGGGCCATGATCAACAGGGCCGGCAGCAAGTCGAATGATCGGTCCATAGCGACAGTAGGCAGTGATCGGCTGATGGGTATGGCCGCAATGCGTTTGAGCATAAGGGACTTGGCGATTTCGCCGCTGCTGATGGGCAGCAGGAAGTTGATAAAGATACTAATGAGGTAGATCCGAATCACCGTAACGACGCTGACCTTGCCGATGGGATTCAGGAAGAGCTTCCAACGTATGCCTCGAACGGAAAATGCAAGCAGGAAAGCGATACCTGAGAGCAGGGCAAGGACGATGCCACGAGGTGTAGCCAGGTTTCGTTCCAGCACCAGAAATGTTGCCGGGATGTTTACGAACCGTGCGATGAGCAATAAGAAGCCGATGCCGATCAAGAGGCCGATAACTGCTCTTGCCGCAGGGGCGCTGAGTAACCCTTTCATGGCTTTCGTACTCCTTCGACCAGGGCAACCACAGTTTGCCTCCCAACGACCCGGTGAGGAAGCAACAGGAATGACGATCACCCCTGTTGCCCCCACCAGCAGGAACTTGCTCAACCTGGAGCGATTGCCAGCCCATCAGAGCGACGCGCGCTGCCCCGGTAGAGAGGGATCTGCCCACCCCTGGCCTGGAGCGGAAACCAAAGGAAAGCCAGGCTCAGAGGCGAGACTTGTTTGACGTTGGGAGTCTTCTGCTATGGCATTGAACCACGCCGCCGCCCGTCTGATACCTTCGCGTAGCTCAACCCTCGGCTCATAGCCCAACTCGCGCCGCGCCTTCTCGACACTATGCCTGGTGTCAGTGCCAAACATCATTGCGCCGAGCCGCGTGACCATCGGCCTGGTATGCGTAAGGGCAGCGATCTTCTCTGCAACCATGCTGCCGTAGTAAAGAGGCATATAGGGCACATGGAGTTCAGGGCGTTTTCCCCCAACCTCATCGGCGATGGCATTGAAAATCTCTTCTTGTGTAAGAGGATGATCATTCGAGATGTTATAGACATTACCGGGAGCGTTTGGATGATACCCAGCCAGCAGAAAGCCCTGCGCCACATCGGTCACATAGCAAAATGGCAGCGCATTGTCTCCGCGCCCAATAATAAGCCCTTTGCCATTTTTCATGCGCTGAGCGATGCGGCCAAAGTGTAAACGATCTCCAGGTCCAAAGAAGGTGCCTGGGCGGATGATGACGGTCTCCACTTTGCTGGTGAGCATGAGCCGTCGGATCAGCCGATCACCCTCCACTTTGGTAATGCTATAGGGATCAGGATCTGGTCGCAGAGGGTCTTCCTCAGTCAGAAAGCAACCATGACCCAGGCCATAGACATTATGCGAACTGGTGTGGACGAAACGACGCACGCCTGATCGCTGCGCCGCCCGGTAGAGATTTTCAGAACCAGTGACGTTCACCAGGCGATACGCTGCCAGGGGACGATTCACCCCCATCATGCCCGCCAGATGAAAGATAATCTCTTGATCTTCGACGGCTGGCGCCAACGTGCTGGCGTCCGTCACATCTCCACGCACCACTTCCACGCCCTGAGCCAATAACCTCTCTGCATTTTCTCCAGGCAAGACTAGTGCGCGAATCTGCTCACCGCGCTGCTGTAATGCTTGAATCAGGTGCCCTCCTAGCAAACCAGTGGCGCCAGTAATCAGGACGTTCATCAGACAAGCCTCCAATTTCTAGATGAGTCAACCAGATAGCCATACTTGTAGTACCACGCTGCTGTTCGTTGTATGCCCTCTTCCAACTCGACCTGGGGCGCGTAGCCTAGTTCGGACCTGGCTCGGCTAATGTCATACGTGCGACTATTCGTGAGGAACTGGACCCGGCTCCGCGTGAGCGGCGCCTGTTCGCCCCTTATGCCCGGCACAATGGCAAAGACATCTGAGGCAAGATTGGCAAGCCAGAGCGGGATATTGCCTGCGGGGAGTTTTCTATCCAGCGCCTGGGCAATCGCCGTCGCAAGCTCGCTTACCGTGACGGGACGCGCGCCGGCAATGTTGTAACTGCGACCAGGCGCTGGAGGTCGCTCGGCGCCGAGCAGAAGAGCGGCAACCAGATCATCGATATAGACCGGGTGCAAGATGGCTTTTCCGCCAGCAATGACCCGGAAGAACCCTTTTTGAATGGCGACAAAGAAGCCCAACAGATGCAGATCGCCTGGTCCATAGACCAGCCCAGGCCGGATCACGGTGACGGGCAAACCCTGCTCTTGATACACTTTAAGCGCGAGAAGCTCTCCTTTCAGCTTGGTTGCTTCGTAGGCATTGGTTGGCGCAAAAGGCGCATCCTCTGCGGCGGGCGTCCCACCCGTAACACCATGCACGCCAGTGGTACTGACATGCACGATACGCTGCAAGTGACTTTGTCCCTGGCATGCAGTGAGCAAGGCGCGTGTGCCTTCTACATGGAGTTGGTGATAGCGTTCTGCCGGGATGCTGGGATGATAGAGTTGCCCTGCGAGGTGATAGATCGTGGTTGCCCCATCAATCGCCTGTTGGACCTGCCCCGCGTCCGTCACGTCCCCTGGAATAATGGTGACGGTATCGCCGAAGAGATGGCGCGCCTTCTGTTCATCGCGGGCCAGGATGCGCACCGATTGCTGGCGTTGTATCAGTTCAGCTACCAGGCGGCTGCCTAGAAAGCCTGTTGCGCCTGTTACCGCGATAGTCATGCTGGCCCCCTTGCGCCTGAATAGCCCTTCACACTGATTGCTTGCTCAGGGCAAGCTTCGTAGCAAAGCAAGCACCGCTGGCAGGTCTTCGGGTTCACCTTCAGCGTCTTCAGATCAATCACCTCTGGCAGTGGGCAGGTTTCGACACACACCCCGCAGCGGGTACAGCTTGCCGCATTGATTTGCGGGCGGGTTCCCACGATGCCTGTCCCGTAGAGCGTGGTGCAGAAATGTTTGCCGCGCTCCGCAACCCAGCTATAGGGATAGTCCAACGGATACATCAGCCAGAAAATGAAGCGGTACAGTGGCTTCTGCTGGGGCAGGCGGAACTGCTTGATCGTACCAACCACCTCACTATCCAACGTGAAGGAGGGTTTGCCCAACTGCCGTAACGCCAGTTTCAGGTGAGGAACAGCGCGTGGCTGAACACTAACAAGCTGGCAGCAAGCCAGGTCTACAGCCAGGCTATCGCGGCCTGCCACCAATACGTTCAGGTCAGCTTTATCACCATAGAGCGGCCCCTCACCATCTTGACCCACGCTGCCATCAACAATCGTCAGGTCGGGCTTGATGCCGCGATTCATATCAACAATGCACTGAGCAATCCCCAACGTGTGCATGGCCCGTCGGTCAGGACGGGGCAAAATACCCATCGGGTTTTTCATCCCCAGGGTCATCGTCGAGACGACATGTGTTTTGAGGACTGGCAGGTTAATAAAGCAGGCATCTTGCATAAAACGCGGCAGGTGGAAGCGGCGCAACCGCTTTGCGCCTGCCGGGCGCAGTTCGATCCAATCTTCTTCGCCGCCCTCCGGGTCGATACGAACGATGCGGATACCCTCATCTGCGCAGAACTGCTCCACCCCCAGAATGGTGTAGGTAGCTTCGCGATCAAACTCGGTGCCAGGGGTTTCGCACAGCACCGGCTCTGCCCCAGCAGCGTAGACCTCTTCAGCAACCGCCTTGAGCAAAGCAAAGCTGGTGGTTGAGCCGGTCTCGGCAGGTCTCCCTGCCACAAAATTAGGCTTGAGGACTGCTATTTTCGCTCCCCTGATGACTGAGGCCATTCCACCCATTTGTGTGAGGATGCGATGGGCAGCGTTTTCGATGCCGTCGAACGTGCGGGTGATTGCCACCGTATCAGTAGTTGGTTGTGTTGCCAGCATAGTCTTTCCTTCCTGGCGCGAGAGGGAACCCGGCGATCCTCTTGATGAGCGATGGCCTTGTAAAAGCTCGTTACGGGCACCCGCGCGGGCGCGTCATTTTTGCTGCTCGCTCCTCTCATGCTCCTTCGATGCTCTGCCTGTGCTGTGTGGCTCGATACCAGGCAATGCCCCGGCGCACTCCCTCTGCCAGGTTGATCTGCGGACTGAAGCCCAACTCGCAGCGTGCCCGATGGATGATGAAGCGATTCTCACCGGCCATTTGCTCCACCCCAAAGCGCATGAGTGGTGGCGGTTGGGCGCTCTGCCTCACATGGCCCACCACCTCCGCCATCGCCCCCAGGCCGAGCGCCACCCGATACGGCACGCGCCAACGGGGCGGGCGCGCGCCCAGTTCCTCAGCCATAGTATTGAAGTAGTCACGTTGGGTGACTGGCTCGTCATTGACCAGCAGGTAGGCTCTTCCGATTATCTGGTCCACTTCGCTGGCTAACAGGATGCCCCAGGCCACATCCGTGACGTAGATCAGGGGCAGATGGTTGTTGCCTGAACCGATGATGGGCAACTTGCCTTGCTCAATCAGCATGGCAAAGCGACCAAAGCTGTTCGTATCGCGCGGCCCGTAAATCAAGCCGGGCCGCACAATGACCACTGGCGCCCCTTTATCGCGGATCATCTGTTGCAGGAGGTGTTCACCCGCAACCTTAGACTTGCTGTAGAGATCGTATCCACCACACAGTGGCGCCAGTTCATCGGCAGTACCGTGTATATCGATGCCATGCACCGAGATCGAACTCACGTGGACAATTCGCCGGACACCCGCTGTCAGCGCGGCATCAACCAATGTTTTGACGCCATAGACGTTCGTGATTTCGTATTCAGCCTGTCGCCCCCAGGGGCCTGTCCGCGCTGCGCAGTGGACTATTCGATCTACACCATTCACGGCAACTTCCAAGGACGGGCGATCCGCGAGATCGCCCCGACAGACCTCCGCACCGGCCTTAGCCAGCCAGGCAACGTCTTCACCTGGGCGCGCCAGGACACGCACTGCCTCCCCGCGCTCCAGGGCCAAATCAGCCACATGGCCGCCAAGCAGGCCCGCTGCCCCTGTCACAAGGATCGTCATTGTTAGCTCCTTCCCCCATCAGAGGGCCGATAAGCCCCAGACTCACCTGTCCTAAATAAAATTAAAAACCTCAGGTCGTAGTTGCCCACCTCCGACGATCAATAAGTATAGAAGAGGTATCTCCTGATACCTGGGATATAATTGGCGCTTGCTTGTGCATGACCTGATAGATTGCAATGACAATTTGCTGGTTATCATGGTCCTGGGCGCGAAACTCTACCCGTAAAATGGAGTGCTGCAACGCCGTGTAGAGCAGCAGCATCGGCCCACCCACGGTCTTGATGTCGTTCAACATTTCCGAGTCGGTGACAAGATAGTCGATGCGATCCCAGTTGTCCTGTAAGAGTTGATCGTGCAATTCGGGATCATAGGCAACGTTCCAGTAAACCTGCGCATTGGGATAGGTAGCGCCTCCGACACCGTTGCCGCCCGGTTCACGCAAATCCATATAGAGGTAGCTGTTGATCACAACCATCGCACTTGGTGGCACATGATTGCGTACCCAGACCAGCGCGTCGGTCTGCGCAGACGTAGGATGCAAGGTAAAAGCAATCTGAGCATGCTGGAGGTCATAAGGCACAATCTCCACAAGAAGGGCCAGAAGAAGTACAGGGCCAACCGGCGCGAAGCGCACCAGCTTGCCGATCACCCTCAAGACCAGGCTGGCAGTTGCGACGATGTTGAGCGCGAGCAGCGGTATCAGAGGAATGATGTAAAACGGAAGAACGATGCCGCCGCGCAACAGCAGGAGCCAGAAGCTGAGGGCAAGCAGCGAGAGGACCAGATGATAGCCCTGGGCGGGTATGGCGCCGCGCATCCCCCAGCGTTGGAAGCGCCTGAACGGGGGCAGCTTCAACGCCACATGCTTATAGCTCCATAGCCCGACGAACAGATTAAAGAAGATAGCGGCGTTGCCCACTTCCATCAGCGGGCGGTCTGCCTCTGTCCATTCATACCAACCATCAGAGAACTTGCCTTGCGCTTGACTCCGCTGCGCTTGCTGAATAAAGGTATCGAGCAGGCTCAGGTGTGTATGGTGGTCCCACGGAAGGTGCCAACTATACGGGAACAACTCGCCTTTCAACACAGCCATGAGGACGAACGCCAGACCAGAGGCCACGACAATGTACGTGAAGACAATGAGGGCAAACTTGCGCTGATAGGTGGTGCTGTGCAGCCACATAGCCACCAGCAAGGCGGGCAAAAAGACCACCAGGACTTCTTTTGAGAGCAGGGCAATCCCAAAAGAGAGGGCAGCCAACGCGATATAGGCCAGACGGCTCTTGCTGACGATGATCAAGTACAGCGAGAGGAGCAGCCAGAAGGTGGCGATATTATCGAGAAATACCTGACGCTGATACGTCAGGCCGATGGGTGAGAGGGAAAAGAGGACCAGAGCGAGTAAACCCGCGCTGCGGCTATGCGTGATCTGCCGGGCAATTAGATACACCAGGAGCGAGCAGCCAAGAGCAAAAAAGAGCATGAGGACACGCCCGCTATTAATGGCATTGCCGAAGCGAAAAAATCCCCCAGTGAGTTGGATCCAGCCAGCAATCTGTATCCAGCCGAGCGGAGGATGACCATACCCATAAGGATAGGGGGTAATCATCCCGTTCAGGATGGCCCACGCGCTCGACATATAGGTGCCTTCGTCCAGTTCGAAGCGTGGATACTGGAACATGTTGTAGGCATGCGCGACGCATGCAGCCGTGAGTCCGCAAAGCACAACAAGCTTCTCCAGCCAGCCGGGCACAGAAGCCATACGCAATTTGACCCAACCGGGCAAAGAAAGTATCCGTATTTTATGGGTGGCGGGAGCAGACACCGCCCCCTGCACAGCCGTCTCTACGGGTTGAGTGGCTGACAGGGGTGCTCCTGGCGCGCATGCTTGAACCGCTCCCACCGGCGTTTCCTGCTGCGCCACGTTCGCCACCTGGGTAGACGTGCGGCGCGACCCATCCCGGAGGCCATCCGCATGTACAGGGCGCTCGGCATAGAGTGGCAATTCCCTTTGATCCTCCGGGCAAGCAGCGGTGAGGACAATAAAGTTCGGAAAACGCGCCAGAATACGCGCATTTTTTTCATACTCCATGTCCACATCTGCTGCATCATTCATGGTTCTCATCCTTACTAGCGCGAAGGAGTCCGTCCGATCAGTCGCCCTCAGCCAAAACAGGCTGCTCCACCTTGCGATGCTGTCCAATATGGGCGGTCTTCTCCCAATTGGATGTTCCCTGGAGATACCGATATACAGCGCGGCAGGCGCCCACCCCCAGGATGAATTGATAAGGGAAGAAGGCAAGCACCAAAATCAAGGCTTCACGCCATCTCCACTTGCGCTTGTGCGCCTTCAGGAACTCGTGCAGCCCAGCCAGGTCGATAAAGAGCGCCTGGAAGAAACAAAAGAGCGGCATGAAGGTGAACAGACTCAGCCAGAGCGGAAACTTGACTAAAAAGATCATGGCGAGTGCAATCGGCACCAGGATTGCAAACAACGCTTGCATCTCCGGTAAGACCAGTAAGTAGATTGCCAGAAAGCGTTGAGAACGCTTTGGGAGCTTGAGCCATTGCCGCTTGAAGAGGATTTGGATGAAACCTTGATTCCAGCGCGTGCGCTGTTTGATAAACTGCTCAATGCTATGGGGCGTCTCCTCGCGGGTCACATACTGGTCGTCATAAATGATGCGCATGCGCGCATGCGCGAGGCTTAAGCGGATACCAAGATCAGCGTCTTCAGTCAGGCAATGTTCATCCCAGCCGCCCAATTGGTTCATCAAGTCGCGCCGCACAAAGACGGTATTGCCCCCCAGTGGCGTCATCCCGATGCGCGCAAAAAAATGCAAGGAAGATTTGAACCAGAAGAAATATTCCAACACATTGAGGAAACAGAACCATTTGGTATTATGGTTCATAAGCTGGACACCACTTTGCACTACATCTACTTTGTCATTCAGCATCGTCGTATTGATAATGTTGAGAATATCAGGATGTGGCTCATCCTCAGCATCAAAGATCGTGACCACATCCCCCCGCGCCACCTGCAAGCCTAGATTCAACCCATGAGGTTTGTTGATCGGCTTATCATTAAAGATAAGCAGTTGGACATTGGGATCGCGCAGTTCATCTATTTTGGCCCGCGCCTCGGCGATGGTGCCAGGATCATCTTCGCGGCAGATGGCGAGGATTTGCATCAGTTCTTTCGGATAGTTGAGGTTGTACACCTTCTGAATCGTCACGCGATAGACATCCTCCTCATGTCTGGCGGGCAATAAAATGGTGAAGGAGAGGCAGGGATCACGATAGACAGTCGGCGCATGATTCAGCAATGCGTGAGATGGTTCCTCCCAGATGAAGAGCCGCAAACGTATGTTGAAAATGGCCTGGGCGATCATGAGCGCAGTGAGGAGCAAGAAGAGCGCTTCAAAAAACCGACCGAGCATACTAAAAAACACCAGTGCTTCCTCCACCCTACAAATAGCTGCCCAACAGGGAGCCGTTATTTAACAGGGGATCGTGTTGTCTAGCTGGTCGTTCTTATGGCCGCATTGAATGGATTTCAAGGGCTGGTTGGCCGCATCTTCATTGGTCGGCGCTACAAAACTGTAGGCTTCTGCTCCGCCCCCGCGATGCAGCGTAACCAGCGTCATACTATAGCCAGCGAGACTGATATTCTGGTCATGCCAGGCGCTGCTCCCAAAGAACTGGTCCTGGGGGCTGACCTGGGCGAGTTGTGGTGTCGCTGATTTATTTATAAAGAGCAGGCCCACCGTCTGGTGCGCGTCATCTTGTGTCGCATAGAGACTGACGGGATCGCGTGACGCCGCAACAGGGATAAGATTGTGCTGGAGACGCGAGAAAAGCTGCATCACACGCAGCATTGGCGTGGGGTGGAGTCCATCGGTGGTAAACAAAGGATAATTGTTATCGACCCCCTCCGTAGAGAAGAAAGCCACATACTCCACTCCCTGCTCCATGAGTGTCCCCAGGGTATCGGCCCACCAGAGCGCGGCAATTTCTGGCACGGGTGCTTTTTTCGTCGGATTCGAGTTGATTTCTGTCACGGCGATAGGGACATCGCGCCCAAGCTCCTGCCGAATCAGTTGACGGAGAGACGGCAGCAGGTAGTCCCACTGATTCGTGCTGCTCAAGAGGAAGGAAGGTACGTTACCGGCATCGGCCAGCGGGTAGCTATGGAACGAAACGCCATCAAGCAGGTGGAATTTTAGTTCAGGATGGGCTTTTTCATAGGCGCCCACTCCCTGGAGAAACCCTTCCATCCAAGGGCGTCCAGTCGGGTCTGTTGGCCCCACGCCCACCCCGTAGAATTGGCTCAGTTCTGGGCCAAAGACCTGGATCGCCGGGTCATTCTGGTGCATCGCCAGGGAAAACTGAATAAAATCCTGAACATAGTCTGCCACCGTAAAGAGCTTACCCGTATCTGGATTGACCAGCAGGTCCGGTTCGTTGCCCACCGTCCAGCGTGTAATCGGATGATAGGGCGCATGCGCATATTTGCCGGTCCGCAAGCTGCTCCGGGGATTGTTGACGTAATCGACCCACCGACCTGCCAGGTTAGCACGCTCCGCCAGTGATGCCAGACCAGAGATGCCCCCAAGTGGGCCTGAAATCCGCACTTGCATCATCCCTTCAGCGCCTACCTGCGAGAGCAGCGTGCTAAAAGCGTTGATCTGGTCATAGGAGAGCAGATGCTGCTCGCCCCAAGTACCACCAGGAAAACGCAGGAGTTTTATCTGCGCGTTTTGGAGTCCGCTAGTAATCGGTGAACCATAGCTCATAAAACCGTTAAAATTCTGATCGACTGAGCTAGTATTGATGGCTGGAAACACATTACTTCCCAGGAGATAGGGACTGATCGGCAGGCTCTGCCGCAGGTCTATAAGTGCTGTCCCTTGGTTGCCAATCCCCACAAGCAACTGATCATCGGCAGGAATCAATGTCGCGCTTAAACGCACAGCGGTCACAAGCAGCACGATGAGCAACAGGATGCCAAGCACGCGCAACGAGCGGCGATGCCTTCGCATAAATCCGGGTCTGGTAGGAGGGCTGGGCCGCGCTGTAAAATCCCCCCCTTTGTACGTTGATATCGAGCGTGCTTCACTCTGTCCTTCCTGAGCGGCTGGGGCGCCTTGACCTGAGTCGTGAGGGAGGATCATAGGCGCGACCTTCTTTCGAGAGTGAGGTAAAGAGGTAAAGAGAGCGCATGAGAAATCTAAGCACCCCCATAGAATCCAACTTGAAGAATAATAGAACCTCTTGGCATGTTCAAGAAACAAAGGTATCGATAACAGGCCCAAACGGTATCATCCCTGCTGAACCTGCTCAGGACACCCTATTGGACCCCGGCAGTTCCACCATCGCCTGCCCTACCAGGGGGCTGCTGCTCCCCACGCTCCCGTTCTTCGGCTTCGGGACAAAGGTCAGTGAGCTATAGGCAACCATCACATTGCTCGCCCGACCTCGCATGCCGAGACGCACGGGGGTCGCTTGAACCGCTTCCTGGATACGCTTCGCTACCACTTCTGCCCCCGGTTGCTCAGCGCGAATGACCGCCGTCATAATGCCCAGCCCATTGATAGAGAGCTTATCTGCTTTACGCAGTCTGGCCCGCACCACTGGGAGGAGCTTACGCGCCGCCTCCGTAGCCTCACGGTCTTTGCGTTCAGGGTTGACATCATAGGCTTCATCTTCCGCCAGGAGGAAACGGAACACAATGACACTTTGCGTGCTACACAGATGGCGCACTTTATAGGCGCCCACCTCCAGGCTCTTCGTGGAGTCCACCCGCTGCCAAATCTGATGTTCGCGTTTCCGGCGGTAGTCATAGTATCCTTGCAAGCGCGCGAGCCCCTCAAGAGCGACTGCGCCGAACGTCCAGAGCGCTTGTTTGGGGGTATTGGTTGCAAAAGCACGACAGGCAATTAGCTGGCGCCAGATCGGGCCTGTCCTCATCGTGCAGGCTTCATAGTTCTGCTGATCGCGCACTTGCAAGTGCCCCGCGTAGATACGCCGCCGCTGCTTCAGAAAATCGGGGATCGTGAGCGGACCTTTGTTATACACAATACAGGTAGGTTCATAGATCAACCGATAGCCAAGCTGGGAAATGAGGGCTTGAATGGAGATCTCATCAACTGAGCTATTGGCAGGAATCCCGGAAATCAGGTTACGGAATGCAATCACTTCCCCGAGTTTTGGATGAACGCGAGCCAAGTGATCATGTAAGCGCCAGAGCAAATGGACAGCATGGCCCATAAATGTAGACGAGTCATTCACCGGGATGGGACGCCCACCAACCATTCCAATCCTGGCATCCGCAAAAGGGGCACAGAGATACTCTACCGCCGAGGCTTCGGGAATAACATCGGCGCCAATCAAGATCACCACTGGACTGGCAGCCTGCTTAAGAAAGAGATTGATTGCAGACGCCTTGCCCTCACGCTTCTCCTGAATACACACGCGAATGCGCGGCTCCTGGCATGCAAGTTCAGTCAAAATAGGGACGGTTTGATCTGTGCAGCCACTGGCGACGACTATAACTTCTTGGATGTGTACAGAAGGAGCTTGCTGCTCAAGAATAGCACGTACCGTTCGACTGATATTCGCCTCTTCATTATAAGCCATAATACCCACGCTACAGTGAATCTTTGCATTGCTGGTCTGCTCTTGCTCACCTCCCTGGAGCGCCGTCAACTCCCCTTGCACCTTCGCTGCCATTCAGGTTGCCTTTCCAGCGTTTCGGAGATCTTCTCGTTCCACTACGGCATAGTATGGGGCGCTGGTTGTCTAGAGACAATCTTCCAATGGGTCACGAAAATAGACTTTGGTATCTCCCCCTCAAGAGCCGTTCGTAGTCAATTGGACCAAAACTTGCAACAGTCGCCTAGCCAGCCAGAGAAGCACCTGCTGCATAACCTGGTTTCTGTGTGACGCTACTCGTAGTCATGGCTAATTCACTATGAGCCAGGAAGGAGATACGCGCACAAAGAGCCAATGCAACCATCTGAAAGACCATCTACTCTTCTGCTAGCACAAGAAGTTTGACATGGATTCTTCTGTTGAAGAGGTACATTTACCATTATTTCTACCTTATCGAAGAAGGGGTCGAGAAGTGAAGGCATACGCTTTCGCCTATGATACCGTCCCTATTCGGGTACTCATAGTCGACGATTGTGTCATCCTGCGTCAAGGGATACGTTTGATGTTGAATGGGGACGACGATTTTGAAATAGTGGGGGAGGCTGAAAACGAGCAATCAGCGCTACGGCTCGCCAAAGTCTTACAGCCCGATATTGTCTTACTGAACAATCTCTTGGGAGCAGCCAACGGGCTGAATGTCGCAAAGCAGTTATTGCGTAGCTGCCCTGAGCTACGTATCGTACTCATTTCCGGTTCCGACGATGAATCTCTTCTCTTTCGCGCTCTGCAAATTGGTGTCTATGGATACTTGCAAACAACCTTGTCGATAGAGGACGTGCGCAAAGCCCTTCGCGCTGCAAAACGCGGCGAGCGAGTTCTCGGTAAAGACGAGGCGATAACACAATTGGTGAGAGAGTTTTGTCGGCTGACCCAAGAATATAGCCGCCTGTGTCACGGCTTTACTGCGTTAGATGTCAAGTTAGTACAACTGGTATCAGATGGATATAGCAACAAAGAAATAGGAGAGCGGCTGTTCTGGAGCGAAGTTCAGGTCAAAAGGAAGATGCAGGATATTTATCGGAAGCTACAGGTTGGCGACAGGGCACAAGCTGTAGCAGAAGCCATGCGCCAGGGTTTACTCTAAGGAGCATGGTGACACGTTCTGAAATGATACCGTTGGACCTTTTATCGATACTTTCAGTCCTTGAGGATGTGAGAGCGCTTCCGTTATTCTTATCTGGGTACTGAGGAAAAACCGCCCGCCGCAACCATATTGTCCGCTTGATCAACCATCGTTCGCTGGCCCAGCATGCAAGGCCAGCGAACGATGAGTAATGGACTGGATGGGCAACGCACTCAACATAACCTGAAAGCCCTTGCGCATAAACCTCATCCACTCCTCCAATTGGCGCAGTTCTTCTCTAGAAAAGAACCATCCTGGATAGGGTCACTGTTCAATTGAACCAGGCAAGGGAGAAGCCACTATGGCAGATTGTCCACAATGCGGAACGATGAATGAAGATGATGCCAAAAATTGTCAGGCATGTCGTGTCAACCTGTATTGGGCTTTCCAACATTATCAGGATCTGGCAGCCATCCGCCAGGTGAACAGGTTAGCGTCCCATCAAGAGACGCCTTCCTTCTTGCTGGACACCAGTAAAAGAATCGACACCGGGCCTCCTGTTGGTTGGCTACGCACGACCATCAAGAAGTTTGGCTTCAAGGAGGCGGGCAAAAAGGTTTCTACCATCACGGAGTGAGCGTTCCCTCTGTAAGAATCTGTATCTACCTATGATTGTTTGACGACCACATGAAACACCTCTGGCTTCAATTTCTGGTTTCATCATGCCGACTAGAAAAATATAGGGTGCCCTATGTTGGAACACAAACAGGATTTCTTGAGAGTACTCATCGTTGATGAGCATGTGCTTCTACGAGAAGCACTCTGTGCGTTCTTGAACAAAGAAATTGATTTTGAGGTGGTGGGCTGGACGGCACAGGATGGCGCAGTGGCGCTTGCTAAAGCGTTACAACCAGATATTATCTGGCTTGCTGTTTCCACAGGAACGCAAGAAGAACTGGGTCTGGCAAAACAGTTGCTACAGATGTACCCCAATACCCGCGTGGCGATCTTTACAAATGTTGATAACGAGAGCCTCCTTTTCGAGGCCGTTCGGCTCGGCGTTCATGGCTACCTCTATAAAACTCTATCTGCCAACGAAATAGTCACAGCATTGCGCGCTATCTACCAGGGTAAGCGGGTACTAATCGGACACCATGTAACCAGGCCGGAACTGAACCAGAGAAGGCAAGCCGCCACTGAGCAGAATGCTCTCCAGGTAGATCTCAGCACGAAGGATATAGAAATCCTCCGCTTCGTTGCGCAAGGAAACAGTAATAAAGAGGTTGGAGTCCACCTCCACTGGAGCGAGATCACGATCAAACGCAGGATGCAGGAAATCTAACTAAAGCTGCAAGCCAGAGATCGCGCCCAGGCAGTCGCCGAAGCGCTGCGTTTGGGGCTGATCTAATGGTCCTGCGCCTGATAATCCTGGTTTCGATAATCACCCGCTTGTAAAGGAGGAACTTGCCTGGATAGACCGCGCTGCAAAGAACAGCCACCGTCTTGGATGGGACCAACAGACAGCAAAAGTCCTTGACAGAACTCAGTCTTATAGCGTATATTACAGATGGTCCCTTTGGGGTATCGTCTAATGGTAGGACACGTGACTCTGGATCACGGTGTCTAGGTTCGAGTCCTAGTACCCCAGCCCAGCACAGAACCGGCTCGCCCGGTTCTTTTTTTATGCCCTGCTCAGGCAGAGTTGGCATAGAACATGCACAGCCTTCCCCGGTATGTTTCTCAGAAGCCCCTGCGCCTGGCATCAGGGACTGAGCCGTCATCATCGTGTGAAAGAAGAGGGAAAGATGGAGCAAAACATTCCGGGCATGAACCCTGACGCCGATCTCCCAGAAAGCCTCCCCGACGACATAGACGAACTTGGCAGCGCCGAGCTTGCCGACGATCTGATCAGAGAGCAAGCAACCGGACCGGTCCCCCTGGGACCGGCTATCCCAGGCGAAGAAGAGGATACTGTCCTGATTGTCGAGACCGCTCTGGAGCCTGAAGAGATTGCCGCCCTCGCCGCTCTGGAGGCCCAAGGAGAGATCAGCGCCTTCTTAGCGCCTGAAGGCGCCAGCGCGCGCTTACCAGAAGACACCATCCTTGGGGGCATTGAACTGGAGATCAGCAATCCCTGGTATCGCTCGCGCGGGTTCTATGTCGGCGCGGGGCTGCTCAGCGGAACCGCCCTGGCCTTCGGCGCCGTACTGCTGCTGCGAGGCCGCCGGACGCGCACGCGCACGCGCCGCGTGATGCTTCCGCGCGGGATGTTCCCTTCCCGCATCCGCCCGGCTGCCTCCCATCCCCAGGGCATCCTCAACCAGTGGTCTCGTCAATTGAGCAGCCAGGCCAGCCGACTCAGCGGCCAGGCCAGGGAGCTTACGGGGCAGGCCAGCAAACTGACCGGCCAGGCGCAGGGGAGCCTGACCCGCCTGGCCCGCAGCGCCCAGGGAACCGCGCTCACGCTCAAACCGCTTCAGCGCCCAGTCAGCGCAAGCAATCTCGTGCAGCGTGCCCAGACGCAACTGAGCGGCCTCCCCAAACAAGCCAGTGGGCAACTGAGTTCCCTGGGCAGCGCCACGCGAGCGACCACCACCCAGGCCATCAGCAAAACGCAGGCGAATCTGGCGCAGGCGCGCGCGAACGTCGGCGCCGGAGCAGCCAACGCTGGCAGGAGTATCCGGCGCGGCTGGAAGCTCAGTCGCACCTTCACGCTGGGCATGGCGGCAGGCGCGCTCTGGGCCGCTTTCTTCACCCCCGAAAGCGGCGAGGATACGCGCCAGCATTTCAGCCAAACCTTCCGGGGTCGCAATCGCACGAATCGTTAACCAGGAAGGCTGCAAACGCCAAACAGCACCGCTATTCAGACGGCTTCTCTGGCGCGGCGCTGTTGGCGTCGATCAAATCAACGATGCGGTGCAGCTTGCGCATCACTTCGCTCACCGTGCTGCGCTGGCGTTGATAGGCATCGGGGCGCAGTTCACGAAACCAGGCCATAAGATCAGCCTCGCTCACATCAAACCACTTCAGGTCCGCCTGGAGGCGCAGATGCACCCGCATCGCCGGATCATGGCGCGGCGGCCCGGCCTTCTTCTCCGCTGGCGGCGCCTCCTCCGGCTCAGCCTCCGGCGCCGGATGCAGTTCAGCAAAGAGCGCCTCTACCTCATTGGCCTTGAAAAAGGCGTCTTTGCCCACCCCTCCATAGGTCCGCAGCCGCTTCTCCTTCACCAGTTGCTCCAGTGTCTTGCGATCAACCCCCAATCGGCGCAGCGCCTCGCTATCATCAATAAACGCGAATCGGCTGGCTGGCTTTGACATCCTCATCCTCCTTTCGCTCCTGCTCAGCAGGCGCCGGGACTTCGCTCAAACGATCCTCATAGAACAGCAGCAGCGTGCTGCCATAGCGACGCTCATCCACCAGATGAAACTTGCGCAGCGCCACTGCATCCAGGTCAACACGCTCTTTGGGAAATATCTGCACAATTGCCAGCGACCCGGCCCAGGTCAAGGGCAGGCGCTCAACCTCTGCCAGCGCCCTGGCCGCCATCTGCCGATATTGCGGGGGCGCGATATAGACGAGATCATAGCGCCGCCCCTCTGCCGCCGCCTGCTCAAGAAACCGAAAGGCGTCCCCGCGAATTACCTCGGCGCGGTCCACCAGGCCCGTCGTCCGCAGATTCTCGCGCAGCACAGCGGCCACCTGCTGGCTTAGCTCCACGAACGTGGCCCGCGCGGCTCCTCGACTCAACGCCTCCAGCCCGATAGCGCCAGTTCCGGCAAAGAGATCGAGTACGCGCATCTCGACCACACGCGCCCCCAGAATATCGAAGAGCGCCGTCTTGACGCGAGCAATCACCGGACGTGTCCCCGCCGTCCTGGGGTGTTTGAGTCGCCGGCCCCTGGCCTCGCCACCAACAATGCGCACTTAGGATTCCTCTCCTGCTGTCAATTGGAGCAGCCGCTCCACTTCATCCTCAAAATAGTCATTCATGCCCCAACGAAGACACTCAGCCACCTGATCGGGGCTTAACTGCTCCGGCTGAGAAACGTTCCAGATCGCTTCGAGCAGCGCCGCTGTCTTCTCCACGCCAAGCTGATGCTCAACCACATTGCGAAAGGCTTTGAGGTTATCGCTGCTGGGCGGATTCATTCGCCCATGCAAGCGACGCAGCTTGTCCAGCCTGGCTTGCGCCCGCGCCCGCTCCTGCAACGCAATCAGCTTCCCCTCGTCGCGCAGCGGAATCGGCAGTGGCGCGCGCTGCTCCAGGGCCGCTCCCTCGGAGGGATTCGGCTCCTCCTCTTCCTCCGCCAGTGGATGCAGTCTGGCACGCCCAACCGGCGGACCCTGCGAGGGCGGCCCGGAGGGTTTCAACTCCGGCGCTGGGCGCCGCGTCATCGGGCCGGACGGAGGAGCAGCGCCGCCGCGTGGCCTGTTCCCAGCTGAGCCACCCTCCTCCTCGCCCTCCGGCGCGGGCAGGCTCGTTGAGAGCGGGCGCTCGTTGAGCAGTTGCCGCCGCAGTTGTTCTAACGCCTGGCGCAGATTCACCCCATCCAGGCTGCGGACGCCCAATCGCTCCATCGCCTGGCGCGGATTCAAGCCCAGCACCGCAATCTCGGCGATAAACTGCTTGCGGTCCAGGGATGGCCCGGCAGGGCCAGCAGACATGTCCCCCTGGCGCGGCGCCGTCCAACCAACGCCTTCGGCGTGTTGGCCCCCTATGCCTGGTCGCGCGCCCGCAGTGGCAGACGCGCCGCTTCTGGGCACGTCGCCTGCCGGGGGAGCAGCCTGCGCTTCCTGCTGCTCAAGCAGTTCGCCGACTTTTTTATTCAGATGCTGGGTCATCTGATCCAGGCTCGCATCCGCCTGACGCAGCAGGCGCTCGATCTCCTCTGCTGAGGCGCCGGGGCGTATCGGAAGGGCAATCTCAATCGTGCGCAGTTGCCCGGCGACCGAGAATTGTATCGACTGCTTCAGCCAGATATGCTCCGAACCCTCCTGCGGTCCCATCGCGTGCCTCTCCAATCTCCAAGAGCCAGAATGGGACCAGGAGGCTGGTCCCATTCTGGCTCTGCAAGGACATGTAGCCAGGCTGCTTATCGATGATGCTAGAAATCTCGACCCTTCTCACGTCTACGCGGCTTTTCAGGTTTTTTATGCTTCTTTGCCCGGCGAGAAGAAGACCACCCCTCCTGATCCTCCTCTTCCTCTTCTTCCCCCCCCTCTTCATAGAGGTTGGCATAGTTATACGGTTCTTCTACTGGTACTGGCGCCGACGCCAGATCAGCCTCGTCTGTCTCTGGCGTCGGCGCCAGTTCTTCGATAACGTCTTCCTCCTCCAGATCGGGAACCACCGCGCCAGTGTCCTCTATATCGATCAGGCCAGCCGCAGCGGCCAGATCAGCCAGCGACTCCGTGCCACTCAGCCGCAGCGGTTGATTTGGCGCCCGACGGTTCGCAGGCTCCGCCTCCACCACCGATGGCGTCGCCGGGCCATTCGGCGCTTTTCCAGCCCTGGCTGAAGCCTCTGGCACATTCTCCGTTTCGCTCAGATCGGCCTCTTCAGCTTCCTGAGCGCCCTTCCCCGCGCTAATCACTCGCCTTCCAGCAGCCACATCCAGCCAGAATTGTGAGTAATAGCGAGGGCGTTCTGTTTCTTTCTCAAGGTCTTTTCTTGCCATTCTTCCACCTTGCTCATCAATGTGCAGCGTTGCTCTGTCCCTGACACACGAGCGCCAGCCGCCACCCGCGAAAAGAGCTTCCCTGCCAGGGAAGCATCCCCAAACAGGTCAGCCATCTCGCGCTGAGAGCGGCACTCTCGCATGCAATGATACTGAAGTTGTCCAAACGATGTCAAGCTGAATCGTTCTCCTGCGCTTCCTGCCAGCGCGCCTACTCGAACCACCGCTGCAAGCCTGGATAGCCCTCCAGCGCCTGCTGACGAAGCTGCTCAGGGTAGGGCAGGAACGTCCCCCTGGCCTCGGCAATCACCACCGTTGGATCAGCCGCCAGCGCAATCATCCCGCGCGCAATCACCATCCGCGCCCGATGCTGCTCCACTTCCGCAGAGACGCGCAGCAGTTCTCCCACCCGCGCGGGCTGGCGATAGCGCACTTCCAGGCGACCTGTCATCACCCATTCGTGATACAGCAGCGCCGTGCGCGACAGCGTTTCATCCAGCAGCGACGCCAGCACTCCGCCATGCACCACGCCGGGGAATCCCTGAAAGGCTTCTCCCGGCAAGAACTCCGCCACGACTTGCGCTCCCTCGCGCCGAAACTCTACACGCAAACCAGAGGCATTCTGCGCGCCGCACACAAAACATCGCTGATAGTCGCTGCGATCATTGAACGCAGCATCCTCATCAGCATATCCCGCTGACTCCTGCTCAGCCAAAAGCATCCTCCCAAATCGTTACAGAAACGGGCCAGGCGCGCGCCTAAGCCCCCTTCACGCGCATGCGCCGCCCACGTCGCCAGAGCCGCAGCCAGACGCTCGCCAGACCACCGGCCACGCCAACGACGCCAAAGACAAGCGACCTCCGCAGCGCCGCGCGGCCCATTCCCCGCATCAGGGGCGATACATCCTCGCGCGCCAGTGCATCTCCGCGCACCGCGCGCGCAATGAGCATGGCCCCCTGGCTGGCAATCGTCGCCAGCATCACGCCCCCAAAATCGGCGCGCGCCAGCGCGGGCTCGCCCACGTAGCCCGGCCAACGCTCGCGGGTCCAGCCGCGCCAGCGCAGAAAGCGCCCAACGCCAATGCGCTCCAATTGCCGGAACTCTGGCTGCACCAGTTCAGGACGCACATGCAGCATCAGCGAGGTCTCCAACGCCCCACCATGATGCGAATGCAAGTACGCTTCTAGCGCCGGGCCAGTGATCGGCTCAGACAGTACGGCGGACTGTTCCACCAGCGATTGATTGCGCAGCGCGCTCCGCCAGACGCTCGCCACAGGCGCGATCATCGTCATCCCATAGCGACGACTCACCTTCTGCGCCGCCGTCTCCATCGCCAGCAAATGGCTCATCCCCAGATGACCGCTGATCACCACCACCCAGCGAAAGCCATCCCTGGCAAATGCCCGCCCCCTCGCAGCAGCACATCGCGCACCAGCCTTGGCGGCGATCCGATAGTCCCCAGATAGGGCACCGTGCCAGAGCCGATGGGCAACAGCGGCGCCAGCACCGCCGTCACACCTGGGCATTGCGCCTCCACCTGCGCGGCGAGCGCCTCCGTCAGTGCCTGGCACGTATACAGATCAGTCCCCAGCGGCAGATGCGGTCCATGCTCCTCAATCGGGCTGATCGACACAAAGATCACCGTGCGCGCACGATCAAGCGCCTCTAACTGCGGCCAGGTTAACTCTGCTAATTTTAGCACTCGCCTGATACTCCCATCTGCGGGCTTTACGGCAGCGAAACCTGAAGCGCCGCGTAATCTGGAGGCTCACTACCAGCGGACGCGCCCGACGGCGCGTGCAGCGCGATCAATCCATCGCGCGCCAGCCCCTGAGCAAGCTGATACAGCCAGGCCAGATCAGCGGCTGAAAAATCCGCCTTCACCTGTGGCCCCACCCCCAGCAGGGTCACACGCTCGCCCGGCGCCAGCAGGCGCAGCGCATCCACCATCCGCCCCCGAAAATAGCGATTCGTGCTGGTAAAAGGCTGCGTTTTATAGGACGCCTTCATCTCCGCCACCCTGCGCAAAGCCCCGTCCGCCGCCCCGCCATTGCCAGCATCTGGCCGCGCCTGTGCCCGCTTCCGCGCCACCGATGCAGTCTTGCCCTGCTGGATCAGCACCTGCAACCCTTTGCCTGATGGAAACAGCGTCTGCCGCTCCATCTCTGCATAGGCGCAGCAGGCTGTCTGCATCGGGCAGCGATCACACGCCGGAGTCGTCGCCGTGCAGATCAGCGCGCCCAGGTCCATCAGCGCCTGATTCCATCGATACGCCTCGCCCGCTGGCAGCGCCGCCTCCGCCAGCTTCCAGACATTCTCATCCCGCATCAGCCCTTCCGGCTGCTCAATGCCCACAAAGAGACGCGAGAGAACCCGCCGGATATTCGTATCGACCGTTGGCGCCTGCTGACGATGCGCAAAACACGCAATAGCCCCGGCGGTATAGCGCCCCACGCCCTTCAGCGTGCAGAGTTCTTCTACGCTTGCCGGAATCTGCCCGGCGTATTTAGCCAGCACCTGACGCGCAATCGCCTGCAAGCGCACCGCGCGCATATTATAGCCCAGCGGCGCCCAGGCGCGAATCACCTCCGCCGTCGGCGCCTCTGCCAGCGCCTCCAGCGTGGGAAATTGCTCCAGAAACGCCCGATACTTGGGCAGCACTCGATCCACC
>JBJKSJ010000332.1:0-5063 GCA_046704085.1 Ktedonobacterales bacterium | reverse complement strand
GTCCAGATGCGCGTAGGTCGCGGCGGGCAGGCGCAGCGCAATGCCGCCGACGTTGACCTGGACATCGAGCGACGCCCCGGCGCTCAGCGCGCCATCCAGTTCCACCTTGCCCGTATGCACGCGCAGGCGCGACTCCTCGGCCAGCGTCACGCGGCGCAGTTCGGCCTTGCCGGTGGCAACCTGGGCCGAGACCCGGCCCTCCAGGCCATAGGTATGCAAGCGCCCCACCTTCACATCAGCATCCAGATCGGCCCGCGTGGGCACGGTCACGAGCAGATGCGCCTGGCGCTGTGACATCGGCGGAAACGGCTCGCCCAGGCTGACCTCGATGGTCACGACGTTGCCGTTCAGCTCCGCGCTGACGGTGATCTCCTCCAGGTCATGCCACGCCTGCTCCTCGGAAAAGCTGCGCGCCTCCTTCGTGGCGCGAATCGTGACCATCTGCTCCTCGCCAGCCACTACGTCCACCGAGCCGACGGGGTTGCGGATAATGATGTGGGGCATTGCTGTGACGGTGAAACCCAGGTGTTCTGTTGCTGTTGCTTTGCTCATTGCTTGCCTCTCTCATTATTTTCTTGAGCCTTTGATTAATTTTATAACATGATACTTTTATAAAGTCAATCCCCTGATCATTTTTGCGAATAAAAAGACTGGCCCATCGCCTGTAGCGATGGGCCAGTCTCCCACCTGGGCAATGAGCCTGGGCTGTGGCGCAGAGCGCCTGTGGCAGCACTACGCGCTAGGCTACCCAGCCATGATTGATGAAGTGGATAATGTTGATGCCAAGCATGGGCAGCGAGACGGCCACAAAGGCCCATTCAAAGCGCCGCTGTTTGCTCCAGAGCGCGCAGATGATCACAATGGGGAAAATGACCATGAGATAGCGCGGCACCGAAACCAGGGGTTCCGCGCTTGCCGTTGGCACGCTGAGGGCCAGCAGCGCCGCTGCCGCCGCGAAGAGGCTGTAGTGCAAAGGGAGCCGCCTCCAACCGATGACCAGGATGACCAGCGGGAGCAGCGTAAAGAGAATGTCGAGGAGATTCAGCATGGGCAAATGTAACGCAAACAGCGCCTGAAACGCGGCGAGCAGCCCGCTCCAGGGCAGCGCCCACTGACGATGCCAGACCAGTCCCTCCTGGCTGCTGAAAGAGAGCGGGTGGCCGGTCGTTATGCCCAGGTAGATCACATAGGCCACGACGCCCAGCGGCACCAGCAGCGCGGGCGCCAGCGCGTGCAGCTTTTGCTGCCAGGGAACATCCCGCGCGGCTTTACCCAGCCAGAAGCGTTGCAGCGCCAGCACCAGAAAAGGGACGACCAGGACAATGCCCGTCGGGCGTGTCAATGCCGCTACCCCTCCCAGAAAACCGGCCAGCCACCACCAGCGCATCCGCTCGCTCCGCAGCAGATAGAACACGGCCAGGCAGAGGAGCAGAAACAGGGATTCCGTATAGCCGGCAAAAAAGAACAGGGCATAGGGATAGAAGGCCAGATAGAACAGCCCAATTCGGGCAACGGTTGGCTCAAAGACTTCACTGACCAGCCAATAGAACACCACCAGCGCCAGATAGAAACAGACGTTGGCAAGGATCAGTCCCGCCAGATAGTAGGCAGTGACCGAGCCGCCAAACCCGCCGCCCAGGAGATGGATCAGCAGCGGCCAGAGCGGAAAGAAAACCGTATCGCGGGCAGCCTGATAACCATACTGAGCGATAGTAACATAGGCAACCGCATCATAGTGAAACCATTCGTGCAGGAACGGACCCAGGATCAAGGTTGGCGCCCCAATCACGCTGAGAAACACGATCACCAGGCGGCTGAGTCCAAAAGTCCAGGCAGCTTCTCTCCAGGCTGTCTTTCGTGAAACCATACCACGCTCCCACCTGTGAACGAACCAGCCCTCAATCTGCCAGGTCCGCCTCAGCGAGCGCGCGTTCCAGCAGGTCCGTCAGGCGCAGCAGCGCAATCTGCATCTGCTCTGCTTCAGGCGACGTATCAGCGGCAGCATAAAAAGGGTGTCTCTGACCGGAAATAGTTCCATCAGCTCTTGCATTGCTACCACAGCTATTGTGCCACAAGAACCGGCCAGGGACAAGTCTATTCCTCGCTGAAGCGCGCCAGGATGCGCGCCGTGTGCTGCGCGCCCTTGACGAAATCATCCAGCCGGAAGTTTTCATCGGGCGCGTGGGCGCGCCCGCCGGGATAGCCGATGCCTGCCGCGCCAACGGGCACATTGAGGACGTGTACGAAGGGATAGAGCGGGCCAGAGCCGCCGATGATCGGCTCGATGTTGGCCGCCTTGCCGTAGACCTCTTGGGCCGTCTCGGCGCAGATAGCGATAAAGGGATCGTCGGGATTGACACGCGCGGGCTTCGTGCCACCGTGCAGATGGATGTCAATGTCGCCGAAGCCCTCGGCGTCCAGGTGCTTGCGCAGCTTGGCGACAATATCCTGCGGGTCCTGGTTGGGCACCAGCCGGAAATCGACCTTGGCCGAGGCTTCGGCTGGCAGTACCGTCTTGGAGCCCGGCCCCTGATAGCCGGTGGTGATGCCGCAGATCGTGCAGGTGGGCATAAAGACCGCCTCCCGGCGCAGTTCCACGCCGGTCAGCCCCTTCAGGAAGCTGCTGATCCCATAATTCTGCTTGATCTGCTCCTCTTCGGAGGGCAGCGCCGCCAGCATCTGCATATCGCGCTCGCTGGGCGGCAGCACCGCGTCGTAGAAGCCAGGGATCAGGATACGCTCATCCTGATCTTTGAGCGTATTCAGCGCCCAGACCAGACGCCAGGCGGCGTTAGGGAAGATGCTGCCCGCCATGCCAGAGTGCGCATCCATCTTCGCCGTCTTCACGCGCAGTTCGACGTAGCAGATGCCACGCATGCCCAGATTCAGGTTGGGGCGATCCTCGTAATCGACCCCGCCGAACTCCCAGAGGCAGGCATCGCCCCTGAGCATGTCCTTGTTCTGCACGATAAAGCTGGGCAGATGGACGCTGCTAATCTCTTCCTCGCCCTCGATGATGAACTTGATATGGCAGGGATATTCACCATCGACGGCCTGGAAGGCATCCAGCGCGGCCAGGCGGCAGAGGATATGTCCCTTGTCGTCGCCCGCCCCGCGCGCAAAGAACTTGCCATCGCGGATGTCCGGCTCGAAGGGCGGCGTCGTCCAGAGGTCCAGCGGCTCGGCGGGCTGCACATCATAGTGGTTATACAGCAGCATCGTCTTGCTGCTGCGGCCAGGCGCATCGGCCACGACGATAGGTGAGCCGCCGCTGGGCAGCACTTGCACCTCGAAGCCGCGCTGGCGCAGCAGCCTGGCAACCAGATCGGCGCAGTCGCTAATGCCATAGTTCTGCGCGGCGACGCTGGGCTGGCGACAGAGCAGCGACAGATCGTGCAGCGAATCATCCAGGTGTTCCACGATATGTTGATCGATCTCTTCCATTTTGGTGGCGTCGGGCATGAGGACTTGTCTCCTTCATAGTGTGTTACTGGAATGGCCCCGCTTCAGCACAGCGGGGCAGCGCATAAAAGGCAGCGGCACACGATGCCTGCATTCTTTATTCCAGGTTCTTGAGGGACCGCCAGGTATTCTACCACGACGAGGCGCGCAACAAGGGCGCGCGCCATCAACCAATGGTCCTGTATCTTGCAGAGCCATGCTATAGTATGTTATGATAGCAACAGGGCAGCAGAAAATGCAGCGAGGTTTCGCTGCATGCCTATTTTTAGTCGAGGAGGGACCGATGAGGGTTCCTGTAAAAGTTCCTGAACTGCTGCGTCGGCCAGACAAGACACCGCCAGTAGCCCTTGATGGCATCGAGCCGCTGGCGCAGGGGTCCGACGAAAGCTGGGGTGAGTGGGCGCGCTGGTATCTGGGGCGACACCGCAGTCCCCTGAACCGCGCGGCGCACATCGCCGGGTTTGCGCTCTTCGTATCCGCACCAGTGGTCTTGCTGCGCCGACGCTGGAAACTCGCGCTCGCGCTGGGCGGCGCGGGCGTCGCCTGTCTCGCCGCCGGACACGCGATTGAGGGGAACATCCCCACCATTGTGGCCGAGCCACAGCGCCTCTTCGGCAAACCGCTTGGCGCCGTCAAAAGCGGGCTGGGCGTGCAAAGAGATGAATAAAGGTTGAGCGCGGCTGAACCTATGGCTCCTGCCTCCATGTGACCGGCAGGAGCCACCTATCTCAAATGGGCAAGAATTGCCCCTCAGCGAGTTCTAGGGGCAAAAAAAACCAGGGGCGGCCTTGATTGGGCCGCCCCTGTGTGCTGCTCAGTCATCATACACAAACAGATCAGCCACCGGCAGAGAAAAGCTCGGTATGACGTCTCGCCCATCAAGCAGCATCGGCGCTTTCAGTGTTTGCATCTCTCCATCAGCAGGCCATACATCAACGCACTCCAGGTCCGGCCAGATATTCCAGACCAGCCGTGTACCGCCCCGGAGCCACCGCTCGGCGCGCTCTTCCATCTCTGCCGGGGTCGCTTGAGAAGGCGAAACGACCTCAACGGCCAGATCAGGCGCCAGACGCATGTATTGCTTGCGCGCCCGCGCATCTTGCACCAGTTGCCCGCGCCCTCGGCTCACGAAGGCCAGATCAGGCACAACCGCCGGCCCATTATCAACACCGGCTGGCGCCAGGTTATAGCCGACCTGCTCCAGCGTCACGCGCCCTAGCCGATGGGCACGCACAAAGGGCAACAGGGCCGCCACAAGGTTGGCAATGATCTGGTCATGGTGCGGGTCGAAGACTGGTGGCATCCTGATCACCCGTCCTTCAATCAATTCTGAGCGCCAGCCCTCTGGGTCTGGTGGCAGCGCGGCAAACTCTTCTACAGTGAGCAGCCGACCCGGCTCAACGGTGATGGTGTAGGGCTTTGACTGGGTGGTTGCCATATGCAAGCCTCTTTCTGGAGGGGAACGCCTCACCTATGGTTATTCTATCATGGGCCGTGCCAGGTGGAAAACGAGAGGCGCGGCTCGCTCCAGGCCGCGCCTCTCCAGTGTTAGCGGTATGCTTCTTATTCCCCCCTGCGTGCCCGTGCCAGCGTCACGATGG
>JBJKSJ010000331.1:0-4673 GCA_046704085.1 Ktedonobacterales bacterium | reverse complement strand
ATACATCCGTTGATATTGCCCTGCCGACGCTGACGCCGGAGGCTGCCGCCGAGGTGGAGCGTGCCTCCAACGAAGTCCTCTGGAACGATCTGCCCATCGATGCGCGCATCTACGCGCCAGAAGAGATCGGCGCGCTGGGCCTGCGGCGCGGTCCAAAGGTGGAGAGCGATATTCGCATCGTCACCATCGGCGATTGGGACGCGATTGGCTGCGGCGGCACGCATGTGCTGACGGCAGGACGCGTCGGCGGCATTGGCATCCGCCGCTGGGAGACACGCGGCAATGTGACCCGCGTGGAGTTCCTCTGCGGCCAACGCGCCCTCGATGATTACCGGCACAAGACGCGGGCGCTGACAGCCATCTGCCAGATGCTGGCCGCGCCGCTGGATGGGTTGGAAGAGGCCACGCGCCAGATGATCCAGAACAATGCCGCCTTGCGCGAACAACTGGAGAAGGCGCGCAACGAGTTGCTGACCCGCGAGGCGAGCGAACTGTTGGAGCGCAGCACGAGCGACTTCGAAGGCCACCCCATTGTCTGCGCCATGCTGCCCGACCGCGAGGTGGCCGAACTGCGCTATCTGGCGGCGCGCATCGCCGAGGCGAGCGGCATTGCTCTGCTGGGCGCGCGCAACCCCGACCAGACGAGGGCCAGCCTGATCTTCACCTGCGATAAAAACGTCCCGCTGGACCTGAACAAGACGCTGCAACAGGTGCTGCCGCTGGTCGGCGGGCGCGGCGGCGGCCAGAAGTTTTCTGCCCAGGGCGGCGGACCCCACGTTGCGGGCCTGCGCCCCGCGCTGGACGACGCGATGCAGTTGCTGATGGCCCAGGTGAGCTAACTGATCAGCAAGGAGTATTCTCATGCCTCTGACTGACGCCACCCCACAGCGGCTGTATCTGCTGCAACTGGGCGTTTCGACCATCCCGACGACCCCTCCGTCGATAGGATCGCGCGGCTGCTATCTGGTGCAGATGAGTGATGGAACGCACGTACTCATCGATAGCGGGCTTCCAGCAGATTATCAGCCGCCGCCGGGCATGCCACCAACCGAACACGAGAAAAATGTGCTTGAGCATCTGGCCGATCTTGGGCTGCGCCCTGACGAGATCGATCTGCTGATCTGTACCCATTTCGACGTGGACCACGCGGGCTATCACGATGCCTTCCCGCAGGCGGAGTTGATCGTCCAGCGCACACACTATGAACTGGCGCGAAGCGGGCACCCGCGCTTTGCCCCCGCGCGGGCGCATTGGGATCACCCGGCGCTGCGCTATCGGCTGATTGATGGCGACAGCGAACTTCTGCCCGGCCTGACATTGCTGGAGACCAGCGGGCATGCCCCTGGGCACCAGTCGGTGCTGGTGCGCCTGCCGCAGACTGGCCCGGTGCTGCTGGCGATTGATGCCGTCGCCCTGGAGCGTCTGTTTACCCCTGATCGGCAGAAGTGGCCGATTGATGATGACGAGGAGCAGTTGCGCGCCAGCACGCGCAAACTGCTTGACCTGGCTGCGCGCGAGCAGGTGACGCTGGTCGTCTTTGGGCATGATGGGCAGCAGTGGCAAACGCTCAAAAAAGCGCCAGCCTATTACGAGTGACGGTCTGCAAGCACGTGGCGCCGATGCGGTAAGGTATCATCCTCGTTTGGCTGTCTGATTGCTGGACATCGGGGCTATACTGGGGCACAGAGGGACGTTCCCTCATGGGGATTGCACCGCAAGCGACAGGAGGAATCCATGCACGCACGAGTGGTCACAGTTCAGGCCCAGGCAGGCAAGCTGGATGAGATCGTCAAGATCTATCGAGAGTCCATTGCGCCGGCGGCGAAACAGCAGAAAGGGTTCCAGGGCGCCACGCTGTTCACGGACCGTGCCAACAACAAAGGTATCTCGGTCACGCGCTGGCAAACTGAGGCCGACTTGCAATCGGGCGAGGCCAGCGGCTTCTATCAGGAGCAGATTGGGAAGATCGCGCCGATGCTTGCCGCGCCGCCAGTTCGCGAAACCTACGAGATCGTTGTCGAGTGATACCCCTGGCGTGCGCAGGCAAGTTTCTTTTTTCAGAAGCTCGCCTGCGCACGCTTTCCCCTCACGTAGTGGCCTATGCCTGTCTCGCGGCGGCCCTCAACTGGTCAGGCCGCCAATCCCTCTGCCCAGCAGCACCTGCACAATGGCGCTGCCCATAGGTCATCCTCCTACACAAGCGGATGGTATTCATGCGGTTTAACTGACCCCTGGTATATTCACTCTGCGGTTGCTGAAGGTCATGAGTGCCGCAACGAAGAGGAACGGCGCGGCAATCACCGCCCACCAGCCCACGAAGAAGAAAAAGGCAATGCCGGCGGCCACAAGCATCACCGCCGCAAGGATGGGGAGGACTGGCGCCAGGAACGACCCGCCCAGGGCGACCAGAACGACAATCAGACCCAGGAAGAAGTGCGACGAGTCGTTGGTAAACCCGGTAATTCTTCCCAGGACATGCGCCAATGAGTACAGGATGTTGACGATAAGAACAAGCACTGTCCCAATCAGTCCAACGATCAAGGCAACCGTGCGGAACGTAAAACGTGCCAGTCCACTTCTGCCTGTGCTTGCTGGTTGGGTCATCGGTTTTCTCCTCTCGTCTATCGTGTTCTTCAGCATCTTTCGCACTGGCGCGCTCTTGCCCATCGGAAGCGCGCCATCAGGCTATGCAAAGCATAACGGTCTCAGGCGCTTTTGGTATGTATCAAAAGATGTAATTGGGCCATCTGGCACGCATTTCCTTCTGCTATAATGCAGGCATGATTGCCAAGTGAGACGCAGTGGGAGCAGGAGTATGCAAGAGATCATCTTTGCCTCAGCGACGGCGCTGGCCCGCGCCATTCGAGAAAAGCAGGTTTCGTCACAAGAGGTCGTAGACGCCTATCTCAAGCGCATCGAGGTGATCAATCCGGCGCTGAACTCGGTGGTGCAGGTGCGCGCAGAAGCGGCGCGGGATGAGGCACGCCAGGCGGATGAGGCGCTGGCGCGCGGCGAAGTGAAGGGACCGCTGCATGGCCTGCCGATCACGATCAAGGATACGTATGATGTGGCCGGGATGGTCTGCACCTGTGGCACGAAGGGGCGCGCCGCTTTTGTTGCTCAGCAGGACGCCACTGTCGTGGCTCGCGCGCGCGCGGCGGGCGCGATTGTGCTGGGGCTGACCAATCTGCCTGAACTCTTGCTGGCCTTCGAGAGCGATAACCTGATCTATGGTCGGACGAACAACCCCTATGACCTGACGCGCACGCCCGGCGGGAGCAGCGGCGGCGAGGCGGCAACGGTTGCGGCGGGCGGATCGCCGCTGGGGCTGGGCACCGATTCCGGCGGGAGCATTCGCGTGCCCGCGCATTACTGCGGCGTGGCGGGCCTCAAGCCGACCTGGGGGCGCGTTCCGCTGACGGGCCTCTTTCCGCCCCCGCTGGGCATCGGCGCGCGCATCCGTCATCCGGGGCCGCTGGCGCGCCGCGTGGAAGACCTGGCTCTGGCGCTGCCGCTGATTGCCGGGCCAGACTGGCGCGACGCGACGGTCGTCGCCGCGCCGCTGGGCGACTATCGCGCCGTCGATCTGAAGACGCTGCGCGTGGCCTTCTACACCGACAACGGGGTTGCGGCGCCGACGCCCGAAACGGCAGAGACGGTGCGCCAGGCGGCGCGGGCGCTCGCCGAAGCGGGCGCAGTGGTTGCGGAGGCGCGCCCGGCGGGCGTGGAGCAGTCATTTGAGCTAATGACCAGGGTCTTTGGCGCGGCGGTGGGCGGCGGGATGCAGGGCATGCTTCAGATGCTGGGGACCATCGAGCTTTCGCCGTTGCTCCAGCAGTTTGCCGCACTGGTCTTTCCCTATCTGCCTACGGCTCCCGCCGACCTTGGCAACCTGCTGACGCGCTGGGATCTCTGGCGCAACGGAATGCAGACGTTTCTGGAGCGGCATGATGTCGTCGTGTCGCCAGTGGCCGCCGAACCAGCCCTGCCACATGGCACAACTTTTGCCGGAGAGCATCTGCCTGGCTTCAGCTACGCGATGACCCACAGCCTGACGGGCTGGCCGAGCGTGGTCGTGCGCGGCGGCACGTCACCAGAGGGGCTGCCCATCGGCGTGCAGGTGGTGGCGCGGCCCTGGCGCGAGGACGTGGCGCTGGCCGCCGCGCAGCAGATCGAGACGGCGCTGGGCGGCTGGCAGCGCCCGCCCCACCTGTAGCGCCCCGCGCCGCGCCGCCTGGAAGGACGGCGGTACACACGGGCGGAGGCGGCTGAAGACCAGCGGGGCGCTCGCCCGCTGCTTCGCCGCCAGGGACGGCGGCGCTACACGCAGTATTGGGGACTATTATTCCCTTCATCGGACGTAGTATGATAGAAGGGGTTGGGCAGAGCAGACGTGCTGTCAAAGCCTGGCGGCCATATCGGCGAGCTAACGATCTATTCTACACGATTTGCGCGACAAGAAACAGGTTGCAAGGGCTGGTATTTTTGCCCGTTCTGTGGTACATCTTTGGTAGGCGTTTGTGCGCAAGGTCGCCATCGACGATCAATGAAGCAGGGGTCTAGTTCTATATTCAGACTGCCGGGAACCTTTCCCGCACTGAGAGGAGGCAAGATGCACATGACAGCGCCAGATCAGCCAGAGCAACTGTTTTGGAGTAAGCGCGCTTTTCAAG
>JBJKSJ010000330.1:0-6682 GCA_046704085.1 Ktedonobacterales bacterium | reverse complement strand
CAAGAGTGCGTGACGACAGACATAAACACCAGCGGCTCAGATACTGAGCCGCTGGTGTTTTTTCAGCAGAACCGCGCGAAGCAAAATAACGTCATCCGTACTCTGCTGCTATTCCCTGCTTTGTTGGCATTCCCTAGCCGCTGCTGCTGTTCCCTGCACTGCTGGCTTCCTCTACCACTGCTGCATCCCTGCTTTGCTGGCGTTCCCTGCCGGTACCTTCCCTGGTGGTGCCAGCGTTCCCTGCTGTTCTTCGGCGCTTTTGCCGCTCCGAGAACAATTGTAATCAAGACACAGCGCAATGTCCATCGTTCCCGCAATGAGTTTTGCGCTTTTGCCCATTTCTTTATGGAATCTTAATGTGCCGACCTGGCGACGTTCTGAATCACATCAATGGCGCCGGAACGTCGCGCGCCAATTTGCTCCGCGCCTCCTCATCCTTCCAATAATGCCGAAGCAGATTGAAGAAGTCTTCGGCAGACATAGAAAACTGGCTGGCCTGGATCATCACATGATAGCCACCATGAACCTCGGCCCTGCGCGCCAGCATTTTATTGCTCTGCGCCTGCTGCCTGCCAGAATAAGTCTTGAGAAAGACGCGCTTCTGGCCGAGACGACCATAGCGCCAGAAAGTCATCTCTTCAATATCATCCCAGCGCGTCGTGACAGGCCGCCCCAGCGCGTGGGATGTGATGCCTTCGGGCGTCAGTTCCCACCACTCCAGCGGATGGATGAACTGCACCAGAAAGTAGAGCAGTGGAAACCCAAACAGGACCGCCATCAACAGCCCCAGCAGCGCCGTGAACGGATCGCCCAGGCTGATGACCGCGATGCCAATGGCGACAATCACTGCGCAGGTAAGCACCCAGATAGCAGTCTTCCAGCGCGCTGGTTCTAATCGCATGATACGCCCTCGCCTTTGACGCTGCACTGCGCTCTTGCTCAGACAGCACCTCTCTTCATATCCATAGGGTATCATCCGCTGAGCGAGAGCGCAAGAATCCCATCCTCATCCGCCAGCTACTTGCAGCCAGGGCCAGTCCCCTGGCGCGCGGCGTCGAGCAGGCTCTGGGCAAGGACCAGCGTGGCCGGGCTGGCCTGGGGCAGATCAGGAGTCAGCAGATGCGCGGCGCTGTTGGTCGTCCAGAGTTGGCCCCAACGATAGAAATAATGCGCGCTGCTACCCAGGCCAATGAAAAAGCCATATTCCGGGTTAGCGGAAGCCTGCGGATTGGCGAGCGCATCCGTCAGGCCCAGGCAGGTAAAGGGGCTGCCTGACGCTCCCGGTTCCAGCGTGAGCCGCGCCAGCGCGAAGAGCAGGGCCAGGTCCGGGGAAACGCCACCTGGGGCCGTCACCGCTGTGCCTGAGGCAGTGGTAGCCTTGAGAACGGCGGGCTGGTCCAGCGCGAACACTGCCTGACCAGACGAGTCGATGGTGAGCCTCAGCGCCACCAGGAAGTGATCGGCGGGGAGCGCCTCTGGCCGATATTCGCCCACCAGCGCGCTGCTGGCAGCGTCGGTAAAGAGGATGTCAGGTGTAATCACCCCACTGATCTGGGTTGCTGGTGGCGCGCTGGCCTGGCCTGTCTCCAGCGCGGAGGGCGCGGGCAGCGTGACCAGCGAGACGACACGATACGTAATCGTCACATCCAGCGGTTTGGCTGCCGCGCTAGCGCCAGAATATTGCGCGCCAGCGTCTACGCCCCTGGCAAGGGGCACGCTGGTAATCTGGTTGTGCCCCTCGCTGAGCAGGTCCATGAGATACGTGGGAGCCAGGCTAAGGAAGGCCGTCACGTCGCTCTCTTGCTGCGCCTGTATCCGCACACGCCCGGTCGCCGGAGTATACTGGGGGGCCGCAATGCTCAGGTCATAGGTTCCTGGAACGAGATCGGGAACCGTGACACTCCAGAACGTCGAATCCTGTTGAGCCATCTGATAGGTTCGATTGTCCAGTTTCAAGGACGACCCGGCGATGTTGCTGCGCGCGCTCAAGACCCCGTGCTGCGTGGGTTGCTGTGCCGTCCCCGATGCGGGCTGCGGCAGGAACGAAAGTACTTGTTGCCGCAGCCCTGGAACACTTATCAGGATGATCACAACCACAAGGAGCGCAGAAACAGCGATGAGCAGGTCGCGCAGGAGCATCTGCTTGCGCAGCCTGGGTTTGCGAGGGATCGCGCGGTGCGGTCCAGTAAACCTGGTTAGCCCGCCCTCCAGCGTCTTCAGCCAGGCGCTGCTTTGCTGCTGACGCTGCTGGCCCGCGCGTTGGTCGGCCTGGGGGTGTGGCAAGGGAAAGGGAGCCGCTGGCTCAGCGGGAGACGCGCTCAGCCGCTTGGCCTCCTGGGCAGCAGGCGCATCGGCAGGAAGCTTGCGTTGCGCGCCAGAGCGCGGCGGCACAGTGGGAACAGCCCCAGCCGGTTGGCCTGTGGACTGCGCGGGCGCCTCTGGCTCAGGCTGGCCCCAGCGTGAGGCCGTCCAGCCCGGCGCCCTGGGCGCTGGTGGCTGATCGCTTTCTGATTGTCCCCAACGGGAATTTCCCATGATCTCGTATCCTTGTTGCTTGCGCCTCAGCCTCATCTTTGCTCTTCCTGGGTAGCAATCCGAGCATAGCACAGCCGGGCGCCATATCGCAATGGGGCGTCGAGCCTACCTCCGCCGGGCGCTGGTCCTCTGCCAGATCAAAATGCCCAGCAGGATGAAGAAGAGAACCAGCCCGACGCCGATAATGATTTGCAGGCCGGTAATCAGCGTGCCGTTGTCGCTGCCGCCGGGCGTGCCGATGGGGTCAGTGGTGGCCGCCGGGGTCGGGCTAGCGCCGGGCGTCGGCGAGGGCGGGGGCGTCGGCGTGAGTGGGGTCAGATCTGCCTGGCAAGGGATAGACTTTGACCCTGTGACAGTGTAGGGGCCAACGTCGCAGACGATTTGAGCCGGAGGAGCAGGCAGCGGCCCACTCGAACCGGGCAGGCGACCATGCGACCATTCAATAATCAGGTGGTGATAGGTCGTGCCAGTGGTCGCGGAGAGTTGGTAGGTGAACGCGCCATCCGGCTGAGTGGTCATCTCATTACAGCCAGTCCCATCGGTCTTGGCATCGGGACAGACCCAGAAAAGCGCATCGCTGGCTGGTGTGCCCGCCACGATGGTCACAGTGAAGCTCAGGGTCACGGTAGCGCCGGTCCTGGCCGGGTGAGCGGCGGTGGTCTGGGGCGTCAGGGCGTAGAGAGCCACCACGACGCCCAGCGCCACGACGCCGGTCGCCATGCGGGCAAGCTGACGGAGGCATATCAGGCGATGGATCACACCATACATGGAAGTCGTTTTGCTCGCTTTCTTCCGTTGGTTCTTCATTTTTATGTAACGAGCGAAACGACACAAAAGTATGTTTTTGGGAGACTTACTTCTGCGATTGGGCGCGCCACTCTGTCAGCATTGCCTGCGTCTGGGTAATGTGTTCTTGATAGTGGTCCGTCAGCCAGCCCAGGATGTCCCGCGCCGACGTGGGGTAGGGCGCGGAGCCTGCTGAATAGATGACGGGCGCCGTCTGCGCGCTCGTGGCCTCATCAAGCCCGGCAAGCTCTGCCCGCGCTTCTTGATGAGCCGCAGCCAGCCCCGCCAGCATTCCTGGCCGATCAGCGCCAGTTGGGCGTTGAGCCACCAGTTCGGCATGCCACCGCGCCGCGCGCGCCGCGCGCTCAGGGTCCGCGCTGAGATCGATCTCGCCAAAGTTGGCGCGCAGCATCTGCCGGAGCAGCGCCGTATAGCGGCGTAGTGGGTCTTGCAGGTGCAGCGGCAGCACACCCAGCGCGTACTCATCCCCCGGCGGCAGATAGGCCAGCGCCTCATCAGGCGCCTGGGCAAAGGCGGCCAGAAAGGCAGTATATCCCTGCTCGAAGCCGCTTAGCGCCTCCGCATAGGTTAGCGACATCGGCTGATTACTCATAGTTCCTCCCTGCGCTCCGCGCCTAGGCGCTAGCCCTTGACATAGGCCAACTTCTCAGCTACTTTGCCATCCCGCACACGATAGACATCCACTCCCCGCACATGCCCTGGCTGTCCGTCTGGGTTCCTCCAACGATAGACCCAGCGGACAACACAGCGATCACCAGCGACAAACTGCTCTTCGGCCTCAAAGACCGCGCTGGGCGTGGAACCAAAGAACTGCTCCCAGAAGGCCCGAACAGCCCGCTGGCCCACGTAGCGCTCACCGTCTGGGGCTGGCGAAGTATTCTCAAAAATGCAGTCATCGGTCATGGCAGCCATCACGCCGTCTACATCTTTTCTATTAAAAGCCTCGTTAAACCGCTGGATCACTGCAAGCGTGGTCGCGTCCTGAACATGCTCATGCACTTGCA
Organism: Ktedonobacterales bacterium; assembly: GCA_046704085.1. Taxonomy (GTDB): domain Bacteria; phylum Chloroflexota; class Ktedonobacteria; order Ktedonobacterales; family DATBGS01; genus DATBHW01. The sequence continues at coordinate 2,336 of JBJKSJ010000330.1, read as the reverse complement.
TAGGAAGAATGCCCCGGCAATCTAGTGGGCAGCAGCGCCGCCCAATCCAGATAACTTTACGCTGGCCGTGCATCGCCAGCAAGATTCGCGCCTGGAGAGAGATTACCTTAAAACGCAAAAAGGCGCATCCGCAACATTACCCATCTTGATAGCTGGGATTTGCCTTTGCTCTCTACGGACTACGCCTGGCTCAGCGCACGCCATCCCATTCGGCCTGAAACTCCGCCAGAAACTCTTCCAGCACAGCGTGGCGATGGGCGGCCAGGCGTCTGGCGGTAGGCGTGTTCATCCGATCTTTGAGGAGCAAAAGCTTTTCATAAAAGTGGGTGATGGTGCCCGCCTGCTCACGGCGATATTCTTCAACCGTCATCTGGCCGCGTGGCCTGGCCGCCGGGTCGTGGAGCAGTCGGCCCTTTGCGCCGCCATAGGCAAAAGCGCGGGCAATGCCAATCGCGCCGATGGCGTCGAGCCGGTCGGCATCCTGCACAATCTGGCCCTCCAGGGTGCGCATAGGTGGCTGGCCGCCGCCCTTGAAGGACATATGCGTGATGATCTCCATCACCGCCTCAATGGTCGGCTCGTCCGCGCCATGCCCGGCCAGCCAGGCGCGCAGGTCGGCCAGCGCCTGCGCTTCGTCTGGATTGATCTTCCAGTCGGCAAGGTCATGCGTCAGCGCGGCCAGTTCGCAGAGAAAAACATCTGCGCCCTCTTCTTCCGCCAGCCGTTGCGCCAGCCGCACGACGCGATCTATATGCCACCAATCGTGCCCGCTGCTTTCATTTCCCAAACGCGCGCGCACATGCGCGCGGGCATCCGCCAATACTTGCTCTCGATCCATGCGTGCCTCCTATGGCTTCAGCCCATGTGTCAGAAAATCGAGCAGCGTCGCAAAGACGCGCTCCGGCAATTCTGGCGCCTCGGCTTCAGCCGCGCTCTCGCTCATGCTGCGCAGGGGGCGTTCGCCCGTCTGTCTGGCCTCGTCATTCGGCCAGATCAGCCAGCGCAGCGCCAGGAAATGGCCGATGCCGATGAGCGCGTACGTCAGCGCCTCCGGGTCCATCGAGCGAATCTCCCCAGCCTCCATCGCCGCGCGCAGACCGCGCTCGTATCCACGCGCCAGACGGGTGTAATAGGCTTGATAGGTAGGCAGGTCCACGCGGTCGGATTCCTGCACGATGCGATAAAGCTGCTGATGCCCGCGCGCGAACTCAAAGAACGCCTGAAAGCCGTCGCGCTCCATTTCCAGCCTTCCCTCGGAGTTGCTCGTAGCGGCGTGGAGGGCCGCGCGCAGGCGTTGGCCCAGGTCTTCGACCAGTTGCAGGAAGATTTCGCGCTTGCTATGAAAGTAGAGATAGAAGGTGCCTTGCGCCACCTGCGCCTGCCGGGTAATTTCGGTTACACTGGCCGCGTGATAGCCCTTCGCGCCAAAGACAGCTTCGGCGGCATCCAGAATGCGGCGGCGGGTGGCCTCACCGCGCGCCGTCACCGGCATCAGCGCCCCGCCAACCTCGCGCGCGCCCTCGCGCAGCGCGCCCGCTGAGTCCTGCTTTCGCCGCGACTGGTTCTCGCGTCTCTCCTGCGCCATGCGCACCCCCCTTGCGATCAGCGACAAAAAATCACCCTCACTATAACGCTTTGCCAGCCTTCATCGCAAGATAGGGAACAGGCACCTGGGCAGTGGAACAAGAAATGCAGCATTCCTGGAGAGCTACATCCATCACGACGACGAAGTTCCCAGCCAAGCGTGGATCACTAAAAAGAGAAAGGACCAGGGCATGAGCAATACTCCAGAGATGGGCGCCAATCTGACAGGCCAGGTTGCCGAGGGCACCCCGGTCTATGACAGCAATGGCGAAAAAGTTGGGCATGTAAGCAAAGCCATTATGCAGGGAACCAACCTGATCGTGCATAAGGGGCTGATCTTCCCCAAAGACCGCTATGTCCCGTTTAGCGTCATCCGCAGCGCCGATAGTCACGGCGTGTATCTGAACATCACGAAAGACGACTTGCAGCATGAACGCTACACCGCGCCGTCTGCAACGGATGAACCGGCCAGCACAGCGGGAGCTGTGCAGGATTCAGGGGTTGTCGTGCAAGGCAGAGGCGTTATTGAACAGCATCCGCATACCGTCGAGCGCGGCGTAGACGAGATCGAGCAGCATCCGCATACCGCCGAGCGCGGCGTAGACGAGATCGAGCAGCATCCGCATACCTTCGAGCGCGGCGTCACAGAGATTGAGTACCCAGGGGAGGAACCCTGAGCGGGCCATGCTTCGCTCAGCCGCCGAGCAGCAGGCTGGCGCATTAATAAGCCAGCCTGCAGCTAGGGGGCTGTA
>JBJKSJ010000329.1:0-6401 GCA_046704085.1 Ktedonobacterales bacterium | reverse complement strand
GGGCCGTACGATTACCCCGAATGCGCGGGGTAGGCTCCGCCGCGTGCCCAACACCCTCCGGATAAATCAGGCGGGGAATCCCAGACGACAGCAGACGCTGTCGTCTGGTATGCCGCGCCCTCTTCTGCCAGAGGCTGCGGTGATCTGGCCTGCGCTAAGAGCGCCCCGTCTAGAGCGCCAGCGAAGTCTCTCCACCGCTTGCAATGCTGCGCCCAGGGAGATCACCAGAGCTAAGCGGCAGCGACGAGATAGTCCGTCGCCTGAGTACCCCCAGATGGCTATTTGACCGCGTCGGCGCAGCGCGCCGCCCGGTCGTATCTGCCTCTACCAGCCGCTGATATAAGCGACAATAGGCGCGCCCAACCGCAGGCCAGTGCATGCGCTTGCCATACGCATAGGCCGCGCGCTCGATCTGCGCGCGGAGCTCCGGCTGATCCAGCAGGGTGTTGATCGCCACTGCCAGCGAGTCGCTATCGCGGAAGCGCGCCAGTATACCGCGCCCCTCGCTCAAGAGTTCTTGCGCGTGGACAAAGGGCGTGGAGACCACCGCCTTGCCAGCAGCGACGGCATACGAAAGGGTGCCGCTGGCAATCTGGTAGGGATTGAGGTAGGGAATGACGTACACGTCGGTGGCCTGAAGGAACTCCACCAACTCGGTCCTATTCAGATAGCGTTGGTAAAAGCGCACATGCTCCTGCAAGCCCAATTCTGCAACCTTTGCCTCCAAGAACTCCCGATAGGATTCGCCGCTGTGCCGCCGCTGTTCTGGATGGGTTTCGCCCAGCACCAGATACAAGGCATCGGGATGCCGTTTGATGATCTCTGGCAGCGCCGCCAGAGCGTCCTCGATCCCCTTATCTGGCCCTAAGAACCCGAACGTGGCTAGCAGTGTGCGCCCCTCCAGACCCAGCGATTGCTTGAAGCGCGTCGATGGCTCATAGGCCACCGAAGGCGTCCCATGCGGAACAAAATGGACCTTGTTCAGATCAACATGGGGATAATGCTCAGCCAGAATCGCCCTGGCACGCTCCGCCAGAACTACGATGGCTGAGGCCGCGCTTGCCAGTTCCTCCGTCACCCGGCGCATCGCCGGGTCCGGGCGCTCCAGCACGGTGTGCATGGTGACTGAAGCGGGCTTCTCCAGCGCCCGCAGGAATGTCAGCAGGTAATCACCATATTCCCCTCCATACAGCCCATATTCATGCTGGATGGAGACAAGCTGCACGCGCGAGCGGTTAATAGCCCGCGCAGCGCGTCGATAGCTCTCAAGATCATCCCGCTCAATCGTCCAGCGCACGCGGGGACCGTAGACGTACTGACGATCACCTGGATTGATAGCGATCACCTGGCCTGGCTGGGCAAGGGGGCTGGCGCTATCAACTGCTTCGGCCAGATCAGCCGTAAAGGTCGCAATCCCACACTCACGCGGCGGAAAACTCGCCAGGAAGGCGATTGGGGGGCGGGTGAGGATCGGGCTAAGCGCCTTCTTAATCGGGTGCTTAGCCAGAGCATCACTCCGGGATGACTCTTTCAGCATAGTTACTCCTCCTAGTTTGGCCTGGGCGCACCCCTGCCTCCATCCCCTTCACCCTCAGCCGGAGTCTCCCAATGAGACTGTGAACCCAGGACAGCAGCATATGCCTGATGCCTGCTGAGTATCTCAGCCATTGAAGGCCATGCTCTGGCGCACACTGTCGGCAACAAAGCAGGCACCATCTGGTCCGACGATGCCCGCTCGCCCACAGCGCCACCACAAAACGAGCAGTTAATCAGGCATGCACAGGCATCTGCATTCGCAATATTTATGCCTGACGCCGGACAAGCGTGACTACTGCCGCGAAGGCAAGCATGGGGAGAAGAAAAAGGGTGGGGTGGGTCTGGGCAGACAATAAGCCGAATTCTGTGGCGCTCGCTCCTTGCGGCAGCGAGCGCTGACAATCATCTATCTCGAACGACGGTTGCCCGCCGTCTCAAGCGGCCTACCCGGAGGTCACGCGGGCGAGCCACCCGCAGGCGCAACCGGCAAACCGGCGGCGCCATTCCTCCTGTCTGGCCTTGCTCCTGATGGGGTTTACCGCAGCCAACCAGTCACCTGATTGCTGGTAAGCTCTTACCTCACCATTTCACCCTTACCCGTTGCCGGGCGGTATGTTTCTGTGGCACTTTCCCTGGGGTTGCCCCCGCTGGACGTTATCCAGCATCCCGCTCTACGGAGTTCGGACTTTCCTCAGACGGCGCAGAGGCCGACCGCGATTGTCTCGCCTGCTCAGACCCATTTTTCACTATAGCATCTGGCGAGCCAGGCGTCAAGCTCCGCGCTGTTCGCCGGTCACCTGCAACTCGCCGTGCGCGGCGACAAACGCTTTCGCTTCCTCAGCGGCGCCCGCCTTATCATCCGGCGCCATCTTTCCGTCAATCACCAGCCCCAGCAAATGCTCTTTGATCGGCTTGAGCCAGGGGCCAGGCCCACGCCCGAAGAGTTCCATCAGTTCGTTGCCATCCAGCGGACTCTTCAAGGGCACGCGCTCGGCTTCTTCCTTCAGATACGCCGCCCGCGCCCGCAGTTCCTGCACCCGTGCAACGGCGCGGCTGACTTTCTCTGGACGATAGCTAGTAATATCGGCCTGCGAAAGATCGAGCAGATCGGGCAGATGCTCATCAACCTCCAGCATCAGGCGCCGCACCGCGCCATCGGTCCAATCGCTGGTATAGGCGTTGGAGCGCATGTGCATGCGCACCAGCAGGCAGACCGACTCGATATGCTCGCGGTCAAACTTCAGCCGACGCAAAATCTCGCGGGCCATATGCGCGCCGACCTCCTCGTGCCCAAAGAAATGCACCTTGCCATCTTCAACGGAGCGCGTGCGCGGCTTGGCAATATCATGCAACAGACCCGCCCAGCGCGTCGTCAGGCGCGGCGGCGTATTCTGCACCACCTGAAGCGTATGGACGTAGACATCCTTGGAATGCGCCGGACGCTGGCTCACCCCCCGTAGTTCCAGCACTTCAGGGATCACCCACTCCATCAAGCCCAGGTCCACCATCAGGCGCAGCCCCAGGATGGGCTGGGGGGAAAGCAAGATTTTATTCATCTCGTCGCGGATACGCTCGCGGCTGATCTTTTGCAGCGTCTGGCCTTGATTGATGATCGCCTGGGCGGTCTTTGCTTCGATGGTAAAGTTAAGCTGCGCCGCAAAACGTACCCCGCGTAACAGGCGCAGAGGGTCTTCCTCAAAACGCTTTTGCGGGTCATCGCCCACCGCCCGCAGCAGATGCGCCTCCAGATCGGCCCGGCCCCCAAAAGGATCGATGATCGCGCCCGTCAGCGGGTCACGCGCCATCGCATTGATCGTAAAGTCGCGGCGCAGCAAGTCTTCTTCCAGCACTGTGCCAAAAGCCACCTCTGGCTTGCGCGAATCGGGATTATAGCGTTCCGTGCGGAAGGTCGTAATCTCGATGACATCTTCCGTTGGCGAAACGCTCCTGGTCTCGTCAGCACGTCGCTCTGCGCCAGCAGCCTCTTCAGCGCGCGCTTTCCGCCGAAAGTGCAGGCGCACCGTGCCAAACTGCTCGCCCACCAGCACCACCGCGCTGGGATGTGTCGGCGCCACCAGCCGCTTGACCTCCTCCGGCGTGGCATCCGTCGTCAGGTCGGCGTCCGGGCTGGTTTCGCGCTGCAAGAGCAGGTCGCGCACGTTCCCGCCAACCATATAAAGCTGCTTGCCATGATCGTGAAAAATCCTGGCTAATTGAAGAATGATCTCGAGCATGGGGTTTCCGGTTCTATGTTGATTGAGCCTGTCCCACGTGGGCCTTGATCCAGTTGGCAATCGCATCATCCAGCACGGTACGGTCAGACTCAAACTCACTATCATGTGCATAGCCTGCAAGGGGCTGCCAGGTTTTATCGGCGCTGCCCAGCCGACGAAACGCCTCTTCTGACGCGCTGGCGACCACCGAGTGATCTTGCTCGGCCTGAAGCACTAGCGCGGGCAGCGTCACGCGCCGCGCCTGGCTCAGCACCTTGCCGCGCATCAGCGTAATCTGCCAGAAGAACGAGGCGCTCTCCGCGCGCACCCAATAAGGGTCAGCTTCCAACAGCTTGGCCGCTTCAGGATTCGCCGTCATCACATCCGAGCCACCCGCCAGCGCAATCGGGCGCGGAGACTTGAAGATACCACGAGAAACGACTGCAAACGTTGTACCCAGCGATACCTTCGACTGATCTTTGATCCAGGGATTCAGCAGCAGCATCCCCGCCAGCTTCTCTGCATGCGCCGCCGCGTAGAAGATCGCAAAGATGCCGCCCATGCTATGTCCCAGCGTAAACAGCCGCGTCTCCCGCTGCTCAGAGCGGATGGCATCGACAACGGCATCTACATCCTGAAGGTAGCGGTGGTAGTCGGTCACATGGCCGCGTGGTCCCTCGGATCGCCCAAAGCCTCGATGATCGACGGCCCAGACGTTCAGCCCGCGCGCCGCCAGCGCATTGCCCATATCGATAAACCAGCCGCTGTGCGCGCCCAGGCCGTGCAAGATCAGCAGCGTCCCCGGACCTTCTGCGCGCCAGACCCGACAGAACAGGCGCGTCTGGTCATTCATCGTCAGCCATTTTTGCGTCGTCTCAATGCCGGGCACCGGCGCAAACACGCCCCAATCGCCCTCAGCGCCGGAGCGATACAACACCTGCATAAGCAAAGCCTCCCCCTGGCGGAACACTTCTCCCCCTATTCCGCCTGTCGCCCAGCCATTGTAGCACGCGCAGGCCATGACTACAATGGAAACATGGTGGAACAGGGATCGTGCGTTAGCGGAGATCAGGCAGGGGGCCAGACTTTGGCCCGGCCAGAAGCTGCTCCAGGGACATTGCCTGTCCCTGTTCCCAGGCAGCGTCAAAAGCAGCCACGCCCATCTGGGCGCGCACGCCAGCTATCGCCTGCTCATGCTCAGCGCGGTAGATCGGCGGCTGGGGTATGCCTCTGGATGTGCGCATGGCTGCCGCCGCGCCCCAGAGCGTCGCTGCGCGCTCAGCCTCGCCCTGCTCAGCCAGGGCCGCGCCCCACACCTCCAGGCCGTCTGGGACCAATTCTACGAAGCGCACCTGCCACATCAATGCCAGGCTCTCCTGCACACGCTGGGAGGATACCTGGATATTCCCCTGGGCCGCCAGCACCCGCGCCAGACCCAGCAGCGCGTCGCTGGTGCCATCGCGATCCCCCACCTCGGTGAGTATCCCCGCGCTCCCTTCGGCCAGGTCGCGGGCCTGGGCAAGCTGGCCCTGCTTCAGACGAACCTGGCCCAGCACATTCAGCGCGTAGGCCAGACAGACCTTAAACCCACCTGCTCGCGCAAGCGACACAGCTTGCTCACCAAGCGCCTGGGCACGGGCCAGATTGCCTCCTTCCCCAAAGAAGACCTTGGCTTGCAGATGGCGCACCCAACTGAGGCGTGCCTGATCGCCCAGCGCCTCGTAGAGCCGCTTGGCCTCCTCCAGGTGCGCTCGAGCCCGGTCATACTCGCCTTGCGCCAGCGCAATCCGGGCTAGCTGCGTAAGGCAGCGCCCCTGTCTCCAGACATCCCCCACGCTCCGACAGAGCTGCTCCGCTTCCTCGTACTGAGTACGAGCAGCTCCATACTTGTTGGCGGCCCACACCAGCGCCGCCAGTTGCTCAAGGCTGCCTGCTATTTCAGCAGTATCGCCCAGTTCCCGGAAGTATCTTAGCCCTTCTCTGCTGAGCGGCTCTGCCCGCTCCACATCGTCAAGTATCAAAGCCAATTCGGCAGCGACATACAGCGCCCGCGCCTGGATGAGAGGGGCAACGCCAGCCCGATAGGCAAGCGCCTGATCCAGAAAGGTCTGGCCCTCGCGGATCGAGCCACGCGACTGCCAGAAGAAATTCAATCCGTTACACAGGCGCAAGGCACGCTCCGCGTGCGGCAGACCTTCTCCATCTCCCTGGCGGCGCTGAGCCTCTGCCAGCAAGCAGCCCAGCGCCGCTCGCAAGTTCTCCTGCTCCTGGTCCAATCGGGCCAGCCAGCGCGCCTGCTCAGCGCCCTGTAAATGCGGTGCGGCGGCTTCAACCAGCGCCAGGTAATAGCTGGCATGCGCCTCGCGGGTCGCCTCCAGTTCGCCCGTCTCGGCCAGGCGCTCCAACCCAAACTCGCGCAGCGTCTGCAACATCCAGAAGCGCGCCTCGCCTTCTCCCTGATCCTCCTGTCGCAGCAAGCTTTTATCCACCAGGGAGGCCAGCCCTTCCAGGAGGTCTGCATCCAGGCCACCTGCTGCCTGGCAGACCTGTTCGGCAGCCTCGATGTCTGCGCCATCGACAAAAACGGCAAAGCGGCGGAAAAGCTGCTGCTCCTCTGGTGAGAGCAGATCGTAGCTCCAGGCAATCGCGCCC
>JBJKSJ010000328.1:0-6320 GCA_046704085.1 Ktedonobacterales bacterium | reverse complement strand
AGAGTGAGGGGGCCAAAGCTCTCTTCGTCGCGCGCGGCGATAAAGTGGGCATGAAGGTGCGGCAGCACGCCGGGGTTTCGGCGGTACTCATCAGTCAGTTAGTCGATGACGATGCCGCGCTCGGCCAAGTCCTCCAGGGTGGGCAGCAGGCGCGAGACGTTGGCTTTTGCCAGCGGGAGGCGCAAATCCCAGGTGAGGCGGGTTTGCACGAAACCACGCTCGTGCATAAAGCCGAGTAGTTCGCTGTCCTGGTGATATTCCTGCATCCAGAGGCTGGTAACGTTGAGCTTTTCCAGGTCTTCTGTCAGGCGCGAATAGAGGGCAATCCCGACGCCGCGCCGCAGGAAGCCAGGATAGGCGAGCAGATAGACTCTGAGCCGCTGCGGGTCTGGCCCCTGCTGCTCCAGCGCGCCATAGCCGACAAGCTGGCGCGCCTCGTCATCGATGACGACGTAGTGGCGCCGCAGCAGGCGCTGCTCGTCTACCTGCCGACGCAGACGCAGCCAGCGTTGATTGCCCTCGAGGTCATAAGGAATGGCGGCATTGGCGAGCGCCAGCACAGCCTGGCTCTCTTGATCAAGAAATGGATGCAATGCGAATGCCATGCAGGTGTCGCTCCTTATACCAGGCTGTATCAAGGCTTTCCCCGCGCGCTCACTTGCCCATCTTATTGATAATAGGCAAAAAGGCACTGTTTGTCAAGTGAGACTGTGACCAACTTTTGATCAGGCAGTCTCAACTATTGACAAAATAGAACTTTTGTTCTAAAGTAGAGAAGGTGGGTTTTTTGTGGTGCGCAGAAGAAAGGAGACGCTGTGTATGGCGCGGGTTGTTGTTGATGGTGGCAGCGGGGACAAGCCTCGACCAGACGTTGACTCCCAGGATGGCCGCTCTGGCGGCCAGCGGAGGATGCTGATACAGCGGGGGCGGGCGGTGGTGGTGTCCGCGCCTGCTGCCCCGGATGCCGGTCTGCCGGGCGAGGCGGACGTGGCCGAGGAGGGCGCAGAGGCCGATCTGGCGCGTGCGCTGGCAGATGATGTCCCCAGGCCAGCGGTGGAGGCGCTGCGCGAGGTAGCGGTGCGCGATCTGGAGACCGAGCGCGCCGGGCGCGTCTTTCCTTGCATGCGCGACGACCGCTATATCGGCTGTGTGGGCTACGATCAGTGCAAGGTACTTTGCTGGTCGCCGCGCCCACGCGAGCGCGAGGCGCTGATGCGCGTGGAGAAGCCAACGGGCGGGCCGTGCCGCGATTGTGTCTATGCCCGCGAGGTGTATGGCGAAGTGGCTGTGCTGAATAATCGCCAGGTGCGGCTGATGGAGTGTCGCCTGGGCTACTGGCATGGGCGCGCGGCGGTGAGTGAATTTGTGGAGAATAAGATCGCGCTGAATGTGGCGCTGCCCTGCCCTGGCTTTGAGGAGACCGACTGGCCGCACCCCGCCGTCGAGCAGCGGCGGGCAACGGCCCGCCGCCGTAAGCTGAGCGCCGATCCGCAGATGGTGTCGCTCGAAGCCCTGCTGGATTGGGAAGAGGCGGCGGAGGAGTGGTGGGACGAGGAGGAGGACGATCAGGATTGGTGATCATCCCACGCCCTAGCGGCGAATGAATTCACCGCTAGGGCGTGCCGCCAGGAAGTCCCTCTGGGACTGGAAGGCCGACAGGCTGGAGTGGAGAGAGTGAGGGGTTGGGTGGAAACGACGACACAGGCCGAGCGGGCGACGGAGTTTGAGCGGTTCAGCCGCGAACTGGCTCGACGACCGCTGCGGGCCTATCAATTGGAAGCGGCGCGCGCCATTCTCGCCTCGATTGAGCGGGGCGATGGCGCGATCTTTACGGTGATGATGGCCCGGCAGATGGGCAAGAATGAGCTTTCAGCGCAGCTTGAGGCGTGGCTGCTGCGGGCGTTGCAAGCCGAGGGGGCCAGTCTGGTGAAGGCCAGCCCGACGCTGCGCCCGCAGGGGATGCTGAGCAAGCGGCGCTTGCGCGAAGTGCTGAGTCTGGCGCGCCAGGGCGACCCGGAAGGGCTGGCCTGGCGCGAGCGCGAGGGGCATATCATCCAGGTTGGCGAGGCGCTGATCGCATTTTATTCGGCGGATGCATCGGCCAACGTGATTGGCGCGACGGCGCATCCGCTGCTGGAGATCGACGAAGCCCAGGAGGTGAGCGAGCAGAAATATCTGCGCGATTTCCGCCCGATGGGCGCCAGCACGAACGCGACGACGGTTCTCTATGGCACGGCCTGGACGGGCGAGACGCTGCTGGAGCGGCAGAAGCAGCAGAACCTGGAACTGGAGGCGCGGGCGGCACGGCTGGCGGGTACACGCCGCGCGCCCGACGAGCCTATCAAGCGGCATTTCGAGTTTCCCTGGACAGCCTATGCCGCGCTCAGCCCTGCCTACAAGGCGTATGTCGAGGCGGAGATCGAGCGGCTGGGCCTGACGCATCCCATCATTCGCACGCAGTACCTGCTGGAGACGGTGGCAGAGCAGGATAAGCTCTTGACAGCGGCGCAGCTTGCCCAGGCGCGCGGGATACATCCCCGGCTGACCGAGCCGCGCCAGGGCAACGCGCTGTATGTGGCGGGCGTCGATGTGGCCGGGGCCGATGAGGGCGTGGAGGGATTGGATGGCCGCGAGCGGCTGGCGCATCCCCAACGGGACGCGACGGTAATGACGATTGCCGAGGTGCTGCGCGACGAGCAGGCGCCGGACTTTGCGACCATTCAGATCGTGCAGCATTACGAGTGGGTCGGCCTGGACTATCGGGAGCAAGACCTGCGCCTGCGCGATCTGGCGCGCAGCGTCTGGGGCTGCGCGCGCGTGGTGATCGATGCCAGCGGCATCGGCGCGGGGCTGGCGTCCTGGCTGAGAGATGCGTTGGGCAAGGATCGGGTGGAATGCTTCCAGTTTTCGCGCGCCAGCAAATCGGACCTGGGCTGGGCGCTGCTGGCAGCGGTGAACACCGGGCGGCTGAAGATGTACGCCGATGATGGCTCGTCGGAGAGCCGCCATTTCTGGGATGAACTGCGCGAGGCGCGCAGCGTTCACCTGGCCGGTCAGACGCTCAATTTCTATGTCCCTCCCGAAAAAGGGCATGATGATTATCTGATGTCGGCGGCGCTCTGCGTGCGCGCCGCAGCGGCGTTTGCGCCGCTGGCGGCCAGCAAGCTGATTGTGCCCCGGCGGTTCTATCGAGATGGGAGCTTTTGATTGATTCTTGTTGGTAGCACATCTGTAAGCGAGGGTAGAGAATATGATCCAGCAGCCACCCCGTATCAGCCATCCGCCGTCCGCGCCCGCCGATGCGCGGCGGGCCGAGAACCGCCGCCGACTGCGCGAGTTTCTGCGGGTCACGCCGCGCAGCGAGGCTGAGAGCCGGGTGGAACTGCTGGGCCTGGCCGAAGGCGCGCCCGCGTTTGTGCTGACGCGGGCGCAGCTTTCGGCTGCCATCGAAGAACTGCGCCCGCGCGTGCGCCAGATCATCCGGCTGACGCTGGAGGAGCGCCGCACGCGCGAGGAGACGCAAGCCTATCTGCATGGCATCAGCATGCGCACGCTGGAGCGCGATCAGGCCGCCGGGCTGGACGCGCTGATGGAACTGAAGGGGGAATCTGTCTGATGCCCAGCCGCTCCTGGCATTGCTCGTGCAGCGCATCTTTTTTGTGCGCATGAAAAAGCGCGCGCGACGTTCTTCTCACTTTCTAGACAAGGAGCGTAGAGGTGTCGTCCGAAGAGAACAAGATGGTTGTTCGCCAGTTTTTTGAGGAAGCCTGGAATCAAGGTAATTTGGACCTGATCGACCAGATTGAAGCCTCCAACGCGCTGAATCACGATCCAGCCAATCCTGGCTTTGATGGCTCCGAGGGCACGAAACGGCTCATTTCTACCTACCGCACAGCCTTCCCTGATCTGCATTTCACTGTTGAAAGCCTGATTGCCGAAGGGGATCAGGTTGTGGCGCGCTGGGTTGGCACGGGCACACACAAAGGGATACTTATGGGCGTCCCCGCCACCAACAAGCGCGCAACGGTTTCGGGCATTACCATCAATCGCCTCGCAGGTGGCAAGATCGCGGAATCCTGGACTAACTACGATGTGCTGGGTATGTTGCAGCAGCTTGGTCTTGCGCCCATGCCCAGCCAGGCCATTCCGATGGGGCCGCACCAGGAGCAGCCGCCCCTGCACGGATAATACTCCTTCTTGCGGGCAATCATCAGGCGCGGTTTGCTATAATCTAAGCGAGTGCCTTTGAGTGTCGTTTGCCGAGAGAGGAGCAAACCGCTGAGCCTGATGGGAAAACATATCTTGCTATGCTTCGCGCATCCCGATGACGAGGTGGGCTGCGCTCCGCTTGTTGCCCGCGTCGTTGCTGAAGGCGGGCAGGCCACGCTGATCTGCGCCACGAATGGGGATGTCGGCGACGTGGACGAAAAATATCTGCGCGACTACTCCTCCATTGCCGCGCTGCGCCAGGCCGAACTGGACTGCGCGGCGAAGGCGGCTGGCTTTACCGAGGTGGTCACGTTTGGCTACCGCGACAGCGGCATGATGGGCAGCGCCGATAATGATCATGCCGATAGCCTCTGGCACGCGCCGCTGGAAGAGGTGACAGAGCGCGTGATCGAGGTGATGCGCCGCGCGCGGCCCCAGGTCGTGATCACCTTCAATACCTTTGGCGGCTATGGGCATCCCGACCATATCAAGATCAATCAGGCGACGGTTGCCGCCTTCGAGCAGGTGCAGGCCGAGCCAGAGCATCCCCAGAAACTCTACTATTCCACCGGGCCGCAGAAACTGCTGCGCGTCGGGGTAGCCGTGATGAGGCTGCTGCGCAAAGACCCGCGCAAGGGCGGGAAGAACGGTGACATTGACTTTCTGGCGGCGCTGGCAGCGACCACGCCGACGACCACGAAGGCGCCGATTGGCGGGTATCAAGAGGCGCTGTGGGACGCCATGCGCTGCCACGCCAGCCAGATGGGCAGCCCCGGCTGGCTTGAGCGGCTGGGCCGACCTCTGAGCCGCCTCTTCCTGCGCAGCCTGCCGCTCTCGCGCGTCTACCCGCCGCCGCAGCCGCGCGCCCCCATCGAGCGCGATCTCTTCGCTAACCTCTCGGTTCCCAGCGAGCAGATTGCCTCGCAGGCTGGCGGTTAATGAAGCAGTGGCTGGCGGATAAATCCGCGCCTGGAGGCTGCGCCGCCAAGCCCGCCTACGCGGGCTAGGAAGAACGCCGCGTGTAGCGCCGCCGTCCCTGGCGGCGCATCGGTTCGCCAGCGCGAACCTTTGCCCCTCAAGCGCCCCGTTCGCCTGCGCGCTAGAACCCCCCTGCCGGCACGAAGGCCGACGCTACACGCAGAACGCCCGCGTGTACCACCGGCTTCTAGCCGGTCAATCGCTGGGCCAGCAGGAACGTTTGGCCCTCAAGCGCCACGTTCGCCCACGCGCCAGACCCCACCCTTGTCGGCTGGAAGCCGGCGCTACACGCGGCAGCCTACCTGTAGCGCCGTCGTCCCTGGCGGTGAGACGTTCGGGCTGCATGCCTTCTGCCCGGCGGTCCATCGCTGGCGCCGGTCCTAAGCCGCCTGGCGGGTGTGCTGGCCGAAGGCCCGCAGCGGCGAATTCATTCTCCGAAGGTGGGGCGGGGCGACTTCAGGTGTTGGGGGGCTGCGTGCCGGGCGGATGGGCACATGGCATGCATCGCCGATGCGCGGCCTGTCGCTCTGCTGCCCCTTGACTTTCCCGCCGGGTTGCTGGTATACTTGCCTGCATAGAAAACCGCGATAGCCGTCGCTGCGTAAACAGCGACGGCTACCATGACCCAGGCGCCGGGCAGACCGACGCGGAGGGCTAGTCCGCATTCTATGCCCCCGCTCTCCCCTCCGTCCAGCGCCTCAACCATAAAACCAGGAGGCGACCACAATGGACAGCCCTGATCCTTTGCCCGCCCGCCCGTATGCCGTGTGTGCGCTCTCTCCACCTATCGGCCATGTCTCCTCCCCTTCCCTGCAAGGGGATCGTATTCCCCGATCCCCTTGCAGGGCAGGTGGAGAAAGGCGATCTTACGCACGCACGTAGGATCACTCATGCAGATTTTACGCACGCACGTAAGTAAGAGAGCGTTAGCTGGAAGCCGCTATGAATATCCCTGAAGCTGGCCTCCAGCAGACCTCTCGCACCCAAGATCACACACGCATTTGATTTGGAGCCGTGAAGATCACACACATATGTGGTCCTTTGGTCGGAAGGGTCTGCCACGTGGTAGTCCCCTGGGGGCCAAACGGAGTAACACAGGGCCACCCAGTGGCCCCAACCGGACGCACAAAATT
>JBJKSJ010000327.1:0-4037 GCA_046704085.1 Ktedonobacterales bacterium | reverse complement strand
ACCAGACTCTTCAAGGCGATCAGCAAGCAATGAGGAGTAGTTGCGCGCCTTTTCTGAATCTCTGGTTAATCCAGCCTCAATAATATCGAGCATCGTTGACCAGTGAGAAATTTCGTTCTTCATGTGTGTAATTTTACCAAATCTTGAGAAATTTGTCAAGATATATAAGCATATTTCCCGCAAAACTGACAATTAATCCAGCATCGCATCTAAGAGGTCGATATAAGTTGCCCACAAGGTATAAGTCGAGTAGCCTATTATAGTAGGGTTCTTTAAGGCAAGGGATAAGACGGAACCTCCTAGAGGGAGAGATTAAGCCTCAAAAAGACACTCAGCAACGCACGCCTATTCCTTACACACCCTCTTTCTCCCCCTTGACACCCTGCGGTACGATAGAGCCGCCTGAAGCATGAGGTTGCACAGGCCAGGCAAGCGCGTGTTGGTGCAGAAAGCGAGGCGTTGGCGATGCCCCCAGAGGTAAGCGCGGGCAGGTCTGCTGAGGAGGAGCTTGGCATTGCGGGGGCGATCATCAAGCATCTGGTTCGCCATGCGGATGAGCGCGGCTTCTTTCTGGAACTGATTCGCGCCAGCGACCCGTTCTTTGCCGAGGGCTTCGCGCAGTTGAGCCATTCCAAGATGTTTCCGGGGGTCGCCAAAGCCTGGCATATCCACAAGACGCAGATCGACTGGTGGTATGTGCCCATCGGCACGCTCAAGGTGGCGCTGCACGATCTGCGCGAGGGCAGCCCCACGCGCGGCGTGACCAAAACGCTCTTTCTGGGTGAGGACTATCCGCCCGCCGTGCTGAAGATTCCGGCAGGCGTGGCGCATGGCTGCAAGGCCATCGGCGGCACGGCCCATCTCTTCTACGTCACCTCGCGCACCTATGACCCCGCCGAAGAGGGGCGCATCCCCCACGACGACCCGACGATTGGCTACGATTGGGCGCGCGGGGCCGAAATCAAATGACCAGCACGTCGGGGAGAGTGGCTACGTGAAAGCCTTGATTCTGAGCGGCGGCAAAGGCACGCGCCTGCGCCCGATCACCTATACCAGCGCCAAGCAGTTGATCCCGCTGGCGAACAAGCCCGTGCTGTTCTATGCCATCGAGGCCATTCTGGAAACGGGCATCCGCGAGATCGGGCTGGTCGTTGGCGATACACAGCAGGAGATTCGCGCCGCTGTGGGCGACGGCTCGCGCTGGGGCAGCGATGTCTCGATTACCTACATCTATCAGGAGGCGCCGCTGGGTCTGGCACACGCGGTCAAGATCGCGCGCCCGTTTCTGGGGGATGAGCGCTTTGTCCTCTTCCTGGGCGATAACTTCATCCAGCAGCCGCTGCGCGGCCTGGCCGAGCGCTTCAGCCAGCCCGATTGCCCCTCAGCGAGCGAGATTCTGCTGGCGCGCGTCCCCAATCCCACCGACTTTGGCGTCGCCGAACTGGCCCCACTCGCAGCCTCCGAGACGCTCGACAACCGGCTGTCTCAGCCATCCGGCTATCGCGTTACGCGGCTGGTGGAAAAGCCCCCTGTTCCGCCGAGCGATCTGGCCCTGGTTGGCATCTACCTCTTTGATCAGCATATCTTCGAGGCAACCGAGGCGATTCAGCCCTCCTGGCGCAACGAACTGGAGATCACCGACGCCATTCAATGGCTCATCGATCACGGCTACGAGGTCAGGCCGCATCTGCTGGAGGGCTACTGGATCGATACCGGCAAGATGGCTGATATTCTGGAGGCCAATCGGATCACACTGGGCAACCTCAAAGCGTGCGTTGATCCCAGCGCCAGCGTCGATGCCGAGTCGCGCCTGCACGGCATCGTCGTCATCCAGGCGGGCGCGGAGATTGTCAACAGCGTCGTGCGCGGACCGGCGATCATCGGCGAACGCACCAAACTGCTCAACAGCTATATCGGCCCCTTCACCTCGATCTATCACGACGCCACGATTGCCCAGAGCGAGATCGAGCATAGCATCGTGTTGGAGGGCTGTGTGATCCGCGACGTGCCTAGCCGCATTGCCGACAGCCTGATCGGGCGCTATACCGAGATTCAGCCCTCGCCGATCAAGCCCAAAGCCTACAAGTTCATGCTGGGCGATCATAGCAAGGTGGGTCTGCTGAGCTAGGGCGCTGGCGAATAATGAGGTTTCATTTTAGATGCGTCCAGACCCCACCCTGAGCGGCCATTAAAATGGCCGCTCAGGGCGCCTGCGGGCGCCATCAAGTCCCAAAGGGACTTCCTGGCCGCAGGCCCATAGCGGCGAATAAATTCGCCGATGAGCTTGCCGGAGAGAAAGATGGGACAAAAA
Organism: Ktedonobacterales bacterium; assembly: GCA_046704085.1. Classification (GTDB taxonomy): domain Bacteria; phylum Chloroflexota; class Ktedonobacteria; order Ktedonobacterales; family DATBGS01; genus DATBHW01. The sequence goes on along the minus strand of JBJKSJ010000327.1, from coordinate 1,726 downwards.
CATGCTCTGCTTGTGACCGGCGGGGCCGGATTCATCGGCAGCAACTTTGTGCGCGCCATGCTGGAGCAGCATCCAGACTATCAAATCACCGTGCTGGATAAGCTCACCTACGCGGGCAATCGCGCCAACCTGAGCGCCGTCGAGGGACATCCCGGCTTGCGCTTCATCCAGGGCGACATCTGCGACCCGGCAGCCGTTGCCGAAGCGATGCAGGGCTGCGATTGGCTGGTGAACTTCGCCGCCGAAACACACGTGGACCGCTCCATCGTTGCCCCCGACGCCTTTATCAAGACTGATGTGGAGGGCACGTTTGTTTTATTAGAGGCCGCGCGTTCGACAAACATCGATCTCTTTCTCCAGATCAGCACCGATGAGGTCTATGGCGACGCCCGCGCGCCCGACGGCACGAGCCGCCCCTCGCTGGAGACCGACGCGCTGCTGCCGCTCTCGCCCTATGCCGCCAGCAAGGCCGGAGCCGACCGACTGGCTTTCTCGTACTGGGCCACCTATGGCCTGCCCGTTGTGATTACGCGGTGCAGCAACAACTACGGCCCCGCGCAGTATCCCGAAAAACAGCTTCCGCTCTTCATCCTCAACGCGCTGCATGACCGCCCGCTGCCGGTCTATGGCGACGGGCAAAACACCCGCGACTGGATTCATGTGCGCGACCACTGCGCCGCGCTGGATACTATTCTGCACGCCCCAGGCGAGCAGACGCACGGGCAGGTTTTCAATATTGGCGCGGGCGAGGAGCGCAGCATCGTGCAAAACGCCCAGGCTATTCTCGACATCCTGGGCAAGCCACGCGACCTGATCACCTTCGTGCCCGACCGCCTCGGCCATGTGCGCCGCCACGCCGTCAACAGCGCCAGACTGCGCCAGACGCTCGGCTGGGAGCCAGAAATCCCCTTCGCGGAAGGCTTGCGCCAGACCATCGGCTGGTATCAGACCCATCAGGACTGGCTGGCTGCCATCATAGCTCGCAGAGACAGCTTCCTGGAAAGCGCGCTCACGCTGGGCAGCAGACACGATTCCAACCTCTGAGAGGAGTGCAATCAAAAGATGAAAAGCGCAAGCGAATTATTTGAAAGCGCGATAGCCTGGCTACAGGCCAACTATACGGTGTACCGCTTCTTCGTTGAGCGTGATGTGGTCTGGACGATCCAGACCTACCTCAGAAAGACTATTGAAGAAGTGGGTTTACCTTATCGTGTCTATAATGAATATCCCATGCTGCCCGGAAATCGCCGCAGCCTTTCCGCAGACCTGGCTATCCTCAATAGCGATGCCCAGGTAGAAGTCGCAGCAGAGTTTAAATACGAGCCATCCCATGCGCGCAATGATATATTGCCAGGGAAGATTAACCCATCAGTCACATTTTGGACAGATATAGCGAAAGATGTACAGCGAATCCAGCAGTTTGTGGCGCTGGGCAAAACACGGGTGGCTTTCAGTGTGTTCATTGACGAGGGAACCTTCTACCGCCAACGAACTCCCCCTTCAGGAAGCGCCTGGATAAGTTGGGGATCACCAAATGCTGCCAGGCCAGGCGTCGCGGTCCTCTGGGCACGAGTTGATAGCAACGCCCTGATCCAGCAGCTATAATCGCTCCCTAAAGCTGAGGCTCAGGCGCGGGTAGGGCGACAGGCGCGCTCACTTTCACGCGCTCCTCGTCCTCTGCCACATCAGTTCGCATGCCAGGCGCAAGCGCCATCAGCGCGCCGAG
>JBJKSJ010000326.1:0-33706 GCA_046704085.1 Ktedonobacterales bacterium | reverse complement strand
GCTGTAGCCAGTGTGGTAAGAGCTTCAAATCAACCAATCCCAGGCAACTGATCTGCCTAGAATGCGAAGAAAAGGCGCGCCGCGAGCGCGCTGCCAGGGCCAAGGGGATACCAGCCTCTGCCAGCGCGCCAACGCCCGCTCCCAGGCAGGCGCAGCCACCCAGGCAGGCACCACCGCACGCGGCGCCGTCCGCTCCCAAACCGCATTGGCTGGACAAGCAACCTGATATAAAGATTGCAGCCCTGGAACCACATGCGCCTGCCCGCCCGCCTCGTCTGGATGTTCCTGAACGGGATGGTCCTGCACCGCCTCCCGCGCCTGCAAAAGCAATGCGCCCAGGTGATAAAAAGCAAGACGTGCCTCCCAGTCAGGGAGGAGCAGACGTACCCTCAGCAGGGCAGGGAGATCAGAAAGCGAGCAGAAAACCTGAATACGGCAAAAAAGCCGATAGGGAGAAACCGCCGAAAGGGAGCCGATCTGCTGGCACAACAGGGAAACCAAAACGCGAACCTCGCCCGCCGACCCCACCTTTTACGCCAACGCCAGAGCAAGTTAGCGCGATAGAGCAGCGATACCTGGAACTGGCACAACCACATGAATTTGATGGGATTCGCACGCAGATTGCCAAAGAACTCAACATTCCGAAGTCAGCGGTCAAAAAGGTCGTGGGCGCGCTGCGCGAACGCCAGGAGATTCCGAGCTGGTGGGATTTGCAAACCTATCACGGCTCGCCAGAAGATTTAGAGCGCATTCGCTCAGCATATGTGCCCTTCCTGCCAATGCCTCCACTCGGCGTCCATAAGCAACTTGCCGCGCTGCTGAATCTGCCAGCAGGAACAGTGTACCAGGCCATTAAGGTCATTCGCGCTGATATGGACCTTCCACAGTATAACCCACCCGCCGAAGGAGCGCAGCTTTCTGCTGTATCAGCTACTGATGACAATGGAGCAGAGGACAAGCTGCTCTCCTCTTGAGCTGTCCTGAGAGGGTAAGGGTGCTTAGCGATAGTCATCAGCGTTCTGCTGTATGAGGAGGTAGGTTATGTCAGAACCCCAGGCGAACAAGCTTGATCTGCCGATGCGCGGAATACCACAACCCAGCCGCGAGGAAGTGCTGCATCTTGCTGGAGTTCATATTTCCCCGCATCCAGTGGTCGCGCATAAGCTCACTCGCCTGCGTGACCAACAGACGGCGCCCGCCGAGTTTTATCGATTGGTCAAGGAACTTGGCACACTGCTGGCCTATGAGGCAACCATTGATCTAGCGCTGGTCGCTACGCCGATTGAGACACCGTTGAAGCCGATGGTAGGCCAGCGCCTGGCTGGTGGAGTGGGTGTGGTGCCTATTCTGCGCGCTGGCCTTGGTCTGGCCGAAGGGTTCCGCGAAGTCTTTCCAGAAGTGCAGGTCTGGCATCTTGGCTTGCGCCGCGATGAGCAGACGCTTGAGCCGATTGAGTATTACAATCAGATGGGGCGCGCGGAAAACCTGCAAGTCTGCTTTTCTGTTGATCCGATGCTGGCGACAGGTGGGTCGGCTATTGATGCGATCAATACACTCAAACGGATTGGCGTGCCGCATCTGCGCTATGTCTGTATTATCGCGGCGCCCTATGGGCTGAAGAAATTGCATGAAACGCATCCTGATGTTCCCATCTATATAGCTGCGGTAGATGAGGTGTTGAATGATCGTGGGTTTATTGTTCCGGGACTTGGTGATGCTGGAGATCGTCAATTTGGAACCGTCTAGGGGCTGGGTGGAGCGTACGCGAAATGGAAGCTGAGAGGGTACTCATGCGAAAGATTCACCCGCTAGAAGAGAAGCACCTCCGTTGAGTAGCGAGCAGCAACCAGAAGAACATCCGAAGCCCGATGAAGCCCCCTGGCCGACGAATGGCGGCCCTTTAGGGTGTCTACTCGGCGCGATAGCTGGCGTTCTGCTAGGAGGGTTCCTCGGCACGACGATCTTGATTTTTTACCGACCTATCGGCATTACATTGACCATCCTCCTGATGGTTGGTCTGGCAATCCTTGGCTGGCAGATTGGACGAAGCGTCTTCAGGGAATATAAGCCACCCAAACCGCGTCGGCAGGTGAAAAGACCCTGATCAAGACCCTGATGGGAGGGCGCAGCCCTTGATCACGGGCAATAGATAAAACCTCAGCGATTGGATTGGGCGGGTTCGTCCCAAATTGGGAGCCGCAGCGCATCGCTCATATTGCGGAGTTCCTGGCGATGTATGACCGCGAGCTTGCTCAATAACGCTTCTCCTGTAGGCGTCAGGAAGATATAGACTTGCCGGCGATCAACAGTATCGGGTTCGCGCCGGACCAATCCTTGTGCCTCAGTGCGATCAATAAGGCCCACCATACTGTGCTGGCGCATTTGGAGCCGCTCAGCCAGTTCTGAGACTGTCGCGCTCTCCCGATTGGGATACCCTTTGATCGCCAGCATGAGTTGATGTTGCTGTGGGGTGATACCCGCTTTGCGTGCCTCCTGTTCGCTGAAACGAAGGAAGCGTCTGATAGCGTAACGGAATGCAGCCAGTGCTTCGAATTCTGCCTTGGTCATTTGCTCTTGATCAGGAGGTGCTGTCGGCTCTGCTACCTCTGCTTGCATCTCTGGTTTGGACGTATGGTTCTGGAAGATGTTTCCTGCTTTAGCGGCTGATGAAGCTGTCCTCTCACTCATAATTTGCTCCTCCCAACAACCCCGTATCGGCGGGACTCTTTGCTGCATATGCAAACTGGATGGCATGGCGCCCATGCTCCTGGGCGCATTTCATTTTATTAGTGTAACTGCTGCTGTTCTAGCTGTGCAAGGTTCATGGTTTGCATTATAGCATTGATGCTGATTGCAGGCCAACTGATTCTTGAGGGTTTGAAGAAGCGAAGTGGAGGGCCAATGAAGGAGCGAAGCAGAGCAGTGCATCTCTTGGCATGAACATCGTAAAACGATATAATAACGAGAGCAACGTTTTTGATAACAGAGTCCAAGCTGTTTTCTGAGGAGGTTGGATGGTCAGGTGTCTGTGGTTGAGTGCGAAACAACGATTTTCAGAGAGAGATAGCGGGAAAGCCAGGGCGCAGGAAGTGATCCCCAAGGGCGAGGAGAAGCTCGGTGATTTTACTGCCGATGCCCGGTTGATCTGGCTCTCTTTTCTGGCGTTAATCGTAGGATTATTATGCGCGCTGATTGCCATTGTGCTGCTAGGGCTGATCGGCTTCTTCACGAACCTCTTCTTTTATCAGCGCCTGTCATTTGCTTTTATTTCTCCAGCCGATAATACGTTGGGAGGTTGGGAGATTCTGGTGCCTGCCTTTGGAGGTCTGATCATTGGCCTGATGGCGCGCTATGGCTCGGAGCGTATTCGCGGGCATGGTATTCCTGAAGCGATGGAGGCTATTCTCATCGGCCAGAGCCGCATTCAGCCGCGTGTGGCGCTTTTGAAGCCGCTCTCCTCGGCGATCTCGATTGGATCTGGTGGCCCATTTGGCGCTGAGGGGCCGATCATTATGACCGGTGGCGCCTTTGGCTCCATTATTGGGCAGTTTCTGCGCCTGTCAGCATCTGAGCGCAAGATTTTGCTGGTTGCCGGGGCAGCCGGTGGTATGTCAGCAACCTTTGCCTCGCCGGTAGCAGCAGTCCTGCTGGCCGTAGAACTCTTGTTATTTGAGTGGAAGCCACGCAGTCTGATTCCCGTCGCTGCTGCTAGCGCTTCAGCAGCAATCCTGCGTGGCGTCCTGATCGGCCCAGGGCCACTCTTTCCCACTGCACCGCATCCGATGCTGTCGATTACGCAACTGTTGCTCTGCCCTATTGTGGGCATTATTGCTGGCGTCGGTTCATTTTTGTTGACGGCTGCTGTTTATGCTGCCGAAGATGCTTTTCGTCGCCTGCCTATACACTGGATGTGGTGGCCGGTGCTGGGAGGGTTGGTCGTGGGCGTGGGCGGTTTCTTCTTTCCGCATACCCTGGGCGTGGGGTACGATACTATCCGGGCGCTGATTAGCGATCACTTTACGCTGAAACTCGTCTTAGCTGTTTTGCTGGTCAAGTCATCGATCTGGGCCATTTCGCTGGGGTCGGGTACATCAGGAGGTGTCCTGGCGCCGTTGCTGATGGTTGGCGCGGCGCTAGGTGGGTTAGAGGCGACGATTGTCCCCTTTATTGGAGACCCAGGGCTTTGGGCGCTGATTAGCATGGCCGCTATTCTGGGTGGCACGATGCGCTCGCCGTTTACCGGCGTCATCTTTGCTCTGGAGTTGACCCATGACGTCAATCTGCTTTTGCCTTTGCTGATTGCCAGCGTCTCAGCCCATGCTTTTACTGTGTTGACGTTGCGCCGTTCGATCCTGACGGAGAAAGTTGCCCGGCGTGGGTATCATGTGGCCCGCGAATATGCGGTCGATCCGTTAGAGATGGTCAATGTGGGCAAGGTGATGACCAGGCAGGTGGTAGCGCTCCCCGCAACGATGAGCATTGGAGAGGTCCGCCGCACATTCTTTGGTGAGCGCAGCGAGTTCAGCCATCAGGGCTATCCAGTGGTGGATGTTGCTGGAAAGCTCGTGGGCATGATCACCCGATCTGATCTGGCCCATGTGACTTTGCCCAGAGGTGAAGATGAGACCCTCTTACAAGACTTGATTGGGCGCAAACTGGTTGTGGCCTTTCCTGGTGAGCCGCTGCGGCCTGTTACCAATCGGATGATTGTTGCCAATGTTGGGCGCCTCCCAGTCGTCTCCCCAGAGCATCCAGCACAAATAGTGGGTATCTTGACCCGCAGCGATCTGCTGAAGGCGCGGATGCGCATGCTGGATGAAGATGAGCGGCGCGAGCGGGTACTGACGCTGACGCCATTGCTCGCCTGGAGAGGGAGACGTGGACAGGCGGAACATGGCGCTACAAAAGTGGTCGTGGGAACAGAGCTTACTATCTCGGCGCCTGCGACTGAGCAAGAAGATCGGGGTGTCCTGGGGGAGAGTGTGCCTGTGAAGGAGGAGCGTGATGGGAATGGCGAGCTTCTGCCAACAAGAGGAGGCTTTCCAGAGGAGCCGGCAGGAAGCGCGAAACTCCGTGATGAGGATGTTGATCCCGCTGCCCCTGCATAAAGCGGCCTGAAGAATGGGCTATTTGAGGCTTGTCTAGTGGAGCGAGAGCGCCAGCCAGATCGCAGCGCCGCCGCTAATGAAACTTGCCAAAAAGCACAGCAGGCCGATGACCAGCGGCGCGTGAGAACGCTGGGCCGCTGGTGCATAGGGACTTCCTGTTGGCAGGCGCGTGGACGGAGCAGGCCGATACGTTGGTCCTCGGCCAGGCGCGCCTCCAATGGGATTGCTTTGTATGCTTCGGCGCGGTGTTTGCGGGCGACGAAATGTTTCAGTGGGAGCATTCCCTTCATCTTCCACCTCGTCATCCCAGTGCGCTCTTTGAGCGCTGATGCCTGTTGGTGAAAGAGCGCCGCGCGTTCTGCGCTGTGATGGGCTGGGGCGGCCCAGAGGATAGCTCACTGCCGGTGGTCCGCTGATAGATTGAGGACTGATGCGCGTGCCGCATTGTCCACAGTATAGCTCGCCTGGCTCTAACGGTGCGCCGCAGTTCAGGCAATTTCCGCCTGCTCCGGTGCTGATCGCCTGAACCTCCAGGTTGGTGGATGAATCGAAGGTTTCCTGTCCACATTCCTGACAGATGCCCTGCACATCAACGCTGTTTGATCCACAATGCGGGCAAAACATTGGCGCCTCACCTTCCCGATTCTGCCAGAGGTGAGAGACTCTCCTCCAACGCCTGTATCTGGTTTGCTGCTAAACAGATCGGTGGGGGCAGAGCCTTCCTCTTCTTCAGTATCCCATAGTCCTTAACGCAAAACATACGCCAGAAGTTTCATCTCGTCCTACCTGAGCGCCTTTGCAATGCGACTGTTGTCTCTTGTCCAATCATGCACAGTATAGCTTTTGGATGCTCTTGCTGGCAAATCAGCATACTCCCTCTGCCCCATTTTTTGCTCTCGTTGCCAGGTTTGCCTGATATAATGTGGTATAATAATTAAGTATCCCCTTTTGCCAGGATACCTGCTGTCAGGCGCGTGCGGAACAACAGACCGCTGATGGGCGTTTTCCTCAGTCAAGGGCTTGCCCGTAATGCTCATTTCCTCGTGAGGTATGGCGCCTTTATCTGAGATGCTTGACGGCTGGGCAGGCGGCGTATACAATGCCGCAGGAGGATAGTTTGATTGGATACTCGTGTTCGCCCTGGTCGAGTGAGTGTCCATAGAAGTGATAGACAGCGGTTTTCCGAAAGGGTACGTGCAGGACAGATGAAAGCTGGAATCCATCCCAAGTTTGTTGAAGCGACCGTGACATGCGCGTGTGGGAATACGTTTAAGACAGGCAGTGTCAAGCAGAATCTCCGCGTAGATGTCTGCTCGAATTGCCATCCCTTCTTTACGGGGCAGCAGCGTATCCTTGATAGCGCTGGCCGGGTCGAGCGTTTCCGCAGGCGCTTTAACCTGAAAGAGGAGTAAAATTGAGAGAACAGGAGATGAGGCGTGTTACTTCTCTCCTGTTCTCTCTCGTTTTAAGAAAGGGAAGTATGGATGACCTGGGATCGTGCCAGGTTGTCCTCTTCTATTTCTCTTTAGGAACGAACTGTGGCAACATTCAATTATGGTGGTCAGGCAGTGGTAGAAGGGGTGATGATGCGTGGTCGGCGATCTGTGGCTCTGGCAGTTCGGCAGCCCAGCGGCAGTATCCTGATCCATGAGGAACTGCTGCCCCCCCGCCTCTATCAGAATCGTCTTTTCCGTTTGCCACTGCTACGTGGCGTGTTGTTGCTGTGGGATATGCTGGTCCTTGGCACCCGCATGATGGCTTTTGCCGCCAATGTTGCGGCTGGGCAGATTACCGGCGAGGATGGCGAGGCTACGCCAGTCCTGGGTAAAGGCGCCCTGGCGGTGACGCTGATTATCTCGCTGACCTTTGCCATCGGGATTTTCTTCCTGGGGCCACTCGCCGTCGTTGGCCTGGTGCAGCGTCAGGTGGGGCAGGGATTTCTTGCCCTGGCGCTGGAGGGTGTCATCCGTCTGGTGATTTTGCTCGGCTATCTCTGGCTGATTGGACGTCTGCCCAGTGTGCAGCGCGTCTTTGGCTATCATGGCGCCGAGCATAAAGCGATCAATGCTTATGAGCGTGGCGAGCCACTCGATGTAGCCCATGTGCGCGCGGCGTCGAAAGTGCATACACGCTGCGGCACCGGGTTTCTGCTGGTTGTGATGGTGGTTTCGATTGTGGTGTTTGCCCTGGTTGGCAATCCTCCCCTTGTGCTGCGCATCCTCTCGCGCATTGTACTGGTGCCGGTAGTTGCTGCCATTGCTTATGAGTTGATGCGTTTGGGAGCAACCTATTATCGTTTTCGGGTCGTGCGCTGGCTTGTGGCGCCAAGTCTGGCGCTTCAGGGTTTGACGACGCGCGAGCCGGAGGATGCGCAGATCGAATGTGCCATTGGTGCGCTGGAGCGAGTGTTGGAGAAGGATGGCGCGTTGACGCCAGGGAGAGCGGTTGCATGAGTACGCCGCCACAGCCAGAGAAGGCTACTCGCTCAGCGCATGAACGCGAGCAGGCGCAGCAGCGTGTGCTGCGCCGTTCCTTTAGCCGCTGGCTGCTTATGGCGCCTCCACGTTTACTCTATCGTCTCTGGACGCGCATTGCCGCGCGCCTTTTTCCCGAAGACACCCAACGCGCCCATCTGGTCGAGCAGATCGGTGTTGCTCTGCCTGATCGGCTTGACATGAGTTGGGTAACAAGCTCACTGGCCGTAGGAGGGCGCATCCGCAACGAGGATATTGTCCGGCTGGCAGAATTAGGGGTGACGCGGGTGATTGATACCCGCGCAGAATACCGCGATGATGAGGCTGCCTTGCAAGAGAAGTCCATCCAATTGCTTTATTTGCCTACACCCGATACGCAGCCGTTAACGGTGGAGCAATTGATGGAAGGCTCGGCGTGGGCCTTGCGCCAGATACGAGATGGGCAGAAGGTATTGATTCATTGTGAACATGGGGTTGGTCGCAGCGTGCTGCTTACCTGCGCAGTCCTGGTGCGTGATGGCTACTCCGCTGAAGCTGCCCTGCGTCTGGTGCAAGCGAAGCGCTGGCAGGCGTCTCCCAACCATCGCCAGATCAAACGCTTGCATGAGTTTGAGGAGGCGTTGCAGGCAGAGTGTACCGAATCAGCCTGACCAGGCAGGGGAGCAGTGCAGGAATGCGTTGCGTGAATGAGCGGTGCCAGTATGAGAATGAGGCGGGCGCCCGTGTCTGCGCGCGCTGTGGGTGCCTTCTTCCTGGTACGTTGCTTGTTAATCGCTACCGTATCGACGCGCTGGTAGGCATTGGTGGGATGGGCGCCGTCTATCGCGCTTTTGACCTTCAGCTTGAACGTGAACTGGCTTTGAAAGCTTTGCTGCCCCGTGAAGATAATGCGGCGGAACTGCGCCAACGCTTTCTGCGTGAAGCCAAGGTAGCCGTGCGGCTGGAGCATCCGCATATTGTGCCAGTTTATCATACCGATGAGGATCAAGGGGTAGCTTTTCTGCTGATGCCTCTGCTGCGCGGAGGCACGTTGAAGGAACGCATGAAGGGTCGTCCGCTCCCCCCTGGTGAAGCGCTCACTCATCTTCGCCAGCTTGGATCGGCCCTGGATTACGCGCATACGCGCCCAGACCCCATCATTCATCGCGATGTGAAGCCTGCCAATATTCTTTTCTCGCAAGAGGGCGATCAATTGATGCTTTCGGATTTTGGTATCGCCCGCTTGAGCGGTGTGGCGCCTGACCTGACCCGCCCGGATGTTGCTCCAGGAACAGTGCAGTTCATGGCGCCTGAGCAGGGCAAAGGTCATGCCGTGCCAGCCAGTGATCAGTATAGCGCGGCGGTAATTGTCTATGCCTTGCTCACCGGACGCCTTCCATTTGATGGCTCAGAGGGACTGGCTATTGCTATTCAGCATGCAACCGAGATGCCGCTGGCTCCCAGCAAGGCGCATCCTGGCCTCTCCTCGGCGGTAGATGCGGTGGTGATGCGTGCGCTGGCAAAACAACCCGAAGATCGCTTTCCCACGATGCGCGCCTTTGTGCGCGCGCTGGATATGGCGCTGCGTGCGCCGGGCGGATCGGTTTCGACGCTCACGCGGCCACATGGCGAGACGTTCCCTGCGTTGCCAGCCGTGCGCCTCACCCTGCCAACAGTGCGCCCTGCCCCTGCCCCTGCTGATCTGGCCGAGTTACGCCAGCAGGCAAAGGCGGCCCGCAATGCCAAAAAGTATGCGGAGGCTGTCTCGCTGTATCGACATCTGGCGGCGCTAGAGCCTAACCACGCGCCTACATGGTTCTGGCTGGGGTGGGCGTTCAATGCGTTGGGCAGTTTTGGTGAGGCGCTTTCCGCCTTTAATGCCTGCCTTGAACTCGATCATAACCGCGCGCGTGTCTGGAATGCACGGGGCTACGCATTATATATGTTAGGGCGCTATCAAGATGCGCTGGTCTGTTGTGATCGCGTGCTGACTCTGGAGCCAGATAACGCTGCTGCCTGGCAGAATCGCGCTGTTGTGCTTCAGAAGCTTGGTCAGACTGAAGAGATGCTGCGCTCATTTGAGCGGGCGGCGGCGTTGCAACCCACACCACTCCGGTTTCAGCGTATGGCCGATACTTTGCGCGCCCTGGGACGTGAGCAGGAAGCCCTCCAGTGGGATGCGCGCCGTGATCTCCTGGTTGAGCGCCCGGCTAAGCCCCGCAAACCCTAGATACCTGGCGAACTAGCAAATCTGCCCCTGGAGAACGGCCCTTGATGCCCTCTCCCCTTGCTCTGGCAGCAACAAAGGCTTCTAATTTCTCCGTTCGCCCGTTTACCGCCCATGTCATTGCCTGCTCACAGCGTTGGGGGCATGGTAAAGAACCAGCCAAGGACCAGGCAAAGCAGAAAAACTACCCCCAGTGTAGCCTGAAGAGCGGTGCTGCGGGTCAGTCGTCTCTCCGCACGGTTGGCGAGCCTCTGGCGCTCTTGCTGGGTGATCTGGAGCGCGCGTGACATGTCCATCCCGCTCAACACCCCCATCAGCGTGCCGCGTGCAGCCAGCCAGGCCATGCGCGCCAGATGGGGAAGCGTGCGCCGCTTCTGATGGAACGTCAGCAGCATGATCACTCCCAGGATTCCGGCCTCGCCAATGAGCAGCCAACTGGCCGGGGACGTAAGCAATGTTGGCAGGCTGCTAAAACTGGTCAGATGGGTTTCTCCTAAGAAGATAGCAGAGAGCGCCAGTGCGACAATGGCTTGAGCAAGAGGCGGCCTGATCGCAGGCAAGAGTTCAACAAGTGTTTGTGTGCGCTCGGCATTGTCTATCACATGGGTAGCTGGCGTTAGCACAAAGGCGAGATAAAGAATGCTTCCGAGCCAGGCTGCGAAAGCCAGCAAAGCGACGCTGCTCAGGGCGAGCAGCGTTATGGGAAGCTGCGCAAACTGGAGCGCGGGATTTGCCAGGATGATGGTGAACAGGAGCGCAATGGCTATAACCAGGCTTAATTGTGTGCCTCGCTGTTCTGCCAACAAACGTCGCTGCATGCTTTCCTGCGTTGCGATCAGGCGGCTGGAGGTGAAGTTGCTCTGGGCTGATCTGTTCTGTGGCTGGGCTGAAGTATCGCCTGGCCTGGTTTTGCCAGGCTCATTGGACTGGTCTACAGTATGTGCCGAGCGCCCTCTTGAAGATGCTCTTCCAGGCGTGTGTTGCGCATGGGTCCGCCTCCAGGCTGAGAAGGAGAGTACAGCCAGAAGGCTGAGTGCTACCAGCGCCAGGCTGCCGCGCGCAAGCCAGAGCCAGCCTTCGGGAGCCTGTATCAGAAACCGTTCCAGCGCGAGCCAGTCTGGTGGCTGATTTAGTTGCTGATCTGGCAAAACATGTGAGAGGCGCAGCCAGAAGAGCGTTGCAGTCCCTACCAGGGTGATGCTGAGCCAGAGCCAGCCCTGGCGGCGCTGGCGCTGCACGGCAATATGCAGGATAGCGGTAATCTCGCTGCGCTGCTGGCCCTTGAAAGCTGCCAGTAATCTGCATTCAGCGATGAGCGTCCCCAGCCAGGCGATTACTGCCACCAGAACCAACCACTGCCAGGCAATAGTAATGATTTGCTCGACCTCGGCGGGTTGCAGCGGTGGGTTCGCTTGCAAAGGGGCGAAGAAGACCTGCCCGCTGAACATGCTTGCAAGGCCCATTGTATGCTCCTTACGTGGTGTACCCGTACTTGATTGAGTAAGATGCGTGCCAATTTTGTAGTATAATCCGCCTCACTACGAGGGCGTAGCTGCGAGGCATATGATGGTCTGGTTATCTCTGGTGCCCTATGTGGACTGATCGCCAGGGGGCGCCGACCGCTTATTCGCAAGTTGCGTTCCAACAGAAGCTGCTCGTTGTTTTATGTAGGCTGATTTGATGAAGGAGCGAATGATGTCCACTTCGTCCCTGGCTGCGGGAGCGCGGCGCTATAGTGAAGCCAAGCGTGATCAATTTCGTGCAGAGTTGCTTGAATTACTTCGCAGTCCCAGCATTAGCACCCTGCCCGAACACAAAGAGGATGTTCGCCGCGCAGCCGAATACGTTGCCGATCATCTGCGCCACGCTGGCCTGGAGAGTGTGGAAGTTATTTCCACTGCCGGGCATCCGCTGGTCTATGGGGAATGGTTGAGAGCTTACGGCAAACCAACAGTGCTGCTCTATGGGCATTATGATGTGCAGCCGGTAGACCCCTTGGACCTCTGGCAGACGCCACCTTTTGAGCCAACGCTCAAAGGAGATAACCTCTATGCGCGCGGCGCTTCTGATGATAAAGGTCAGATGTTTGCGCTCGTTAAGGCGTTGGAGTCCATGCTTCAGGCCGATGGAAAGCTCCCAGTCAATGTGAAGGTGCTGATTGAGGGTGAGGAAGAGGCTGGCGGCGAATCCATCGAGGCGTATGTTAAGACTCACCCTGAGCGCCTGGCCGCAGATGTTGCCTTGATTTGCGACACTGGCATGCCAGAGGTAGGGATTCCCGCTATTACCTATGGCCTGCGTGGCATCCTTTATACCGAGCTTGAGGTGCGCGGCGCGAAGCGAGATCTGCATTCAGGCGTCTACGGGGGTATTGCGCCCAATCCGCTGCATGCGCTGGCGCTGATTCTGGCCGGGCTGAAAGACCGCGACGGCCATATTCGTATCCCAGGTTTCTATGATCGGGTGCGTTCCGTCACCGAGGAGGAACGAAAGAATTGGGCCAGTTATCCCTTTGATATAGATGCTGCCTTTCGGCAGGAGTTGGGTATCGCTGAACTGGTCGGCGAAACCGAATATGGCACGGAGGAGCGCCGCACGGCCCGGCCCACTCTGGAGGTGCATGGCATCATTGGTGGCTTTACTGGCGAGGGCGCCAAGACCGTTATTCCCAATGTGGTCAAGGCCAAGGTGAGCATGCGCCTGGTTCCCGATCAGCGTCCGAACGATATATTCCCCCTCTTTGAGCGAGCCGTTCGTGATCTCTGCCCGCCAGGAGCGGAAGTCACTGTCCGCAATGTTCATGGAGGTGATGCCGTCCTCTTGCCGCTGGAGAGTCCCTGGATGCGCGCGGCTTCCTCGGCCCTGCGAACGGTCTTTGACCGCGATCCGGTGTATCTGCGCGAGGGCGGCTCGGTGCCTATCGGCGCTCTGTTTGATAGCGTGCTGCACGCGCCTACCGTCTTTATGGGCTTTGGACTGCCGGATGATAACCTGCACGCGCCAAATGAAAAGTTCTATCTTCCCAACTACGATCTGGCAATCCAGAGTACCATCGAGTTTCTGTATGAGGCTAGCAGGTGATTCAGAAAGTTGCGACAGGGACGATCATTCCCCGCGATGATGGCAAGCTGATCGATGAACATGTGGGCGCAGTGCATACGAAGACCGACGCCTATAGTGTAGCGCGGATGGTAGCGCCGCCGGGTTGGAGTGAGCCAGCCCAGACGACCGAGTTTGATGAGTTGGTGTTGGTGATGCAAGGGACGCTGGCGGTGCGGGCTGATGGCCGTGTCGAGCAGGTTGGTCCCAACGAGAGTTGCCTGGTGGGGCGTGGAACAACCGTGACCTACAGCAACTCCAGCGCCACTGAGCCGTGCGCCTACTGGTCGATCTGTATTCCGGCTTTCCGGCCAGAACGGACAAAGATTCATGGCTGATCCTGTGCTTGACCTGGAGGGCATCTACCCTCCGGTCCCGACCTTTTTTGATGCCGATGGCGAACTGAACCTGGCCGTCCTTCAGACGCATATTCGCCGTCTAACGGCGTCAGAACACCGCTGGGTAGCGGGAATTGTGGCACTTGGCTCCAATGGGGAAGCAGCGCATTTGGATGAGTACGAGCGCGGCGAGGTTGTGCGCGCCATCCGGGCAGCCACGCCGGACGAACTTCCGGTGTTGGTGGGAGCCAGCGCCCAATCCACACGCGGCACATTGGCGCTTTGTGAAGCGGCGGCGCGTAACGGCGCGGCGGCAGTACTGGTGCTGCCACCCTCCTACTTTCAGGCGCAGATGACGATGGAGGCGCTGGTCCATCATTATCATACGGTCGCCGGGGCCAGCCCTGTCCCGGTAGTGATCTATAATATGCCTGGCAGCACTGGTGGGCTGGACCTGAATGCGGCCACGATTATTGCTCTCTCTGAGCATCCAAATGTCCTTGGGGTTAAGGATAGCGCAGGGAATGTCACGAAGCTGGCCGACGTTGCTGCCCGCGCGCGGCATGGCTTCCGCGTGTTGGCGGGCAGCGCAGGCTATTTGTTGCCTGCGCTGGTGGTTGGAGCCGTCGGCGCAGTGACCGCGTTAGCTAATATCCTGCCGCGTCAGTGTTACGAGTTACTCGATCTCTTTCAACAGGGTAGGCTTTCGGAAGCGCGTGAACTGCAAGCACGGCTGGTGCCAATCAACAGCGCCGTCACGTCAGTATATGGTGTGCCGGGCTTGAAAGCGGCATTGGACCTGACCGCTGGCTATGGCGGGGGACCACCCCGCGCCCCGTTGCGCTCCCTCGGTGAGAGTGAGCGCGAACGGATCAAGCAATTCCTGATGCTGGTTGAAAATGTCTCTTAAACGTTTGGCGAGATAGGGCCATGCGTAGCAACCGAATTGGTTTCTGACTGCCTTGCTGGCGTAGGACGCCTTCAAACGGGAAGGCGGCTACTATTCAAGTTGTCGCCTTCTGTCTCCTGAAACGCCCGTTCGCTAGGCTTTGGCTTTTTCTTCAATCCGGCTCAGGAAGCGATCAAGGGTGATGATAAAGCGTTCGTGCTGGCCTTCGCCGATCAGCTCCTTCTCGTCGCGCGCCTCGACGTGAAAGACCAGGCGGCGCCCATCGACCTCGATCAGTTCGGCTGTCGCTGTCACCGTCATGCCAATCGGGGTTGCAGCTAGATGGCGTATGTCAACCCGCGTGCCTACACTGCTCTGCCCTTCAGGTAGGAGGGGCTGAACTGCGCCATATGAGGCGTTCTCCATCAGGCCAACCATCATGGGTGTCCCGAAGACGCGCACCCCGCCAGCGCCAAAGTGCGCGGCGGTGTTTTCTTCGGCCACTACCACTGATGATGTGCCACGCAGGCCGGGTTTGATCTCCATTGAATAGTCCTCCCTCAGTGCGTTCCAGAAATTGCGCGCATTGTAGCATATGCTGGCGGGTGATCTGTGAGGCGTCGAGGTAGGCATCAAAAGGGCATATCCCGCGCTCGCCCTTTCATCTCTCCTGTATTGCGTCAAGCGCCTGCTGGAAATCATCCGCCCAACCGACTAGTTCGCGATAATACTCCTCGATCTGGCGCGCCGCGAGGAGACTGGCTGATGGCTCCATCCTTGGCAGCCGGGTCTGTCCGTATTCGCGCACCCGTGCCTCCACGTCCTCCAGATACAGTTCTGCCTCTCTTCTCAATGCAGGGAGTGTCTCCAGCGCCCCTTGCCTGATCGTTTCAAGCAGCTTGTGCCGGGCATCTTCGGTGAGCAGCGATCTGGTAATCCAGTTGACCAGCATGGGTTTGACCAGACCACCCTCTAGCCAGGTGTTTAGGACCATCCCGGTCCCAACTGCTAACTTTGCCGAGGAGTCTCTGATCGTTCCTACTTCGATGGATCCCTTTGTGCCTGGATCAAAGATGGGGATTGGTACTGGTAGGTCTTCGACTTCTAGCCGTGTGCGCTGATTGACTTTGCTGGCGTAGGCGGTAATGGCGGCCTCGAAACACAGGCGCAGCTTCTCTTTGGTGGCCCAGCGTTCATCGCAGTCTATCAGATCCTGTATGCCCTGGACACATTGGTATGTGAAGCTCTCGCCTAGTCCGGCCAGGTTGCTTTTGAAGAGACTCAGCCCCAGAAGGACATCATCCACTTCTCTCCTGAACTGAACCTGGCGCTGCGTGAGGGCTGAGGTTTCCAGGCGCGCCAACTCTGCGCAGGCTTTCTGTGCTTCTGCCAGTTGAGTATGAAGGGTGGTTCTTGCTCTGGTTAGATGATACGCAAGTATACTCAGCCGCGAGCGCGCCATGACTTTCTCAACAATGGAGCTATTAAGCAGCGCCTCCAGCCACTGCTCGAAGGCGCGCAACCCAGCAACGGCCTTAGCCTGCTGCTGGCCGCCCTTGCGTGCCTCCAGCGCGCCTTTCGCCTCGGTGGCGAAAACTGCCGGGCGCCCAATCAGTGTGTTGCCCAGTCCCTCCAGACTGGTGTGTGCCCAGGCCAGCAATTCTTCCTTGTCTTCCTCGTCGATCATATCCAGTCGGTTGACGATAAAGGCTACATTCCCCCTGAGCAGGTCGTGCGCGCGCTGCGCCGCCGCCCGTTCTTCGTCTGATAAGAGCTTGACCGCTGAGAGAATCATCACGGCCAGGTCTGAGCGTTCTAACTCCCGGTAGCATTGCTCGGTGAGGGCCGGGTTATCCATCAGCCCTGGCGTATCGGCCAGAACGCAGCAGTTCTTGAGCAAAGGGAGCGGCAGGTGAATCAGAACGGTTTCAACATCTGTTGGCGCTTTAGCCAGTGGGGTGGAAAGGTCCAGGAAGACATATCTGCCGATTTCATCAAGCAAGATATGCTCCTCACACGCGCTGCCATCTGCGGCGCGACGCATGACGCTCGCCGATGCTTGAGGCGCGTAGAGAACCCTGGTAATGACGCCGGTCGCGCGGTTGGCGCGAGCGGGCAGCAGCGACCAGCCCATGACCGCATTGAGCAGTGTCGATTTGCCCGCTTTGAAGCCGCCAAAGAAGGTGATTTGTACTTCCTTGCGCCAGAGGACTTCCCGCACGTCTATGAGTGGCTGAAGGGCCGCTTTTATGGGAGGCGGAGCATGGGCGAGTGGGAGCGCGAAGAATGGCTCCAGTGGAGCAAGGCTCTCTAGAAACTCCATCCTGCTCAACCCTCTCTATGCCCTCTGATCGGCTGGCAAGAGATGTGCGCCGGAAGTGAGCCGTTCCAGTTCCTCTGCCGCGAGCCGTTTGCCGTAGACAATCTGGCTGGCGCTATTGAGCAGTTCCAGCAGTTCTGTGTTGATCTGGTCCAGGCGTTGTTTTTCACGTTCGGACGAAAAGCTCTCCTGTTCTTTCATGCGCAGAATGTTTTGTTGAGTGCGGCGCGCTTCCTCGATATGCGCTTGCAGCGCCAGGGTGCTGTGTTCAGCCAGGTTGGCAAAGACCTGCTCCACACGGCGATAGATTTCATCTTGCTTCGTAGTCGCCTCTTTTGCCAGATTTTCGTGGAGCTTTTCCCCTAGCGGCTTCAATACCAGGGTACTGAAGACCGGGCCTTGTGTCATCTGGGCCAGGAACTCATCAATGAGGAGGAGCAGCCAGCCCCAGGAGGCGACGCCTCCGAAGAAGCTGAAGATTGTGCTAACGGTCACGGCCTGCTGGAGCGCCTGTCCGAAGAAGCCCTCCCAATCGCTCTGATTGAGCATGGTCCCGGCCATCTGCGAAAGATCGGGAAGGCCCAGCAGGAGTTGCAGTAGGGCCGCCTCTTTCCTCTCGGCAGCATCGGTCGTATGCGTTTGAGTGGTCACACCAGAAGCAAAGCGACTTCCTATAGCCTTAATCTCACGCTCAAAATCCTGCGCCAGCAGGGCAACCTCATCGGTGAGTTTCTGAACATCCGCTCGCACAAAGGCCGGTATCTGTTCAGACCACTCAGTAAGTTTGACCTGAAGGTAGGCTCTGATCTCGTTTTTGATGGCGACAACAACCTTCTCCTTGGTTTCTTTAGAGAGGAAGGACTTGAGTAGATCGAGTGCGTTCATGGCTTCGGTCAGATTCATTAGTTTGATGGAATCCTCCGGCCAGCTCGTGTGCATTCTCTCAATAAAGTCAAGCAAACTGATATAGATCTGCTGCTTCACCGTTTCACCGAAGAGGAGTATTGTCCGCTGCATATCCTGTTTGGTGAGGTCCAGGGCTACTAATCGCTGCTCTGCCTCCTCGCGCCGTCGCGCTAAGTCTTGCAACGGCTCGCCCAGAGACAGTTTCTGCTGGGCGATGCGTTGGCGCGCATTTCCCACGCTCTGCGCCAGCGCCTGAACAGTGGCTTCAAGTGAGGCCGTCAATTTCTCGTCAGTTGTCAGGAAACGCTCTAGCTCGGCTTCCAGCACAGGTAGGCCGGAAGCCTCAAGCAGCGCGGTGTTATGGGGAATCGTTATCCGCGCATCTAGCGCGCCCTTCGCATTCACGAAGAAGACGCGCCGGGCGTAGAATGCCTCGTCAAACTGCCCCTGCTCATCGAGGAAGTGTGGCTTCAGCGCTTGCCGTACCCAGCTTTTGATGCTTTCAACTTCTTCGTGGTCAATCTGATTGATGCGATTGACCACGAAGAAGACCTGTTGGAAGCGCCCTACGCCTAATCGCTCAATATAGGCCCGCTCTGCCTCGGTCAGAATGCTGATGGCGTTCAACACGAAAATTACGGCCTGCGCCTGTTTGAGAAAGTTTGTTGTGACTCGTGTACGGCTGATATGCTCGCCCAGGCCGGGCGAATCGATCAAGCGCACCCCATTGGCGCAGAACGGGTGCAGGCACTCAATTTGCGCATACTCGATGTTTTGAAAGCGATCAAGATACTGCTGCTGTTTGAGTGTCTGAATGTCACGCTCGCTGAGTTGAAACTCGTGCACAAAGGCATCCCAACTTAACCAGCGCGGCGCAGTCTGGCCTGCATCATAAATTGCTACGTCCTCGCGCTCGCCATAGACCAGTTCAGTAATAATTGCAGTGGCAGGCGCCGCTCTGGCGGGCAGCGTCTTATGCCCCAGCATTGCGTTGAGCAGGGTGCTCTTGCCGTTTTTGAATTCGCCCAACACCAGGACTTTGAAAATACCTTGCTCAATATCTCTGGCTCTAATTCTCAGGTTGGCCGCATCGCTGGTTGAGCCTAGCCCTGGCGTGGCGCTGGCGCCACTTCTCAACACTATTGGTGTCTGGCCTGGTTCACCAATCAGCGCGGCCATTTCTCGTAGGACGGAAAGCAGGGATTGCACCTTGTGCTGCGTTGCGCTAAATCCGCCGCTGCTCATGCTGGCTCCTCGGCTTCCTTGATCTGACTGAGCAGCGTTTCCAGACGAGGGATCGTGGTCTCTAGCAGAGTCGTCAGGTACTCCTGCTTCGCCACAAGATTCTGACGCCAGGCCAGGCTTTCCTCCAGCACATGCTGAATTCTGTCGAGTTCTTGCTTGTAGCGTTCAGCCACCGCGTCTTTCATCTCCTGCCTCATGGCGTCAAATCGGCTGCTCACCTGTTTCTTGATCTGAATCTCAATCTCTTGAGTTGCACGTACTGCTGAGGTAATGACGGCCTGCTTGTCGGCAGCGTCCGTCTCTTTCTTGAAGACCAGCCGAATGGCCTGGCCGATGCCAATGGCGGCCAGACCCAGCGGCAGGTTAGGGATCAGCAAAATCAATCCCGCCACCTGAACCCCGGTCGCAAGCTGGCCCATCTGATGTTTTCCTCTGCGCGGCAGCAGCAAGGTTTTGAGCCGTGCTGGAGTGGGATCAAACTCGCTGAGTCCCTCCCGCAGTTGTGTTCGCTGGCCCTCCAGCAGTTCTCTGAAATCTGCTTCGATCAGGTGATTGATGAACTTTATCTCAGCAGCGAGCTTACTTCTCACCGCATCCTGCTGGTGGGTAAAGAACTCCGTCCAGAGTGCTTCAATATACCCAGGCAGATGGCGCTTCAGCGTGTTCGTATCCTGGGTGGGCATCACTTCGTCAGGCAATTGCTGCTGCAATGCGGCGCTGAATCCTTCAATCTCGTGCAAGAATTGCTCGCGGAGTATTGTATTGATGAAGTTCTCTACGCGCTGCTGTACTCGCTCCACACGGGGTGGCAACCACTCTTGCTGCGCGGCGATCTTGCCCAGGAGTTCTTTCAGGTCACTTTCGCTGGTGGCGACAATCGCCTGCTGTCGCTCAGCAGCTTCCTTCATCGCTGCCAGGCAGAGTTCAGCCCCCTGACGCGAGGCGTCAGTATGGAGCGCCTGATGATGATCGGCCAGGTCATTCCTGACCAGGCGCATCATGGCCTCGTAGCCGCTATCCAGGCCGCTGTCCTCCACTGCGTCGCCTCGATTGATCAGCGCCGCCGAGAAGGTAATGATCGCGGGCTGGCTCTCGAACGGCCCCAGGAAGGCGCGCACTCGCTCAACCAGTTCAGCTTGCTCGTCTTTCTCAATCAGGTCGATCTGATTGATGACCATTGTTACGCGCTCCAGGCCGAAGCTCGTGTGGAGAACGTCCTGCACAAAGGTCCGCTCTTCCTCTGAGAGCAAGGCGGTCGCCTTCAGCGTGAGGAAGGTATAATCCGTGCCTGCCAATGTTTCGCGCCATCTGGCAGCAGAGCGTGTTCCTCCGATGCCTTCCAGTCTGAACCTGGCCGTTTTGAGCAGATCCAGGTTGGTCTTGATCTCAACAGACTGGTACTGATTGGCCTGTGTGTCGGCGTTGGTCAGGAAGGCACGCAGGTCTTCGGGCGGCAGCGCCGTTTTGCTCCCATCTCTGCCATGCAGTTCAACCGTGAGAACCTCTCCATAGCTTAGCTCAATTGGGATGGACGCTTTGGGGATGGGCGCGGCTGGCAGCAGCCGGGGCTGGCCGAGCAGCGCGTTGGCAAGTGAGCAGCGCCCCGATCCCGTCAGGCCCACGATCAAGATGTGTAACGCTGAGCGGCTGGTATGTTCCTGCGCAGCGGCGATCAAATCAAGCAGTTCCGGCTCATCCAGCATCTGAGCCGCGCTTCTCGCTTGCTCTAGAAAGCTGGCTATCGTCTCTGGCATAATCCTCTGACCTCCCTGTGGCCGTCGTCTTTATCTGATCACGGCTGGACAATCTGGCTAACCTGCCGGTTCAGTTCCTCGCGGCTGAGCAGCAGCTTGCCTTCCGGGCGCGGCTTGCCAGAGAGCGTGTAATAGACTTCAGAATTGGAAAACAAGCGCAGAGCCTCGATCCGCTTGGGGATCAGCGGATGGGTCGCCGTCAATTCCTGGAGCTTGGAGAAGCTGTGATACTCCTGGACATCTTTGTAGCGACGCAGAAATGCTTCCATGTCCACACTCTCTGCGTCGGCCAGGCCGGTGACGAGCCGCAGCAGGGACCGCTCGGCGACAGCAATATCGCCGCAGCACAGCAGACCCGCGCGATCTGCCGTCACTTCGGAGCGCCGCGCCCAGGCCATCAAGGGGATACCAGCGGTGAGGCGCAGCACGGTTCCCATTGGGCCAAGCTGGTTGAGCGCAGCGTTTGTCAGTGCTGAGGCCAGTGTATGATAGACCATATGGCCCGAAGCAATATGCCCACACTCGTGTCCCACAACAAACGCAGACTCTTCTTTTGTGAAATGCTTGCACAATGCGGAAGAGACGTTGATGAAAGCGTACTCGTCGGTGCCTGCCGTGTAAGCATTAAAGAGCGCCACATCATGGCGCGTCACGGCATGGGGAATTGGGATGCCCAGAATCTTGGCGCAGTGCGACAACACCTCAAAGATGTCAGGGAAGGACCGATCATCGATAAAGATGCTCCGCGCCAGGTCGTACCCGAACTGGTAGCTCACCAGCACATCCAGGGCTTTATTCATCACCGACTTGACCGGAGTTGCATTGAGCGTGCGAATAATCCACCCATCGACGGGATGGGCATAGAGCGGCGCCGACGCTCCGCCCTGAAGATTATCGCTCGTCTGGTGTTCAACGTAATCTTGAAAACGCTGAAAGCTTTGACCTTGATAGGTAATAGCCACTGGCCGCCTGCCTTTCAGACTCGGCGCTTGTTGAGCGTCTGCTGTCTCTTTACAGCATGCAGGATAGCAGAGTTGATAGGTTCCTGGCAAGGGTTTACACACACGAAGGCTCTGGTATTAAAATCAGAACCCCTTTATGCGCTATCGCGCTCGGATAGTGTTTGTTTAGAGTCTATGACCGGATGATCCGCCTGGAGAAGTTGAGGGCGGTGTAGAGCCAGGCGTGCTAGTTGGAGTGGGGCTGCTTGTTGGGCTAGGACTGGCAGTTGGAGAGGCGGTGCTGATTGGTGTGGGGCTTGAAGGAGCCGTTGGCGTAGGTGTAGCCGTAGGTCTGCGCTGCGGAGACTTCGTAGGCAGGGGAGAGGCGGTGTTCTGCACATGTGGATTGGAGGTAGCTCCTGACGTGTGGGGGGCGCTGAGCAAATTACTGCTTATTCCTCCTAGCAGTGAGGTGGTGAACACAATTGCTGCCCCGCCAAGTAACAGCACAGCCAGCAGAGCTATTGCAATCAGTGGACCCCTGCTGCGGTATGGCGATGGGCGCTCGCTTTGAGCGTAATTGTCGGAAAATTCCTTGAATCCAGTTGATAGGGTCGCTGGGCTTGTTGGCCGTTCGCCAAGCGGGTCATCCTCTGCTCCAGGCGGCGTTTCCCCGTGTTCGTCTGGCTCGCTGCTCGTGCTTTCCTTTGGCGCGGCAGGAAGCGGGAAAAATGCGTGGGGAGGCGACCAGGCTTCTGGTGAAGGTGGGTTTACGGTAGATTCAGCCTGCCCTGGCGTAGTTGCTGCCTCGGTATTCTGGGCAAGCGCCATCTGAAAGGCTTCACTCAGTGCGCTGGCGGTCTGGAAGCGCTGGGTAGGTTCTTTAGCCAGCGTTGTTTGAATGACTCTATCTAGCCGGGTAAGTGCTTCGGGCAAAGTAGGGTAAGCGGTGCGCAGTGAAGGTACTGGTGCGGCTGTGTGTTGGAAAAGAACCTCGAAGGGCGTCCTCCCTGTGAAAGGAACCTGCCCGGTAAGCAACTCAAAGAGGATAATGCCGAGGCTGTAGAGATCACTCCGTTTGTCCGCAATTCCTTTCGCCTGCTCAGGCGCAGTATACTCAGGTGTACCCAGGCCCATACCTGTGCTAGTGAGTCGTACATCCTCCATATCAAGCGCAATGCCAAAATCGGCGAGCAATACATGGCGTTCGTCCTGAAGTAAGATATTACTTGGTTTAATATCCCGATGGACTAGCCCCTGCGCGTGGGCGTACTGAACAGCCTTGCAAAGCTGGAGGAAGAGTGGCGTAATCACTTCAATAGACAGCGGCCCTCCCGCTCTTGCCAGCAGATCACGGAGGGTGCCACCACGAACGTACGGCATCACAAGGAACAGTCGTTTATTCCTGCGACCGGCCACTCCTAGCTCGATCAGAGGCAGAATATGTGGATGGGCCAGGCGCGCTGTAGCCTGGCCCTCTCGCAGAAAGCGCTCGCGGAAGAGAGGCTGGGCAGCAAAGCCGGGCTTGATGACTTTTACAGCCACCTCACGTCCAAAAGCATTGCGTTGGCAGGCACGATAGACCTCTGCCATGCCTCCCGTACCAATGTGTTCAAGCAGTTCAAAGTTTCCTAGTTGAGTGCCTTCCAAACGTGCCATGCAACCTCTAATTCCTTCTTGGGCTGGGCGCTTCTTTATTCCAAGACTGGGGAAGCGTCAGTGGAGTCCCAGCTCGTCCTTGGATAGGTTCAGGAGGATCCCTTCTGCACTATGTTCGACGATGGCCGTGAGTGGCACAGAGAACACCTCAGGGAAGAGTCGCCCTTTTTGCACGAAGAGTTGGCCCCCTTCTATACCTTGCTTGCTGACCGCGCCAATTTGATCGCCGTTCGCTGCAAAAACAGGAGTGCCTACGGAGATCTGTTTGTCAGGACTGTTTTCATCAGGCATTGGAGAATTGAGCATATTGCCCCCTTTCTTAATTTAGACAACTTCCAATTTCAGAAGCTTCTATGCTTCCGCTGACTGCTCTGCTAAGGAGGTACGCATGTTGCATGCCAGTTTTGTGGAAGTCGAAGGGGTGCGGGCTTGGTAAAGAGCCACGCCTGCTCTGAGCAGGCGCGTGTGAGGCAATATCATCGGTTATAAGCTAGTGCTTTCCTACTTGGTTGCTGGCGAGAAATATGCGCCGTCTCCCGGTATCAGTTGCCCTCCTGGGTCTCTTGCTGATATAATGAAGCCCGATGATATTTCCCTCTCTTTGAGAGAAGCACACGGTTCACCATCCCAAAACAAAGGGGTTTCGGGAGTGGAAGTAAACTGCGCACGCTATCGCCTCCCTCTGAATGGGCATACAGCACCTCGCCTTGCAAGACTGTGGCAGATGCCCAGCAGTGACCTATTTCTCCTGGCCTCTCTGGTTCAGCCCTCTCGCCACTCCCGGCACTTTCTCTGCGGTACTAAGCGGGTAAGAGCAGACAAGAGCAATCGCTCTGCCTGCTCACATTAACCCGGTACACTATTGACTGTTAGATGGCCTGAAACAGTTCAGGCCCAGATCATGGAGGTTTGAAGCATGGCTGAAGACTTTTTGCCGTTGCAAGGGTTCGATTACGTTGAGTTCTACGTGGGCAACGCGAAGCAGGCCGCTTATTTCTATAGCCACGCCTTTGGCTTCACGCCCATCGCCTATAGTGGGCTAGAAACTGGAGTGCGTGATCGGACCAGCTATGTGCTGGCCCAGGGCGATATTCGTTTTGTCTTTACTACGGCGCTGCAACCCGATCACCCCATCTCCGAGCATGTGAAGCTGCACGGCGATGGGGTCAAGGTAGTGGCCCTGACCGTCGATGACGCGCGGCGCTCCTATGAGGAGACGACAAAACGCGGGGCCAGAGGGGTAATGGAACCCCAGACGATTGAAGATGAGTTTGGACATGTTACGCTGGCTTCCATCGCTACCTATGGTGAGACGCTCCATACCTTTGTTGAGCGCCAGGATTATGCTGGCCCATTCCTGCCCGGCTTTAAGGCTCTGCCCACCACGCCAGAAGGGCGCAATCGCACCGCAGGTTTGAAGGCTATCGATCATATCGTAGGCAACGTCGAACTGGGCAAGATGAACGAGTGGGTAGACTTCTATGCGCGCATCCTGGGCTTTACCCAACTGATTCACTTCACCGATGAGGCCATCAGCACCGAATATTCGGCATTGATGTCCAAGGTCATGCAAAATGGAAGCGGGCGCATCAAGTTTCCGATTAACGAGCCTGCCCAGGGCAAAAAGAAGTCGCAGATCGAAGAGTATCTGGATTATTATAAGACACCCGGCGTGCAGCATATTGCGATGGTGACGGATGACATCATCGCTACCGTTGACCAGCTTCAGAAGCAGGGCGTCGAGTTTATCCCCGCGATTGCTAGCTACTATCAGGAAGTTGAGGAGCGCGTGGGCAGAATCGATGAGCCGATGGCCGAACTTGCCCGGCTGGGCGTTCTGATCGACCGCGACGATGAGGGCTATCTGCTACAAATCTTCAGTAAGAACGCGCAGGACCGGCCTACTGTCTTCTTTGAGGTTATCGAGCGCAAGGGCGCGCGCGGCTTTGGTGAGGGAAACTTCAAGGCGCTCTTTGAGGCTATCGAGCGCGAGCAGGCGCTGCGTGGCAACCTGTAGGAGCGCCGTATATGAAACTGGTCACCTACACCTTGCGTCCCGAAAAGATCGATCTTCAGCCTGTCGAATTGGCCGCTGGCCTTGGACCGGCGGGCCTCTCCGGTCGGCCAGGCGCGCTGCATGGCAATCTGGTTATTGATCTGCCCATCGCCTTCGAGTGGGCGCGCGGCAGCGAGCCGGGGGCACTGGCGCAGGAACTGCGCGAAGGGCTACTGCCTGATACGCTGCTGGGTTTCTTACGGCTGAGTCCTGGCTTCATCCAGAGCTCCAGTCAGGTTATCGGCGCGCTTACTGCTTTGCCTCCCGAAAAGCTGCTCACGCTGGAGCCAGGTCTGGCCTATCCACAGAACGAAGTGCGCCTGCGCGCGCCTATCCCTGAGCCACCCAGCGTGCGCGATTTCTATGCCTTCGAGCAGCACGTCAAGACGGCGCGGGCCAAGCGCAATCTGGATATGATTCCCGAATGGTACGAGATTCCCGTCTTTTACTTCTCCAATCCGGCGGCAATCAATGGCCCGGATGAGTCCATTGCTTATCCGAAAGGGACCGAATGGTTGGATTACGAACTTGAGATTGCCTGCGTGATTGGGAAGGTTGGCAAAAACATTCCTGCCGAAGAGGCAGCGGACTACATTGCTGGCTATACCATTATGAACGACTGGAGTGCGCGGGATGTCCAGCGTAAAGAGATGCTGATGAGCCTTGGCCCTGCTAAGGGCAAGGACTTTGCTACCTCGCTTGGCCCCTGGCTGGTCACGCCCGATGAACTGGCCGCCCGGCGCTCCGGCAGCGGCCAGACCGAACGCTACGATATGGCCATGCTGGCGCGTGTCAACGGTCAAGAACTCTCAAGGGGCAACTTCAAAGACATTTACTATAGTTTCCCGCAGTTGATTGCCCACGCCTCGACGAACGTCTGGCTGAAGCCTGGCGATGTCATCGGCTCAGGCACGGTGGGCACCGGCTGTCTTCTTGAATTGACACCACCTGCCCCGACGCTTCCGGCAGACCAGCGGCCTCCTGCGCCCATCAGCCGTAAGCAGTTGCGCTGGCTTCAGCGTGGCGATGTCGTCGAACTGGAGATTGATGGATTAGGCGTTCTCAGCAATACCATCGTCTAGCAGATAGACGCAAGAAACGGAGCCTTGCATGCCAGGTTATCATGCGCTGGGACAGATTCCCCCCAAGCGGCATACGCAGTTTCGCAAGCCCGATGGCTCGCTCTATTCCGAAGAACTCTTCGGTGTGGAGGGCTTTTCGGGCTGCTTCTCGCTGCTATATCACCAGTATCCCCCTACGCGCGTCAGCAAGATTGCGCGCTACAGCGATGTTGTGCTGGAGGAGTGGTGCCAGCCGACTCATCGGCATCATCACCTCAAAACGCAGCCCCTGGAGCCGGGCGGCGATCCAATCAGTGGGCGACGTATCCTGATGTTCAACAACGAGGTCAGCATCGGGGTCAGTCGGCCAACGGAGCCGATGACCTTCTTTTACCGCAATGCCGAATGCGACGAACTCTACTTTGTCCACGAGGGCACGGGGGTCTTCGAGACGATCTTTGGCACATTGCCCTACCACGAGGGCGATTACGTGAACCTGCCTCGTGGCACGACCTATCGCGTTGCCCCGGACACGGGTGAGACGCGCCTGCTCTTCATCGAGGCGCATGGGCCGATTGAAACGCCGCGCCGCTATCGCAATGAATTTGGGCAGTTGCTGGAACACGCGCCCTTCAGCGACCGCGATTTCCGGCGGCCAATGGAGCTGCCCGTCCATGAGGAGCGCGGTGAGTTTGAGGTGCGCATCAAGGTGAACAACGCCCTGATGAGCTATATCTTTGATTTCTACCCGCTCGATCTGGTCGGCTGGGATGGCTACCTGTATCCTTACATCTTTAACATTGCCGACTTCGAGCCGATTACCGGGCGCGTGCATCAGCCGCCTCCCGTGCATCAGACCTTCCAGGGGCCGCAGTTTGTGGTCTGCTCGTTCTGCCCGCGTAAGCTGGATTATCATCCCCTCTCGGTTCCAGTCCCGTACAACCACAGCAACATCGACAGTGACGAGATGATCTATTATGTCAGCGGCAACTTTGGCAGCCGCAAAGGGATTGAGGTCTCGTCGATCACCCTGCATCCGCGCGGCATCCCGCATGGTCCCCATCCCGGCACAGTGGAAAAGAGCCTGGGAGCGGAACGTACCGAGGAACTAGCGGTGATGGTCGATACCTTCCATCCGCTGCGTCTGACCGTAGACGCCAAAGCTTTTGACGATGAGCGTTATCCATTTAGCTGGCTGGAATAAGTCCAGAGTATCATTTCTGGATGTTACAAGGAGACAGCAATGACCCGCATCATCAGGTTCTACGAGACGACGCTGCGCGACGGCGAGCAGACCCCCGGCATTAACTACTTCGCCGAGGAGAAGCTTCAGATCGCCCAGGCACTGGCGGATATGGGCTTTGACACGCTCGACTGTGGCTTTCCGATCTCTGGCCCAGGCGAGTTTGCAGCGGTGCAATTGATTGCTCGCAATGTCTCCAACGCGGAGATTTGCGCGATTGGTCGCGCGTTTCCGCAGGACGTTGACCGGGCATGGGAAGCGGTCAAAGAAGCGGCGCATCCGGCCATTCAGCCGTTTGTCAGTACCTCACCGCTGCATCGCCAGGTCAAGCTGGGTAAGACACGCGAAGAAGTGCTGGAAATGGCGCGCACTACAGTAGCGCGAGGTCGAGGCTATACCGAGAACATCGATTTTGCGCTGGAAGATACGACCCGCACCGAGCATGACTTCATCTTTGAGATTGTGGATGCCATCAGGAAAGAAGGCGTTCGCCACGTCACTATCTGCGATACGGTCGGGTTCGCGCTGCCCTGGGAGTTCGGTGAGTTGATTGCGGAACTCAAGCGGGAGTTCCCTGGCATCCAGCTTTCGGCCCACTGCCACGATGATCTGGGATTGGCCGTTGCCAATGCGATGGAAGCTATCCGCAACGGCGCTGATCGCGTGGATACCTGCATCAATGGTCTGGGCGAGCGCGCGGGCAACGCGGCGACTGAAGAGGTGGTCATGGCGATTCGCACCCGCCGCGCTGACCTGGACGTAGATGTGAAGGTCGATACCACCAAAATTATCCCCACCAGTCGGCTGGTGGCAAAGCTCAGCGGGATGCAGCCGCAGTGGACCAAAGCCATCGTGGGCACCAACGCCTTCGCGCATGGTGGTGGCATTCACCAGGATGGCGTGCTGAAAGACACGCGCACCTATGAGATTATGACGCCTGAATCGGTTGGCCTGACCGCCGCAGATCGGCGTATGTACGTTGGCAAGCTCTCAGGGCGCGCCGCGCTTGATGCCCAACTGCGTGACCTGGGCTACACGCTTGATCGCGCACAGTTGACGCAGGCTTTTGAGATGGTCAAGGTTCTGCTCTCCAAAAACCGGGTGGCCGAGGAGATGGACCTGCGCCGCATCGCCGAGACGGTTACTGTCGTGCCAGCCCCGGCACTTGAAGCGAGAGGTGAGTGAGGCACAGCCATCTGTGCCCTTAGTAGACTCCCGTAAATGCCGAAAACGCTGTGGTCTCTGTAAACTCTTGGATTGTCCTAGCAAGGAGTTTTGAATGGCAATGGAGCCAAAAACGCTGTTTGATAAAATCTGGGATGCGCATGTCGTCCGCGAGGAGCCAGGAGAGCCGACCATCCTGTACATTGATCGGCATCTGGCCTATGAGGCCACCTCGCCCCAGGCGTTTGAGGGTCTGCGCCTGGCCGGACGCAGCGTGCGGCAGCCCAACGCAACCTTTACCACGCTTGACCACAATGTCCCGACGCGCACCCGCCGAGTCGAGGATATTGTGGACCAGAGCAGCGCGCAGATGATTGCGACAATGGAGCGCAACGCCGAAGAGTATAAGCTGAACTTCTTTGGCTTCAGCGACCCCCGCCAGGGGATCGTCCATGTCATTGGACCGGAACTGGGCATTACCCTCCCTGGCATGACCGTTGTCTGCGGCGATTCGCATACCTCCACGCATGGCGCCCTTGGCGCCTTTGCGATGGGCATTGGCACCAGCGAGGTTGAGCATGTGCTGGCGACGCAGTGCCTGCTGCAAAAGCGCCCCAGGACAATGGAGGTGCGCATCGAGGGCACGCTGCCACCGGGCGTCTTTGCCAAGGACGTTGCGCTGGCCTTCATGGCGAAATATGGCACCGCCATTGGCACCGGCTATGTCATCGAGTTTACTGGTTCAGTGCCTCACACCCTGACCCTTGAGGGCCGCATGACCCTCTGCAACCTGAGCATTGAGGCCGGGGCGCGCGCCGGGATGGTTGCCCCTGATGAGCGCACGATTGAGTACGTGCGTGGCCGTCCCTTTGCCCCTCAAGGAGCGGCGTTCGAGCGCGCGGCTCAGTACTGGCTCTCGCTGCGCACCGACTCTGGCGCCTCCTATGATAAATCCATTGAACTGCGGGTTGATAATCTGGCCCCTCAGGTTACATGGGGCACGAATCCTGGTCTGGGCACAGATGTGACCGGCGTTGTGCCTGACCCTGCTCAGGCTGGCGATCCAAGTATCCGCAAAGCCTGGGAGCGCGCGCTGGCCTATATGGACCTGAAACCAGGCACAAGGATCACCGATATTCACCCCGATACGGTGTTTATCGGCTCTTGCACCAATTCGCGCATCGAAGATTTGCGCGAGGCTGCACGCTACGCCAAAGGGCGCAAGGTGGCTCCTGGCGTGACGGCGATCATTGTGCCAGGTTCGACGATGGTCAAGCGCCAGGCGGAAGAAGAGGGGCTGAGCGACATCTTCCGAGAGGCTGGCTTCGAGTGGCGCCATTCGGGATGCAGCATGTGTCTAGCGATGAATGGCGACCAACTTGCCCCCGGCGAGCGCTGCGCCTCCACCAGCAACCGCAACTTTGAGGGACGGCAAGGCAAGGGTGGCCGCACGCATCTGGTTAGCCCTGCAATGGCAGCAGCCGCCGCGATTGCCGGCCATTTTGTGGATATTCGCACCTGGCAGGTTGATAACTAGCCTGCACTCTCAGAGGTGTGAGGTGTTGTTTAGATGGAGCAGTTTACTCCTAGCGCAAACTGCTCCATGAAGGATGAAGAGAAGGCTATGGAACCATTTATCACCCTTGAAGCGATTGTCGCGCCATTGGACCGCGAGAACGTCAATACCGATGACATCACGCCCGTCCGCTATCTCAAGTCGATTCGCCGGACGGGCTTTGCTCCGGCGCTCTTTGCCAACTGGCGCTACCTTGATAACCAGGGCACATCCAACCCGGATTTTATGTTGAATCAGTCGCGCTACCAGGATGCCCATATCTTGCTGACGCGCACCAACTTCGGCGCAGGCTCATCGCGCGAGCATGCTCCCTGGGCGCTGCTGGAGTATGGTTTCCGCTGCATCATTGCCCCTAGCTTCGCCGATATCTTCTATAACAACTGCTTCAATAATGGCATTCTGCCTGTCATGTTGGAAAATAACGAGGTTGATGTTCTCTTCAACGAGGTCCAGGCAACAGAGGCCTATCGCCTGAAGGTGGACTTGCCGAGCCAGATCGTAACGACACCCTCTGGCAGCAGCTTTGCCTTCAAGCTTGATACCTTCAAGAAAGAGTCTTTGCTAAAGGGTCTGGATAACATCGGCTGGACATTACAATATGCCGATGACATTGCTCGCTATGAGGAGCGCAGCCGCCAGGAAACTCCGTGGGTTTTTATCAACCGGCCATAGTGGTATGGTGTGCTGCGCCCTCTCATCTCCTACCAGAGCAAGAAACATGTGACGGTGGATTACAGGGCGCGGCACGTTTT
The DNA here is from genome assembly GCA_046704085.1 of Ktedonobacterales bacterium. Lineage (GTDB taxonomy): Bacteria > Chloroflexota > Ktedonobacteria > Ktedonobacterales > DATBGS01 > DATBHW01. Next base: position 2,915 of record JBJKSJ010000326.1, on the reverse strand, counting down.
CTCCCTCGTTGAGCGCATCCCCCAGCGAACGAGGATTTTAAGCGCATGTCTCCACGACATACCCATGCTCCGAACAAAATAGTAGCCCTTTTGGGTAAGACCATTGACTGCGACTGATGGGGTTTCTATAATCTCCTTGGAGCGCCTGGCCGCCTTTTCATACACGGTATCAGCTTTTTACCTGAAGTAATCAGTCGGCATTCATTGCTGAAATGCGGATATGCGCAGAGAGCAGAAACTTGCCACGACGCTTAAAGAGGCTGAGTGATGCTACCGACGTTTCTTCCAGTATCCCCCAAAAAGCGAAGACGTGGACAGCGAGGTCAGAGTCTTGTCGAATTTGCTCTGGTTGCTCCGCTCCTCTTGCTCGTCATTTTCGGCACGATTGAATTTTGCTTCCTCTATCAAACCATTGATACAGTCAACTTTGCTGCCCGTGAAGGGGCGCGTGTAGGCGCAGTCCTTGGGCCGTCTGATACGTCCGCCGATAGCAAGATTATCCAGGCCATTCAAACAGCCAGCGGAGGTGGTACTGGTCTCCTGTTTAGCCAGATTCAGATGATTGAGATCTTCAAATCCAATGAGAACGGCTCTATTCCGGCCCCGCTTGCAAGCTGCGCCCAACAGACAAATGAAGATGTCTATGATGGGAATGGGAATGCCTGCCCTGGCACACTGGGCTGGCCGCCCAGCGTGCGGAGCGCAACCTTCAATGCCGCCGATTACCTGGGCGTGCGAATCACCTTTGTGTATAACTGGGTCACATCCTTTGTCTCTGCTGCCAGAGGCCAATTTCAAATGACCAGTGTCTCAGTCCAACTCATTGAACCACAGACCTATTGACGAGACCTGTTGGGCCAGGAGGGAAAGCGTCGTGGAAGACTGGCAGAAGGGTGAGAAAATACATCACGCACTGGATAAGCGTCGTCTCCAGCGGGGCCAGGCGTTGGTAGAGTTTGCAGTATTAGTGAGCATGATGTTCATTCTGTTAGCAGGGGCCGTTGATTTGGGGAGCCTCTTAGATAGCCATTTGGCTATTGTCTATGCTACTCGCCAGGCAGCCCGCACTGGCGCTGAAGAAGATACGAACCCTGGCGCGGACTGTGCGGTCCTGGGGGCCGTCTATGCTGCCACCCAGAATCAGAGTCTGGTGACGGTCACGCGGATTGTCATCTTCAAGGCTGATGCTAATGGGAACCCGACCGCGAACGAACAGGTTTATGCGGGTAATCCTGGTTGCCCCAGTCCCCCTACCCCCCCTGAGTGCGCCAGTCCTGCGACATGGGATCCCTCTATTCGTCTGGATGCCCCCCCTAACGAGGATTCCCTGGGAGTAGAAATAGATTACTCCTATAGTTGGCAGACTGGTTTTATCGCTTCGGGAAGTTTTCAAGGAACAGATCAGACGGTGATGAAGCTCAATCCGGTGGTCTAATGAACAAGAGCGGACTGCCTCAAGCTACTCACACGGCTTGAGGCAGTCCACTCCTGTTGCCATCTTGAACAGCCCACACTATTGGTATGGAGATGCAGGCGATCAAAGGTTTCTTAGTGAGCGCCCCTGGCCTGCTCGTAGCGTTTGGCAACCTCGTCCCAGTTGACCACATTCCACCAGGCATTCAGATAATCGCCGCGGCGATTCTGGTATTTGAGGTAGTAGGCGTGTTCCCAGACATCGTTGCCCATGATGGGGAAGAGGCCATCCATGAAGGGGCTGTCCTGATTAGCCGTTGAGGTTACTTGCAGCTTTCCGCTCTTATCCATGACCAGCCAGGCCCAACCAGAGCCGAAGCGTTTGGTTCCGGCGTCGTTGAAGGCAGCCTTGAATTGATCGAACGAGCCGAAGGTTTGTGTGATTGCCTGGGCGAGCGCGCCAGTTGGCTCACCACCGCCGTTGGGCTTCATGATCTTCCAGAACATGCTGTGATTGACGTGACCACCACCATTGTTGCGCACCGCTGTGCGGATGTTTTCGGGCACTTCGTTGATACGTCGCATGAGGTCTTCGACAGCCAGATTCTCAAACTGGCTGTGGCCCTGCAATGCGTTGTTCACATTGGTGACGTATGCCTGATGGTGCTTGTCGTGATGCAGGTGCATCGTCTGCTCGTCGATATGCGGCTCTAATGCAGCGTAATCGTAAGGCAGGGGGGGAAGTTCAAAAGCCATACTCATAGTCCTCTTTCTCGTTCAGAGTGCCATCATATGCAGAGCCTGCAATATGGGTGAGAGGCTCCTAAATAATTATTATACCATCCTCGTACTCCCTGTGCCTCCGATCTGATGGAGCTTGATAAAGTTGGTTCTGGCATGTCCAACGACAGGCATGCCACCCATGATAACCACCTTCGCGCCCCGCTGTACCAGCCCTTCCTGCTCCAGACGTTGGCTGACGAGGGCAATCATTTTTTCGGTATCATCCATGAGTGGCAGGAGACGGGGGGTGATGCCCCACCAAAGTGTAAGCTGGGCATAGACCTGCTCAAATGGCGTATAGGCAATAATGGGGATATGGGGGCGCTCCTTCGAGATAAGCTGTCCAGATCGTCCACTACGAGTGAAGACAACGATAGCCTGGACTGCTGCCTCGTTTGCCAGGATGTGGGCTGCGCGGCTGACAGCATGAGCTGCTGTTGGGTGGTGCGGGTGAAAAGCTGCTGGGTTTAGTTTGCAGGCAGGCTCAGTTTCCTGGGCTATACGCGCCATCATCTTGACGGCCTCAACAGGATACTGGCCGTTGGCAGTTTCTTCGCTCAACATCACGGCATCCGTTCCATCAAGGATAGCGTTCGCCACATCACTGGCCTCGGCTCGCGTCGGACGGGGTTGGGATACCATCGATTCAAGCATCTGCGTCGCTGTAATGACTGGGATGCCCCGTTCGTTTGCGCCGATAATGATGCGCTTTTGGATCA
>JBJKSJ010000325.1:0-8195 GCA_046704085.1 Ktedonobacterales bacterium | reverse complement strand
CAGCATCCCAGACCTGCACGGTGCTATCATTGCTGGCTGAGGCGATGCGCCTGCCATCGGGCGACCAGGCCACAGCGTTCACAGTGTTGGTATGGCCGCGATAGGTGTAGAGAGTTCCGATAGCAGGAGGATGGGCAATAGTAGGATTAGACAGTGAGCGCACGAGCCACGCGCCACCGCCGACGAGCGCGACGGCCCCGATTATCCCTCCGCCAACTAGCGCCTCACGCCGCGAGATACGGCGGCTGGGTGTTGGCGCTGCGCCTGGCACGGTGGGTGCGTCGGGCGTGGTCAGTGGCTCGGAGGGCGGCCTGGCGGCGCGCTGCGTGTCGCTCAGTGGCGCAGATGGTGGTCTTACGGCGCGCAAGGTATCGGGCAGTGGCTCGGAGGGTGGCCGGACGGCGCGCAGCGTGTCAGCCAGGGCTGGGGCAGGCGTCGGCCTGAGCGTTTCCGGCGTGGGCGCAATCGCTGGCGTGATCATCGGGGTGATGGATGGCGCGGGCGGCAGGCGAATGAGCGTGGCCTGATCGCCAGGGGCAAGTGGAGATGGAGATGCTGGAGATGCCGGAGATGCCGGACCGACAGGTGTAGGTGTAGGTGGTGTAGGTGGTGTAGAGAGTGGACCTACAGATGCAGGCGTCGGCGGGGTCAAGACGCCAGACGGCGCGGGCGGCATGCCCAGCGCCGATGCGGGCATGCGCTGCGTCGGCAGCGAGGCATCGGTGGCGCAGGCCGTCTCAAAGGCGGTGGCGAAGGCGCGCAGGCTGCCAAAGCGTTCTCTGGGGTCTTTGGCGAGCGTAGTCAGCACCACCTGCTCCAGCATGGGCGAAAGGCCAGGCAGTTTCTCGCGCAGCGGCGGCGGCTGCATGGAGAGATGGCGGGCGACGACCTCGCTCATCGAGCCAGTGAAGGGGCGCGCGCCGCTCAGCCACTCGTAGATGACGATGCCCAGCGAATACTGATCGCTGGCCGGGCGCGGGTGCCCCTGAATCTGCTCCGGGGCCATGTAGGCCAGCGTGCCCACCACCTCCTGGGTACTCTGGTAGCGCGAGCTTTGCACGACCAGCGCGATGCCAAAGTCCGAGAGCAAAACCTCGCCGCGACGCCCCAGCAGCATGTTCTCCGGCTTGATGTCCCGATGCACCAGCTTTTCCTCGTGGGCGTAGTGCAGCGCGTCGGCCACCTGCTGCACGTAGGGCAGGATCTCGGCGGGGGCAAGCTGCGCGCCTTTGGGAAGCTTCTGGCGCAGCGTGCCGCCGGGCGCGTATTCCATGACCAGGAAGGGCACGCCATCGGCGGCCACGTCGAAGTCGAGGACGCGCACGATATGCGGATGCACGAGGTTGGCAATCGTTTCGGCTTCCTGCTGAAAGCCCGTGATGTCGTCGCCCTCCAGTTGGGCGTGCAGCACTTTGATGGCGGCTCTGGTCTTGAGGCGCGCATGCTCGCCCAGATAGACCTCGGCGAAGCCGCCTCGCCCCAGCAGTTGGGTGAGTCGATATTGCCCTAATTGCTGGCCCACGCGATCAGCCATACTCTGAACACCCTCTATACAGACTGGACCATCCTGACTAGATGTTGAGTCGTTCAAGCGCAGAGCTATTGTAGGACTGGCTGGCTGCGCTGTCAAGGGGGGCTGGCGGTTAAAACCGCGCCTAAGGGCCTGACGGCCACCAAGTCCGCCTGCGCGGACTCCCCACCCCAGCGCGCCAGGCCGCGCGGCAAGCGCGAACGTTGGCCCTGGCCCAACGTTTCGCCGTCCCTGGCGGCGCGTCCTGGGGTGGCGTGGTAGCCTGTAGCCCCGGCTTCCAGCCAGGCCGTCCTGGGGCCGGGCGGCGTCTGTGTACCATCGCCTTCCAGGCGGCAGGAGTGGGGGGTGTGGCGGGCACGCGCCTGTTGGCCGCTGAAGGCGCACGTTGCGGCAATCCAGCGTTGCCCGGCTGGAAGCCGGGGCTACAGAAGAACGGCCCCCCAGGACAGCCCGCCTGGAATCCGACGCTACAAGGATAGCCCCACTGACGGCCCTGATCCTCTTGACATCTCAACTACAGTGCTGCTATACTTGCCTGCATAGAAGACCGCGACAGCCGTCGCTGCGGATACAGCAACGGCTATCATCACCCAGGCGCCGGAAGGACCGACGCGCGGGGCTAGTCCGCATTCTATGCCCCCGCTCTCCCCTCCGTCCAGCGCCTCAACCCGAAAAGGAGGCAAGACCGATGGACAACCCCGATCCCCTGCCCACAGTTCGTATGACATGTCCCGGCGTTCCTCATGGATTGACAGCACAGCCCGCAACCTTCTACGGATGTGGAAAAAGGGGATCGTATGTGCGACCCCCTTTTTCCACAATCACCCCAAAGGGGATCGTACATACGATCCCCTTCTCTAAAGGAGCATCAGATGGACAATAACGTGCTGGTTCCCGCCCAACAAGCCCTGGTTCCCTTTTACGGCAGCAACCTTTTAGCAGTCCGTTTATTAGATGGACGAATTGCTGTTAGCCTGAACTCCCTCTGCAAGATGCTCAACCTGGCGAAACACGGGCAAATGGAACGCATTCGGAGGGATGAAGGCTTAACAGAGTATCTCTTGCTCATCCGTATGGAAACGGCAGGTGGACCTCAACGGATGGATGCTCTCATCGCTGAGGCTATCCCATCCTGGGTGATGGGCATACAAGACAAGCTGATCGCCCCAGAAAAGCGCCCCCTCATTCGCAGCTTAAAAATAGAAGTAGTTGTGGTTCTCTACACCTATTTCTTCGCAGAGCAGGCTGCCCCACAGGCGCCAGAACGAGAACCAGAGCCTCTGCCCCGGCCAGCAGGCGACACGTCAACAGGCAGCAGGAGGGGTGCGGCGCCAGGCGCACCCCTGGATCGGCTGCTTGGGGCGCTGGATGAGATGCGGGGGGCAGTGCAAGACCTGCGCGAGCAAGAACGAACAAAGGCCGAGCAGCAGCGCGAGCAGGCCGTGCGCGTGGAGGAGGTGGTGGATTGGCTGACCTCGCTGGATCGGCGGGTGGCAACCCTGAGCCAGAGCAGCGCGGCCAGGCCGCGGTCGGCGCCCGCCTTGAGCGCCGTCCATCGGGCGGACCTGCGGACGCTCTTGCACTTGCTGGAGCAGACAAGCGGACTCGATCAGCCGCTGCTGGAGCAAGAACTACGGGACGACTTTGGTGTGAGGGCGCTCGATGCCATCTCGGATGACCTCTGGCCCAGGGTGCTGACCTGGCTCTGGTGGCGGGCGCAGGAGTCGGCCCCGCCGCGCTTGAGCGAAGACTGATTTTTGACTGTTTCATATTGATAGTCGAGAGGGAGAGAGCGCATGCACGCTCGCATCATTCGCGCCATGATGCGCAAAGACGCGCTGGATTTCTGGCTGGATAAATCCAAAGTTGCGGCCTTGCTGGGGCCGATTTTCCTGGCGGGACTCTTCTTCTTGATCGGCCATCTAGTGGTCAGCAATCCCACGAGGCTGCTGGTCTACAACCCCGGACACTCGTCCTTGCAAAAGGTGGTCAGCAGCAACTTCGCTTCCGCGCAGATCACTCAGGCGACTTCGCCTGCCCAGGTGAGCGCGGCCTTTGGGGCCACTGGCGCGCAGCAGTCTGCTGCCTATGACCTGGGCTTGAGCATTCCGGTGGATTTCGAGCAGCGCCTGCGGGCCGGGGATCACCCACAGGTCAATGTGTACTTCAACGGCGCCGCAATGAACGCCCAGCAGCGCGAGGCGCTGCAAACGGTGATTACAAACTACGCGCGCAGCGTGGCGGCGCCCAATCCACCGCTCAGCCTGGCAACCGAGACGATCAATCCAGGGCCGCCGACCAGCGCGCTGAGCCTGAGCAAGTTTTATAGTGTGCTGATCCTGCCCTTCTCCTTTTCGGTGGGGCTGACGCTCATGCCGGGTCTGCTCATTGAGGAGAAGGAGAAAAAGACGCTGCGCTGGCTGCTGGTCACGCCCGCCGCGCTGGGCGACGTGCTGCTGGCGAAGGTGCTGGTTGTCCTGGTCTATCAACTGGCGCTCTCGGTCCTGGTTCTGGCGCTGCTGGGCGGCTTCGCGGGCAACTTTCCCCTGCTGCTGCTCTATACGCTGTTTGGCGCCTGTCTGGCGCTGGCGCTGGGTCTGCTGATTGGCACGGTCTTTCAGACGGCGAGCGCGGCGGGAGCGATCAGCGGTCTGGCGATCCTGATCTTTATCTTGCCAGCCATTGTGATCCCGCTGGCTCCCTTGCTCGCCAACAACCCGCTTACGGTGTTGGTCAGGGCGCTGCCGACGTACTATATCGCCGATGGGGCCAACAACGCGGTGCAGCGCCAGGGATCATTCGGCAGCAATCTGCTGGATGTGGGCGTCATCCTGGGCAGCGCCATTCTGGTGTTCCTGCTGACGGCCAGGATACTGCGTCGGCAGGTGTCCGTGACGGGCGCCATCTAGGGCAAAGCGCAGGCGCCGCGTGCCTGGCGAGTAAACTCGCGGCTAGAGGCTGCGCCTACGACGGCGGGCGCTGGACGGCGCCGTAGGCGGCCCGCGAGGCGCAGCCGAGAGTGCGCGCGCCCAGCGGCAGCCCGCGAGCGACCAAGCCCGCCTGCGCGGGCTGAGACGAACACACGACTGCTTGACCGATGTTCTAGGGCGCCTCTGCCGGGGCAGCAGGTGGAAACTGCCTGTCTGCTGCTGGCAAGGGAACAAAAGCCCCTCGCAGAGCGTCTCTCTCAGCAGGACCCGCGCTCCTCCGACTAGAAGGAGCGTTCTGTGAAGGAGAACTGCATGAGAACGAACAGACTGGCGTTTTGGCTGGTTCTGCCGGGCGTACTCCTGCTGGCCGCGTGTAGCCCTGGAGGCGGTAACACTGGAACGAATCCCAATGCCAGGCCGACCAGACTCCAAATCAAAGATTATGAGGTCACGCAGCCCACGCCAACCACGCTCCTGGTAGAAGACGCCGCGACCGTCCAGAAAATCTATAACAGCGCGGTAGCGCTCCCTGCCGCCCCCAGTGACCAGGGATGTCTGGCGATTGGCGGGCCGCACTATGAACTGACCTTTCTGGAGGGCGCGCAGATCGTTGCTACGGCGGTTGCCGATAGAGGGGGCTGCCCCAGCGTCACCTTCGGCGCGGATGATGTCCGCCAGGCCAATGAGGCGTTCTGGCAACTGCTGAGCCGGGCGATAGCTGAAGCCACGCCTCCGCTTCAGCCTGACCAGGCGGAGGTGTTCAGCTTTACGGGACCACAGGAGCCGCCGATGCTGTCAAAAATGGCTTCAGCGGATCAGGCCAGTCAGCTTTACGACGCCTTACACGCCCTGCCCGAACTGCCAGAGAGTACCGCTTGTCCAGCAGCCACTGACCCGCGCTATACGCTGGTCTTCTTTGAGGCGGAGAAGCTCTATTACGCCCAGCTTGATCAAAACGGCTGCATCAGCGGCCCATCAGCGTATGAGCGCCACCAGGCCAATGCAGCATTCTGGCAACTGTTCAAGCAGACGCTGGCGAGCGCGCCAACGGCGCCTGCCCGGCCCGATACCTTGAACATGAAAATTGTGCCTGCCTCCAACGATCCTTCAACCACCGCGTCGGCCATAACCATCACACGTCAGGACATGGTGCAGAAGGTCTTTGACGCGCTCTATGCCTTGCCGCAGCAGCCTGGCGATCAGACATGCCCAGCCACTATGGGTACTCTCTATGGACTGACCTTTTCCAAAGATGAGGTGGAGTTGATCTCGGCCATTGCTGATAAGAGCGGCTGTGGGACCGTCACCAGCGAAGGCTATGCGCGCCTCGCCAACCAGGCGTTCTGGGATTTGTTGCAGCAGGCGCAAACAGCGTGACCAGCCGCTCCAGGGGTGGCCTTCAGCCGCCAGATGCCATGTTGGTATCGCTCGTGAGATATACTGTGATGTGTGTCGGCGTTTGGAATCAGACATTCACCGAAAAGATCAGGAGCGAATCATCATGGCAGAACTGCGCATTGCTGTCCTTGGCGCGGGCAATATCGGCGGGACCATCGGGAAGAAATGGGCCGCCGCCGGGCATACCGTCAGCTTTGGGGTGAGCAATCCCTCTGGCGCGAGGTCACAGGCGCTGCGGGCGGAATTGGGCGAGAAGGCGCGCATCGGTTCGGTGGCCGAGGCGCTGGCGGCGGGCGATGTGGTGTTGATGGCTGTTCCCGGCAAGGCGATGGACGAGACGATCACAGCCAATGCCGCGCAGCTTGATGGCAAGATCATTATCGACGCGGCGAACCGCATGGGCGGGGGCGGCCCGCCGAACAGCTTCGCCACCCTCCAGGCGCACACGCCCCACGCGCGCCTCTTTCGGGCGTTCAACACGCTCGGCTGGGAGAACTTTGCCGACCCCGCCTACAACGGGGTGCAGGCAGACCTCTTCTACTGCGGCGCGGATGGCGAGGCCCGCCAGATCGTCGAGCAACTGATCGCCGATGTCGGCCTGCGCCCCGTTCGGCTGGGCGATGTCGATCAGGTTGGGCTGGTGGACGCCCTCCTGCCGGTCTGGTTCACGCTGGCCCAGAGGCAGGGCTGGGGCCGCCAGATAGCCTTCAAGGTTCTGACGCGCTAGCCTTATGCCTCCCCCGGTCCCAGGAAATGGATGAGAGCGCGGACCAGCAGGCGCCGAATGGCGGTGAAGCCGAGTGAGAACGAGGCCAGCAGCCAGATCAGCACCCAGAGGCCGCTGTGCTGGCCGGGCAGCATCCAGATGCCGACGACCACCAGCCAGATGCCGCCGAGCGCCGCCAGGAGCAGGGCGGTCCAGCCTTCTTCGGTCTGGGTGCGCGCTGAGGCGAACCAGTGGCGCGTCTGGATGCGCCCGGCCAGCAGCAAGACGCCATAGGCGCCCAGACCCAGCGCGAGGGCGGCCAGCACGGCCCAGAGCGAGATGCCCAGCCCCTGCGCGGCGTTGTCTTGCAAGCTGCCACCCAGGATGAGCAGGGCCAGTCCTCCCATGCCCCCAAGGACTGCTACTGACCTCCACATAAGTCGCTAAATTTAGTCAACGTGCTGTTCTGTCACCATCGGCTGCTCAGAAACGGACCAAAAGAGCGATGAGCAACCATCCCCACTGGTGATCTCGTGTCCAGAAGGAGAGACCAAAGATGCCACCTCTCAGCTCCACCTCCAGCCCTCGCTCGTGTGCAGAGCCTGTTGTGGTCTCTGCTCTGGATTGCCCTCGTCTTGGTGCTGGTGACAGGGGCCGGCCCCCTGTTCTGGGTCGATTGGCACTTCCACCAGGGCAGCTCCCTCATCCTGGTCTCACTAGCTCTCGTCTGCTTTCTGCTCAGCGGCCCAGCCTCTCTCTTGGGGAAATGGTTGACGAAGAGACGCCTGGAGGATGCCGATCTCCAAGGATGCGCTCGCGTTTGTGCTGGGCGGGTGCATGGAGTGCTGCGCAAGCGGATTCCTCGTACTGCGCTCTTTCGGCGTTCTGGTCATCCTCCTGCTGCTGGTGTCTCTCTGAGTGGGTCTCTGGCCGCCTCTGCCGCTTGATCGTTGTGCCTTGCCGCTGTGAACATCCACGTCCCTTCCCCTCCCTCACCAAACCTTGCCCACCTCGACGGCTCGCAGCACATCGGGGGATGAAGCACTATCGTGTGGGCGAACGCAATGGCCTCCCGCTGGCCGTCCTCATCTCGGCCCCCCAATGGGCATGAGATATTTTCGCCTGCGCGAACGTAGTTCTCGTCAGAAGACCCATCCATCTCGGGGTCGAGGCGCAGCGCGTGCCTTGACCAGGAGCAGGAGCGAGCAGAACCATGCGCGAGCGAGCGGCCTTCCTCTGGGCCAGGATTGGGACCTGGATACGCCGGCACCAGCGCCGCTCCATCGGGCTGGCTGTAGTGCTGGTGATTACCTGCGTCGGTACTGGCTACGTGATCAGCCAGCTTCCTCCGCCACGCGGCCAGGACTGCGGGCAATTCGACTCTGATCCTTACTCGCATGACCCGGCTGCACAAGCCGCGTCGATGCAGGTGCTTTCCTGCTTCTGGCACGCCTATCAACACTGCCAGCCGGCCACCATGGTCATAGACTCTTTTGGCACGGATACTGGCTGGGAAGAGACGGTGACCGTCGAGCGAACCAGCGCCGGGTGCGATGTCTATTCCCATGACGAGAATAACAACAATGGCAAGAGCAGTCAGTACACCATTCGCTGCGGCAGCATGACGCAG
>JBJKSJ010000324.1:0-3038 GCA_046704085.1 Ktedonobacterales bacterium | reverse complement strand
CGCTTGCCTGCCAATAGTATAGAACGGCTCAGCCTTCCGCCCGGTAACACGGCTGCTCAGCTTCCATACAGACTGTCGAGCCGGTATTTCCGGTGAGCGGGTTGCTGGCCGAATAACCCGCTGGTTCTTGCAGAGAACGTGCCAGAGGCCGCCAGGTTCCTACACCTATTCTAGCATGGCTGGCAAGCTGGTACGTCTTGACAGAAGCCTTTAAGGCGGATTAGAATTAGTGTATCCTTTACACTATTTAGCACGTAGACAAGTGAGAGAGGCGCTGGCTATGAGCGCGGATGTTTCCCAGGAGCAGAGTGAAACCAGGCCCAATGATCCGCAAGCAACGTATTATACGCCTGAAGCTGCCGAACACCACTATGATCCCAGCCAGTGGGAGCGCCCGTCGGTAACGGTGGATGTGGTCATCTTGAGCCTGCAAGAGGGCGATCTGAAGGTGCTGCTCATCAAACGGCGCAACTGGCCTTTTGAGGGTTATTGGGCCATTCCTGGTGGCTTTATCGAGATGCGCGAATCGCTGGAAGAATCGGCGCGCCGCGAGTTAGAAGAAGAGACCGGGCTGCGCGACCTCTATATGGAGCAGCTCTATACCTTTGGCGATCCTGACCGTGACCCGCGCACCCGCGTGATAACAGTCGCCTATCTGGCGCTGGTTGATTATCGCCAGCTTCATCCCAGCGCCGCTGATGATGCCGGTGATGTCGGCTGGTTCTCGATGTATGACCTGCCCGCGCTGGCTTTTGACCACGCGAAGATTCTGGATTACACGCTCAAGCGTCTGCGCGGCAAGCTAGAGTACACCACGATTGGCTTTCAGTTCCTACCCTCAACGTTCACACTCAGCGAACTTCAGCAGGTCTATCAGGCGATTCTGGGCAAGGAACGCAGGCTGGATAAGCGCAATTTCCGCAAGAAGATCGTTTCGACCGGCATCCTGGAGAGTACCGGCGAACAGAAAATGGAAGGCACGCATCGTCCCGCCCGCCTCTATCGCTTTAATCCGAAAGCCGAGGCGTAGCGGGGCCAGGTTCTCTATCAGAGAATCAGAGGTGAACAGATGACGACGCCGCAATCGGTTTCTGCGGCTGACGCTTTGATTGCCCAGAGCCGCCCGTTTCTGGAGTGGCTGGTTGAGTGGGAACAAGGGCTGCCCGTCGCAAGCTGGACCGATCTGACCCAGGCAATAGCGCCAGAGCGGATCGGCGTCTTTTGTGTCGATATGACCAACGGGTTTTGCCACGAGGGCAATCTTGCCAGCCCGCGCGTGCATGCCTTGATTCCGCCGATACGCCGCCTCTTTAGAGACGCCTATCAGACGGGCGTGCGGCAGTTTGTGCTGCCCCAGGATACGCACCGCCAGGATGCCATTGAGTTTCACGATTTCCCACCGCATTGCGTGGCAGGCACGACAGAAGCCGAGACGGTTCCCGAACTGCAAGAGCTGGCGTTTGCCAGCCTCTTCCGCGTCTTCCCCAAAAACTCGCTGAGCGCCTCGCAAGGCACTGGCCTGGATGGCTGGCTGGACGTACATCCTGATCTGGGCGCGGCGCTGGTCTGTGGTAACTGTACCGATCTCTGTGTCCATCAACTGACCATGCACCTGAAGCTGCGTGCCAACGCGCGCAACCAGCCGCTGCGGGTGATTGTTCCGGCCAATAGTGTGCAGACGTATGACCTGCCGGTGGTGGCTGCCCGCCAGATTGGCGCGCTGCCGCACGATGGTGATCTGCTGCACCTGCTCTTTCTCTACCATCTGCGCCTCAACGGCGCTGAGGTCGTGCGGGAGATCGCCTGAAGCAGTGACGGACACGCATTTATTGAACATCATCTGGGAGAGCGAAAGTCCATGAGTATCTTCGATGGCAAGCGCCTGCCCGCATCTATTTTTAAGCTAGATGTGGAGCGGATGCGCGCTGGCTGGTATTCCGATAAATATTTCTATAATATCGTCGCCTTACTGGCCGATCTGGCGCGCATGGGCTATCGCTTCGGAGGCACGTCGCCTGATCTCAGCGATCTGGGGCTTGATCTGGCCCAGGTGGAGGTTGGCAATATCGAAGTCGAAATGCAGTGGTTCACCCGCCGCAAGCCCTTCAGCATCGTCGTAGGCGTAGATAAGGCCATCGCTATGCTGCGCGAATGCACCAGCTATTATGATGAGCAGGGGCGCTTTATCAATACCTTCGATCAGCTTGAGGTTGAAGCGGTGCAGGATGGCGCGCTTGTTCAGTATGAGGGCGATCCCTTGCAGGTCGAGCCGGTGTTGAAGGTGCGCGGGCGCTACCGCGACTTTGCCATGCTGGAGACGCCCACGCTGGGCGCGCTGACGCGGGGCAGCCGCATTGCCACCAATGTCTATAACGTGCTGGTGGCCGCGCGTGGCAAGCCGGTCCTCTTCTTCCCGGCGCGTTTCGATGCGCATGAGGTGCAGGCTGCCGATGGCTACGCCTATCAGATTGCGGTCCAGCTTTTCAACCGCAAATATGCCCACACGCTCGATTCATTTATCTCCACCGACGCGCAGGGCGACTGGTGGGGCGGCGCGGGCGGCGGAACGGTGGCCCACGCGGCGATTGCCTCGTTTCTGGGTGATACCGCCGAAACAATGATGGCATTTTCCGCGCTGCGGCCCGTGAATATTCCGCGTATTGCCCTGGTGGATTTCCACAATGATTGTGTCGGCACGACGCTGGAGACCATGCGCGTGATGTTCCGGCGCTTTCGGGAACTGACCGACGCGGGCAAACTAGAGGAGGCCGAGAAATATCGCCTCTATGGGGTGCGGCCCGATACCAGCGGCAATATACGCGATGTCTCGCTGGAGCCGCTGGGCGATCCAAAGCTGGATAATGGGGTGAACCCGCGCCTGGTCTTTCGCATGCGCCAGGCGATGGATCATGCCTGGCAAGAGTGGCATCTGCCGGGGGAGTGGCGCGAACGGGCGCGCGCCTGGTGCGAGGCAGTCAAGATTGTCGTCAGCGGCGGCTTCAATCCTCAAAAGATTCGCCTCTTCGAGCAGGTGGGCG
>JBJKSJ010000323.1:0-4870 GCA_046704085.1 Ktedonobacterales bacterium | reverse complement strand
CGCAAAGTTGCAGACCTGGGACGCTGCACGTCGTCACATTGGTACCTCCCAGAAAAGAGGCGGTGCTCTCACCTCTGTGAGCAGCGGCTCTCCCTGATGACAAAAGGCATGAACTGCGACTGCCGAGTGTTTCGTGGCTTGTGTTCCAGCATGACTGGGGAGTACTCCGGCGGCACACAGACTCGGTAGTCAGAGAGTAGTGGTTAGCTTGGTGATACTGCTCGTGCCAGACACCCATAGCACGAGTGGCATCACCAGAAAAGATGCAATCCCACTCACTCTGGTTTGCGCGGGCAAGGCAAAACCTGAATCGAGAAGGAGAACGCCTCATATGACGAAGCTCTATCGTGTCACGGCCTCTGCGCGCTTCCGCAACACCACCAACGCCGCTCTGGTGAGCCGGGGGCATAGCTATGGGAAGTACCGCGCTGCTCACCGTGCGCGGACGCACCAGTGGCAAGCCTATTGAGACGCCTCTCTCCATTTTGTCCAGGAAGGGCACCGCTACCTCATCGCTCCGTATGGGGTTGTGAACTGGGTACGCAACCTCCGCGCGGCAAGAGGCGAAGCGACGCTAACCCGTGGAAGGCATGTCGAACGTATTCAGGCCCTCGAACTGGAGCCCAAAGCCGCAGCCCCCATCTTTCGGGAAGCCGTACGCACCGGCCCTCCCGGGATTCCGGCGGTGTTCGTGCGCCTGTATATCCGTTTCACCTTAGTCAGTACCTGAACGTGCCCGTGCATGCTTCGTGGGAAGCCTTTGAACACGAGGTGCTGACCCACCCCGTGTTTCTCATCCAAGCTGCTGTGAAAGAGGGAGCATGATGCCAGCGATTGACTATGCCCTTGTTCCCATCGGCTTTCTTCGTTCGCCGCTCAAAGACCTGGGAGCCGCCCCCAATCAAGGCAGCGAAGGCGCGCCCGATGCCTGGCTTGACGTGCAGACCACGGTGGCGGCCAGGCTTGAAGGGATAACTGTAGGCGACGAACTCATCGTGATTACCTGGTTGCACCAGGCTCAGCGCGACGTCTTGCAAGTGCATCCCGAAGGGAACGAGACCGTGCCTCTGGCTGGCGTCTTTGCCACCCGATCCGAAGCGCGCCCCAATCCCTTGGGCTTACCCCCGGTAACAGTGCGGAAAATCGTCGGCAAGCGCCTGAAAGTCGGACCGATTGAAGCCATTGACGGCACACCCGTCGTCGATCTCAAGCCGGTCCTCCTCCCATCGGGAGAGCAATAGAGGACTTGCTGGATGTCGTGTGCCACTGTGTACCAGTATCCTGCTGGACAGGCCGGTCGGAGATCAGGACGGCACGCTGGCGCAGGCCTCCTGGTTCCTGAGGGAGCGCCAGCAGTTGGCGCTCCCTCAGGAACCAGGAGGCTAGAGAAACCGGCGTTCTAGCTCGGCGAAAAACGCCGTGAGAGCCGTTCGAAGGCTTACTCGGTCAACTGAATGGGGTCGCCAACGTTGAACTTCAAGACCGAGCGTTCTGGTAGGAGCTTGATCTGCTTGTCGCCCCGCATGATGCCATGGTTGTTCATTAAGGAGTTGTAGATGATCCGAACTTCGTTGTAGAGGACGATGCATAATTAAGCCAGGATGACGGTGGCAAAAGAAGCCACTCCCTTCACCCGTTCTTTTCGTAGAACGTCACTTCACGAAAGGAGCGGCGATGATCAGGAGCAGCCTGGTGCCTACCATACAAGAGATGATTCTGCAGGGCAAGTCCCAGCGGGCCGTCGCGCGGGAATTAGGGCTGGCGCGCAATACGGTGAGCAAATACGCGCATGAAGCGCCCCCAGCCAAACCACGGCCCCGGCGGGACTCGAAGCTCGGCCCCTTCCGCGCCCAGGTGCGCCGCTGGGTGGAGGACGACCATCTCTACAACTGTGAAACGTTCTTCCAGCGCTTGCAAGCGTTGGGCTATACCGGCAAGATCAGCATCCTCAAGGACCTGGTCCGGCCCTGGCGTCCGCGTGCGGTGGGGAAACGGCCCATTGTGCGCTTTGAGAGCAAACCCGGCGAGCAGATGCAATTCGACTGGGGCGAGTTCGTCTACGAGCAGGAGGGCCAGGTGCATAAGCTCTTTGGCTTCACGGCGGTCCTGGGCTACTCGCGGATGTGGTTTGTGACCTTTACCAAATGGGCCGATGCCCCGACCATGATCCGCTGTCTGCTCGAAGCTTTTGAGTATTTTGGTGGATTGCCCCAGGCGGTGCTCACCGATCGCATGAAAACCGTCCGGTTGGAGATGGAGGCAGGCAAGCCGAAAAACCGTCCGGTTGGAGATGGAGGCAGGCAAGCCGAAATGGCATCCGCTCTTTGCGGACCTGGTGGCTAGCCTGGGCATTGTGCCCCGAGTCTGCAAAGCGCGAACGCCCCGAGCGTTGCGGGAAGGTGGAACGGAGCGTGGGCGTGGTCAAAGCCGGCTCTGGCCTGGCGTGACCTTTGTGGACGTGGACGACCTGAATCGCCAAGCCCGCGCGTGGTGCAATGGACTCAATGGGCGCGTGCATCAGACCACCCACCAGCGTCCGGTTGAGCGCTGGAGCCAGGACGCGTTGCGTCCCAGGCCTGCGGGCTGGGTCTGGGACCGCTTTGCCAGCGAGGAGCGCAAGGTCAGTTGGGATGGCTACTTTTCCTACGACGGGGTCCTCTACGGGCTGCCCGGACCGGCGCATGTGGCTGGCGGCCGTGTCCAGGTGCGCGAGCGCCACGGGCAACTGGCGGTCTGGAAGCAGGGCCAGGTGCTCCTCACCCTGGCCAAGCGCTCGCGCGCCCACGAGGTGGTCCCGCACCCGGACCAGTTCAAGAGCATCCTGCCCACGGCTGCCGCCCGGGCGGCGCAGACCCCCATCGGCCATCAGGTGGTCCCCCCGCAGGTAGCCCAGCGGTCCTTGGCCGAGTATGATGCGCTCTATCAGGTGGAGGTGCGCGCATGACCGAGCCGCTCAAAAGCCTGGGCTTGACCTCGCTGGCCAACGTGCTGCCCAGCCTGTGTGAGCAGGCGCGCCAGGCCCAGCTTTCCTATGAGGCCTTCTTCCAGCGCGCTCTCGAGGCGGAGTTGGAGGGACGCGATCAGCGCGCGCAAGCCCGTCGTCGTCGCGCGGCCCATCTGCCCACGCCCAAGTCGCTGGCCGCCTTTGACTTTACCTCTCAACCGACCCTCTCCGAGCCGCTGGTGCGCGAGCTGGCCGGCCTTGGCTGCATCCAGACGGCTACCGACCTTTTGCTGTTGGGCCCGCTGGGCGTGGGGAAGACGCACCTCGCCCTGGCCTTAACCGATCTGGCGCTGGAAGCCGGCTATTCGGCGCGCTTTGTCACGCTGCGCCAGTTGGCGGAGGACCTGGATACGGTGACGTGGCGCCAGCACCTGCGCCGCTACATCCAGCCCCAGGTGCTGGTGATCGACGAGATGGGCTATGTGCGCCTCTCCGCCCAGCAAAGCCAGCAGTTCTTTGAGGTGGTGACGGCGCGCTATGAGCAGGGACCCATCATCTTAACGAGCAACCGCAGTTTTGCCGAATGGGGCGCGTTGCGGGGGGCGAAGTCCTCGCCGCCGCGCTCTTAGATCGCTTGCTGCACCAGGCGGAGGTGCTGACCATCAACGGGCGCAGTTACCGCATGAAGGATCGGTTGGAGTGGACGACCGCAGCCGAGAAGAAGGGAGGGCAAGATCACCCTGCTGTTGGAGCACTACCACGTTCCGTTTAACGGATGCAAGCCAGCGGGAGTGGCTCACAGGTTTTTCGTCATCTCTGGCATATTTCAAAATCGGCCTTGACAGTCGTTGAGGGGATTGCCATCCTTGCCCTCATATTCGGCCCCCTCCGTGGGCATACTGGGGTGCGGGTGCGCCAAGCCATTGAAGCACGCGGTTGCCAGATCCTCTTCTTGCCCGCCTATTCGCCCGATCTCAGTCCGATTGAGGAAGCCTTCTCAAAATTGAAAGCCTTCTTGCGGCGTATCTCGGCGCGCACACGCGAGGTCCTGGTGCAGGCCATCGGGGCACCATCACCACCCAGGACGCGCAGGGCTGGTTTGGCACTGTGGCTACTCACCAGCCATCACTAGCGAGAGGACAGCATAGCATGGTTCAATTTTTCCGCAACCGCTGTTGAACTGGCAACGAACCCAAAGGATTCTTTGCCAGGTTGATGGCCGCTTTGACCGCTCGTCTTGTTCGACCCAGATCGTGCAGGTGGACGCCTCCAAAGGTCTGCTTGGCCCAGCTTTTGGGGTCCAACGCCTCTTTTGTCCATCCTGCTACTCTATCACTGTGTAACATGTGGGTAAAAGACAGGCCTTCAGGCATGGGGTCGGAGTAGAGGGAAACGTATGAGTACCCCCAGCGGAATTCGAATCCGCGTCGCCACCTTGAAAGGGTGGTGTCCTAGGCCTCTAGACGATGGGGGCAGAGTGTTCCCCAGTAAGGAGAGAACTCCTATATTCTACCCGCCCGATGAGAGACCTGTCAAGAGCCAGAGGGCATTAATCCCTTCTGGATCTGGTGGGATAGGGACGCTCGCCAGGTGTCATCGCTGACTTTCTGCTTCAGCAGCGTTGACTTATAACTGCAGCCAGCAAAACTTTCGGCTGCACAATCATAAGACTTTCACCTACATTGGCAGGATTACAGTTTCATCCTTCGTATAGGCGTAAGGTGCTGAGCAGCAGAAGAGACTGCTGCCAAATAGCACCACACCCCACGCTTACTAATGGCGGTTGTCTCTCAACTGGAGTTCTGCATGTTCTTTTTCATTCAATACTCCTGGACCTCTAGCTGCTGTATGGATGTGGGGCGCTTGCCACAGAGCCTATGGCCATGAGTGTGTGGGCTTCTAGTGTTTCAAATCTATCAGTGGAAT
>JBJKSJ010000322.1:0-4429 GCA_046704085.1 Ktedonobacterales bacterium | reverse complement strand
TCCACGCGCCGCGCGGCCAGCACGACGCGCGCGCCGCGCCGGGCCAGTTCGCGCGCGGTGGCCGCGCCGATCCCCGAACTGGCTCCTGTCACAATGGCTACCTCGCCCGCCAGGGGCTGTCGCTTTGTGTTACTCATCTGCTCTCGCTCGCTCCCGTTATTATCTTATCTGCCAGGTTTCTCTGCCTGCTGAGGTCGAGTATCATATCGTTGATTCCAACGATATGATACCATCGGCTGAGGAGCGGCGCGCCAACAGAGCGCGGCGGCGCATCGAGGATGTATATCTTTCGCGCTATGCCTGCTATCTCATCGTGCAGAATGCCGACCCGTCGAAAGAGATTGTGGCGCTCGGCCAGACGTATTTTGCCATCCAGACGCGGCGTGTGTACCCCCGGCTGGAAGCCGGGGGTACAAGCCATGCGCCTCCTTGATTTGCGTCAGCGCCTATGCTACATTATCAATAGCTCGTATTACGAGCGTAGACCCGCGCCTGCCCACCATACCTCGGCCACAGGTGGACAGAGCAGGGAGCCTGCGTTGCTTTCAAGGAAAGGCCAGAGGTCCGTCGATGAATGTTGCCAGCACCTATCGCATCCATGATCGCCAGACAGGCCAGGTGGTCGCGCTGCTGGACAGCGATGGCACGCTCTCTGAGGAGGGCGATCCCCAGGCCATCGCAGAGTTGAAGGCACTGTTGCAGCAGGAACTGATCGTGCGCGACCGACAGTTCACCTTCGGGGCCGAAGACGATACCGAGGGATATGAACTCTTCCCAGATGGGAGTATGTGCTTTATCGGGCTGATCACCCTTCGTCCGGGCGACCCGGAGTATCTGGCCGCCTTCCTCGACTGCCTGCCCGCCATCAGCCCTTACGAAGCCCGCGCCGTTCGGGAGTGACAGTACGTCTTGCCAACGGCTCTTCTTCAATTGGTCACGTCGCGCTTGCGCAGCGCCCAATAGCTCAGGCCGATGAGGATGGCGCAGTAGAGCAGCGAGACGAGCAGCCCCTGCACGGGCGCGATGACCAGATCGCCGGGCGTTCCACTGCCGCTGCTCGCGGCTCCAAGATCGATGGGCGTTTGTGTGACGCCTGCCTGCAAACCGCTCAGGTTTGGCCCCAGAAACACATCCTGGATGTTGGTGATGTTGGTTGTGAGCGAGCCGCTTGCGGCTGCGGCGAGCAGCAGAATGATGGGCAGGGCAATCGTCTCGAAGAGCAGATAGCCCAATGATCCGGCGATGCCCGCCACCGTCGAGCGGCCCAGCGTGGCAAGGCACAGGGCGATGAGCGCGTAGGCGAACAGATGCAGTGAGACGACCAGCCAGAACCCCAGTATCTCCAGCCAGCCGGTGGGCGGAATGTTGGGAATGGAGCCGCCCAGCAGCGGGCCAATGGTCAGTCCGACCAGCGCGCCAAGGATGAACATGCCCGCCGCGACGGCCAACGCCAGAATGGCGAGCGCCCCAATCTGCGCCGCCAGAAGCTGCGCGCGGCTCACTCCGCGCGAGAGCGCCAGGCGCTGCGTGCCAAAGCTGTACTCGCTGCCAATCAACGCGCCTGCCAGGATGCAGAGCAGAATGACGCCCAGAAAGGCCGTATAGTCCCCCGCTGGCTCAAGCACCATCGGGAAGGTCAGCAAGGCGCGATCAGCATTGGCGAAGTCTTGCTGTGCCTGCTGCGCTTGCTGGGACGAGGAGACGCAGGGCTGGTCGCTGCCGGAGCCGACTCCGGTTGGCTGGCTGGTGCTAACCGGGGTGGGTGCGCAGGTGGACTGCTGTGGGATGTTGTCCACCACCACGTAGGTCAGCAGCAGCCCGCCGACCAACAACAGAAAACCCACCAGCAGCAGCGCGAGCAGAATCTTGCTCATCAGCCGACGGCGCGCCAGCCGCAGGTTCCAGCCGATCAGGCGCGCGGTATGGCCGAGCCAATCGTTGGCGCTGGGCGTGGCGCTGCTGTTCTGAGAGATACCTGGGTTCATGGCTGGCCTCCTTATTCCTGGGACACGGGTCGGGGAATGGTGGGCTGCGGAAACGGCGCCTGTGGCTGGCCGGAGGTGAGCGCCAGGAAGAACTGCTCCAGGCTGGCCTCGCGGCGGCGCACTTCGGCGGCGTAGACGCCCTGCGCGCCCAGGATGGCGTTCACCTCGGCGGCGTGTTCGACGGGCGCGTCCACCAGCAGCAGCCAGCCCCCCGGCGGCATCCACGCGCCAGACTCCGGCGGCACATAGCGCATGCTGCGCAGCCAGGGTGCCCTGGCAGCTTGCAGGATGCTGGCCGCCTGGGGCAGCAGTTCTGGTTGGCTGAAGCCAAGCTGGATGCCGCCCTGCGCCGCCAGCAGTTGCCCAACCTCGCCCTGGGTGATCAGTACACCCCGGTTGAGGATGGCAACGCGCGTGCAGACCTGCTGCACTTCGTGGAGCAGATGGCTGGAGAGCAGAACAGTGATCCCACGCTGCGCAAGCTGGCCGATCAGCCAGCGCACCTCGACCATCCCGGCGGGGTCCAGCCCGTTGGTGGGTTCGTCCAGCATGAGCAGTTCAGGCTGGGTCAGCAGAGCGGCGGCAATGCCCAGGCGCTGCTTCATGCCCAGCGAGTATTTCTTGTAGGCATCTCTGGCGCGCGGAGCCAGCCCCACCTGGAGCAGCACTTCATCGATGCGCGTCTCGGTGGCGGCGTCATTGGGCAGCCCGGCATAGGCAGCCACGCCCAGCAGGTTCTCGCGCGCGCTCAGATACGGGTAGAAAGCCGGTTGCTCGACAATGGCGCCGATGCGTTGCAGCGCAGCCCGGCGCTCGGCGTCATTCGTCATCTGCGTGCCAAACAGGCTGATCTGCCCTTCCGTCGGCCAGATCAGCCCCAGAATCATCCGCAGAGTCGTCGTCTTGCCCGACCCGTTCGGCCCCAGCAAGCCAAACACCTCGCCCTGGCAGACCTCCAGGGTGAGGTTGTGGACGGCGGTGAGCCTGCCAAACTGCTTGGTAAGCCGCTCGGTGCGCAGGACGACCGGGCGCGCAGGCGCGGCCCATCCTGGTGATGACAGCGGCGCGGACGGCTGTGGCAGCGGTGTGACATCCATGTGAATGCGCCCCTCCTTCTGTACTTGCTCGCTCTTCAGTCCTGCCGAACTCAGCAATGCTGGCCGCCATTATACCATGTCCCGCTGGCCGGGCTACTGCCGTTTGCTCTGCCGATTCCACTCCCAGAGGAGATACGCGCCGATGACGATGAGAACCACAGGCCAGAACTTGCCGATGATTTCCACAGTCGCCAGCGCCGTGCCGCCGACAAAGAAGACAATGCTCAGCGCCGCCAGAATGACGCCAGGAATGAGCGGCCATAGCTCGGTTTTCGTGGTATACATCCTGGAGAGCGGCGTGATGATGAGGAAGCCCAGGCCCGTGCAGAGCAGGAAAATGCCCTCGTGGAAGCCAGCAGCCGTGAAGAAGTGCGCGAGCAGGACGCCGATGCCAATGCCCAGCAGAATGCCGCCCGGCACAATCGGGCGCGCGTGGCGGGTAGCGATCCCCCAGGCCAGGAAGATCAGGCCGATGGCCGGAAGGAAGAGCAGACCAAAGAGATCGGCGCTGGTGAAGACAGCAATGAGCGCGAAGATGCCAGTGAGGATCAAAGCGATGCCGGCCACGCCCCGGCGGTGGAAGTGATGCGACGGCTCTAGCTGGGGACTGATGTTTGGCTGGGGGCTGACGTCTGGCGCGGGATCAACCATTGGTGTCTCCTTCATGTAGCCAATTATCCGCCATCAGATAACTGAACGTTACCTTCAGTATACACTCAGCAGCGCGCCTAGACAAGCGGGTTGCCCTCGACCTGTCTCCGGACGCAGCTATTCCCAGGAATAAGCGGCGCTCCCTGCCGCGTTTTTGCTCTTCATACCACTTATACTACGAAGGGGTTCGACCTCTGGCTCTACTATTTCCGAGGAGAGCGTATGCAACCACGTGATGCCCATGTCGTGCAAAACCTGGAAAAGAGCCTGCTCTATGAACGTTTTGCTGAAACGCTTCTGGTCTCTTTGTGTCAGCAGGTGGCTCATCGGCAGGACTCCATCGGTGAAGCCCAGCGGCAGGAAGGCGCCCAGGAAGAAGACGATCAGGTTATCCAGCAAAAAGAAGAGCGCCACATACCAGAGGACGCCGCCCGCCGAGCGCAGCGCCAGCGCGGAGGTCGCCGCGACCAGCGTCAGCGCGGCGCGGCTCTGCTGGTTCATCCTGACGGAGTTAGAAGTGACGCGGCGGATCGTGGAAGCGCCCGCCAGCAGCCTGACGCGGCTGACGCGCCAGGCGCTGCTGGTGGCCCAGGGGGCTGAACTGCGGCGGCTCTCTCTGGCGCTGGCCGCGCGCATCGGCGAGGCCGCCGCCCTGGCCGAGTTCGCGCGGCTGCTGGCCGAGGTGAGGTAGCGGGC
>JBJKSJ010000321.1:0-8946 GCA_046704085.1 Ktedonobacterales bacterium | reverse complement strand
TAATTTTTTGTGTTATTGGTTGTTGTTTTTTTATCTTCTAAAAGCTACCTTTTTAATATGTTTTTTTAATAAAACAGCGGGGGGGGTGGCGGGCAGCCCCCCCCGCCTCCTGAACGAGCTATCGATTACTGCCCACTGAGTCCCAGCCGGGCACGCACGTCTTCCACGCTCTCGCTGCTGTGGATGACAATGGCCCTGAGCGTCTCTTCATCCGCCGTGTTGATCGCTGCCAGAAGGTCGGCTGGCACCGGCTTGAAACGTTCTGCCAGAGCCGCCTTTGCCAGATCGCGTGCAGCCTCAGCGCGGCCCTCAATGCGGCCCTCAGCGCGGCCCTCAACGCGGCCCTCAACGCGGCCCTCAACGCGGCCCTCAGCGCGGCCCTCGGCAAGAGCCTCGGCTTTGATTTCAGGGCGCAGGACTTCGGCGACCAGTTCAGTGAAACTGGACTCTCTCAGCAAGTCTTCGATCACAGGATTCCTCCGTAGCACATCAAGAAAGTCTGCCAGGGGCAGGCGCAGCCCGCCAATAGCTGCCAGTTCGCCGACCAGTTCGGCGACCTGCTGATGAGGCACGGGCGCGCGGATCATCTGCTGGGCCGCGCGCTCAAACGTATCTTTGGTGACATCTGCTCCCATGACTCCAGCCAGCGGCCAGAGCGCATAGTGATCGGTCCCTAAAATCTGTTCTGGCTGAAACTCCCATAACCGGATAACCTCAAATGGATACCCATAGCCTCCCTGCTCGTCCCAACTCCAATTAAACGGCGACGTTGGCAGCGTTCCCCCTGGCCGGAAGAAGATCACGATGGTACGAATCGGTAAGCGGTCCCGCAGCCACAGGCGCAGCGAATATTCGGCCAATCGCTCGCCGATGTATTCTTCCACCCTGGTTTGCAGTTCGATATGCAGGAGGATATGCCTCCCATTGGAGAGCCGAATCTCCCACACCAGATCAGCCTGGCGACGTTTGGCGGGCAATTCTGGCGAGCGGCTTCGCACCCAGGTGGCCTGCTGCGCGAGCAGCTTGAGGACACCTTCAGGGTCCGCCTCAAAGATAGCTTTGAGCGGCTGATCGAAATCAACCTTGGGCTTGCTGCGCCTACTCTTCATCTTCGCCCAATTGTACCATGCCAGCCAGAGGTCTATCAAGCGTCGATGTTTGCGTTGCAGGATGGATGGGGCGCGGCGTCACAGAGGCAGGCTCCAGCGATGATAAACTGGCGAATTAATCGCCAGCCGTCACCTCTTTTTTCTCCTCGGTGGCTGTGGGCGAAGACGCTTCGTTGGATTCTACAACGGTATTGACGCTGCTTTCCTCGGCCTCATCCAGCATCTCAGTCGCCTCTACTTCATCAGCTTCGGCCTCGGCTTCCGCCGCCAGCATCGCTTCGGCTTCCTCAGCTTCTTCAGCTTTGGCGAGCCTGGCAGATTGAAGCTTGCCAGATTGAGCCGACTTGCTGGCGCTCAGCTTGCTCCCGACTTTAGCCCCTGGCGGGTCTTTCAGACGCTCGCGGCTGGTCGTCCCGCCCTTCCTGGCGTCCAGGGCGCTCAGTTCAACCGCCAGGGTGTTGAAGTCGCGCTGCACGTTGATGAAATGCTCCTTCAGCCCGGCAAACTGCACATGCCCATCGCGGAAGCGAATCCAGACGCGCCGCTGCGGAAAGTAGAACGTCACGCACAGGCTCAGGATCAGCAGTGCCGAGATCGGCCAGATCAGCGGCGAACCAGAATCTTTGGTGATGAGCAGCACCGTCCCGCGCTTGACCTGCTTGACGTTCATCGCCCAGCCATTCTGCTTGATGTTGTGCTGCTGAATAAGGCTCTGGAGGCTGCTCTCATTGTGGGACTGCAAGGCTTCCACCAGCGGCACCAGCACTTGCGAGCAGGAGAGGTCGCTCTGCGAGAGATCGTAGAGTTGGAAGCTCTGCCCTTCGGGCGCCAGGCCGCAGAAGGTCGGGTGCCCCTTGGCGTCGCTGCCGCTGATCGAGACAAACCAGGCGCCCTCGATGAAGCTGGCCGAAACGCTCATCGCCTGCTGGATGTTGGGCAGCGCGATGTCTTCTGCCAGATTGACGGGCACGCTGTTACCTGTGTTCGGGTTGACATTGTTCAACTGTTGGTCCAGCACGGGCTTCTGGTTAAAGATAACGTTGCCCTTGTCATCTTTGATCGTCAGCCAGACGTACATCGTGAACGATGCCTGGTGGAAGGTGACACCCTGATAGGTTAGCGGGTTGTTGACGCGGATACGCTGCTGGGCGACCTGTTTGCCATCCTGAAAGAGCGTCAGATCGGTGTAGAAGTCAGTTGGCTGCCCATTGACCGGATCAAAATTGGCGACGAACTGATCGGCGCGATACTCGATATTGTGCGCTGTGCCGATGGGATAGACGACACCAGACTCGCCATCGGGCAGCGGCTGCGTATAGCTGAATCCTGCCAGGTTTTGCAGATAGTCATAAATGGGCCTGGGCAGGATATGCTCGGCCATGCTGTTGCTGCCAAAGCCCTGCCAGTCAGTCACCACGGTGGCAAGCATGAGCAGCACCAGGCAGGTGTGGAAGACAAACGTGGAGAGCGTGGCCCAGCTATTCTTATAGGCATACAGATAGGTCACACCATTGCCGCTGCTGCCCTCTTTGACCAGCAGCCGGTAATGCTTCTTGCGGAAGAAGCGCCGCACCCCCTCCACATCCTGGCGGGTATCGAACTCTTTGCGCGCCAGCGCGTTTTGATAGAAGCGCTCGTTCGTGCGCACCGCCGGGTGCCGGAAGTTGTGCCAGATGCCCGGCGCCCGCTGAATGATCCCGCCGCAGGTCACGCTGATCGCCAGCAGCGCCATCAAGGTGCGAAAATACCATGTGGAGAAGATGGTGAAGAAGCCCAGGCTGTAAAAGATATTCGTCCAGGTCTGGCCGTATTTACTGACCATATCCTGGCTCACCCAGAGGGCGAAGTCGCTGGGCGAAGACGTAATCTCCACCGGGGCTTGAATAACAATGATGCCGATGATACAGATCACGGTAATCAGGGAAATCATCACAATCGCCGTCTTGACCGAACTCTAAAGACCCCAGAGCGAGTGGAACGGGTGCTTCAAATAGCGCCGGTAACGATTTCCGCCTTTGGGGGGCGCGGCTTTGGCGCCTGCGCGCCTGCGACTGACGATGCGTGGAGCTTGTGTTGTCGCCATATGCCTGTTGCTTTCCTGCGCTCGCAAGAGGCCGCTCAGCGGCGCTGGCTGCTGGCGGGCCAGAGGGATTGGTGGCAAAGCGCCCCTGAGGGCACTGCCGCTTCCGGCCAGGGGGCGCTCGCGCAAATGCTCTGCGCGCCCCTGGCGATACTTCTGCGCTCCATATTATACTGGAGTGTGGAAGGACACGCAAGTTGAGAGCTAGCGATCCATGACGGAAAGGCAGACACCATGCGAGACATAGAGACGTTGGATGCCGCGTCATCCAAGGCGCAATTTCGGATCGGCGTCTTTGGCGTTATTATCCAGGATGGCAAAGTCCTGCTGGGCCGCCGCCGCGACATTGACTGGTGGAACCTGCCCGGCGGTGGCATGGAACTGGGCGAAACAGTCGATGAAGCCCTGCGCCGCGAGGTGCTGGAAGAAACGGGCCTACAGGTGCGCGTGGGGCGATTGGTCGGCGTCTATTCCAAGCCCCAAAAGCAAGAGGTGGTCCTCACGTTTCTCTGCCATGTGGAGGGCGGCGCGCTGACCGAGACTGAAGAAACCGTCGAGAGCCGCTATTTCGCGCCAGACGCGCTGCCCCCCAACACCCTCCCCAAGCATGCCGAGCGCGTGCGCGATGCCTTTCTGGATCAGCCAGCGGCCATCATCCGCGCCCAACGCTCCAGCACGCGGGCCGATCAGAACCTGCCAGGCAGGTGAATAGACCACCAGCCCCGGCTTCGTCCCTGAACCCGCCCAGGCGGGTTTTGTGGCGGAACGCCGCCAGCCGCTGGCCTCTTTGCTAGACGAGAACGGCTCGATATTCTATAATGGAAACGGTGAGGCAGTTCAGAGCAACCCAGGAAAAATGTTGTCAGGGGGCTTGCTAGAGGGTGTATCATGCTCTATAGCTGCATTCCGCAGGCATCTCAAGAAACGGATTGAGGAATCCGGCATGGCAATTATTTTAGTCGTTGAGGATGAGCCTCTCATTGCCGGGCTGTTACGCGAAACCTTGAGCTTTGAAGGCTATACGCCGATCATCGCTCATACCGGCGAAGAGGCAGTGCATATTGCTTTACGCGAGACACCACATCTGGTCATTCTGGATATTATGCTGCCCGGTATGGATGGCTTTGAGGTAGTCAAGGCGCTGCGCGCCAACCTGAAGACTGCCCATATCCCGGTCATTATGCTCAGCGCCCGGCATGATACCGCCGATAAAGTCCGCGCCTTTGAACACCGAGTCGATGATTATCTTACCAAGCCCTTTAATAACGATGAACTGCTGGCGCGCATTCGCACCCAGCTTCGCCATGTGCAGGAAAACTGGCTGCACCCGCTCACCGGCCTGCCTGGCGGCGTCCAGGTGGAGCGCGCCATTCTGGCGATGCTAGAGCAGGGCGCGCCCTGGAGCCTGCTCTATCTCGATCTCAACAACTTCAAAGCCTACAACGACGCCTATGGCTTTTTACGTGGCAACGAGATGATTCGCGTCGTGGCCCGCATCAGCCTGGAGTTCGTGCGGCGGCTGGGCAATGAAACCGATTTTGTCGGTCACGTCGGCGGTGATGATTTTGTCGTGGCGACGACTCCCGACCGCGCCGTGCCCATCTGCGAGGCGCTGATGTCGGCCTTTGATCGCTCCAGCCCCAGGTTCTATAACGAAGAGGACCGCCTGCGCGGCGCCATGGTCTCCTCTGATCGGCGCGGCAATGCCTGCCTCTACCCACTCGTGGGCCTATCAATCGGCGTCGTGACCAATCAGTACCGCCCGATACACAGCATCGAAGAAGTCAGCCGCGTGGCCGCCGAGGTCAAGAAAAAGGCCAAAGAGGTCGAACACAGCGCCTATTATATCGACCGGCGTGGCTCCGCCTATCAATCCCAACCCGACTTCCATTTCACCCCCCTGCCGGAGCCGATTGACCTGGGCTAACCGCCCGCGCCCTCCTGGAAGGAGAGCAGCAGTTGGCTGGATCGTTTGCTGATCAGCCATTCATCGGAGGCTGGCGCTGGGGCCGTGCCCTGCGGATAGGCGCGCACGCGCAGAGCCGCCAGATCAGGGCACTTGAGGCGTGTCCATTCGCGGATAATGTTCTGGAGCCGCCGCAGCGTGCCTGCGTTGCCATAGAGGATCGCTCGCTCCAGCCCGGCGTCATCAGGGGCGCTGCTGGCGGCGCGCAGCAAGGCTATACCAGGCTGCTGGCTGAAGCGGCCTGAGCGCTGCGCAAAAGGCAGGCCACCGCTCTGCGCTCGCGCCGGATGGAAGAAAAGCCCACCGGCCCAGCCCTCGAATCCCCAGTTCGCGTTGCCCGACCAGGCATAGATCGCTTCTTCCTCCCCATAGCGTAGTTCCAGATAGGCCAGCAGCGCGCGGGCCGCGCCATTCAGATGCAGGTCGCGGGTCTCATACGGACCGCTCAGCAGACGCAAGGCATCGCGGCGAATGTCGGCGGAGCCGCTCAGCGGCGCGCCATAGAGGTTAAGTTCCCAGCGGTGGTGGTGGTCCTGCGTCGTCACAACGGCCAGCGGCGCGGTGCGCGTCACGGTCATGGCCTGATCGCCGCGCAGCGGAATAAAGAACGCCTGGGCCACTGCGACGCTTTCCAGATACTCCTCGTGCCTGACCAGGGCCAGCGAAAGCTGGCCGCGCTGGTGCCGGTGAATCTCCAGCGGCAGCACCAGCCGCCCGCCCAGGGCCAGTTGCTCGATCCAGGCCGGCGCAATATCATCGGCGGCAACGGTCAATTCGATGCGGTCAAAGGGGGCCAGTTCTGGCGCGCCATCGGCTCCATCGGCGCAGAGAACGGTGATCTGCGCGTAGCCCGCCTCGGCAAGGTTCTGCCGCGCCTGCTCGACGACCTCGGCATCGATGTCGAGGGTGACGACGTCAGCGGTATCGCCCACCAGTTCGGCGAGCAGCGCGGCGTTATAGCCCGTCCCCGCGCCGATCTCCAGCACACGCAGCCCAGGGCGCAGATCAAGCTGCTCCAGCATGATTGCCATCATCGACGGCGCCGAGGACGAACTGAGCGGCGCGCCCTGGCTGGTGCGTTTGGTGATGATCGCCTCGTCGGCGTAGATCGGTTCCAGACCCTCGCGCCTGACAAGATCGGGCAGAAACGCCTCGCGGGGGACGCGCAGCAGCGCCTCCTCCAACGCCGCGCTGTGCAGCACATCGCGCGCCTTGAGTTGCTCGACCAGGCGCTGCCGCAGGCGCAGAGATTCAGCCGCCAGTTCCTCGGCGCTGGTCGGCGCATGCGGCGCTTCGTCGCCTGTCGGCGTTTCTGGTTGCAGCGATAGCCCCGTCAAGGGGTCGTCTGCTGGAAGCTGCTCTTCGGCCATAGCCTGCCCGTACTGCGAAAGAATCTTCGTGCCAGCATACCACAGATTCACTGACGGTGGTGATTCGTCAGGGCTTCCATCAGAAAGAGCAGATCAGTGTGGCCGACGCGAATCCGGTCGCCTGGATGCAGCACGGCTGGCTCGGTGAGCATCGTGCCATTGAGAAACGTGCCGTTGGCGCTGTTCAGATCGGTCAGGATAAAAGCCGTCGGCGGGCGGTGAATGACCGCGTGCTGGCGCGAAACCCGCCGGTCCTCTTTCAGAAAAATGTCGCTTTCGGGCGTGCGACCAATCGAGGTCGTCGGCTGGGTCAGTTCGCACTCGCTCGCTTGCCCGTCCTCCTGGGTCACGATCAGCCGGGCAATGGCGTTGCCCGGCATCAGCATCACCCCCGATGGCCGTCGCTCACCGGGCGCGGGCGCGCTGGGCGCGGGGGGCTTGGGCGCTCTGAACGTGGGGGGCGGACCCGCCTCTGTCGAGGGCAGGCTGATCTCGGCAGAGGGCGCCTTGAGCCGCACGGCGCGCATCGGCTCGGTCGATGGGGAGATGCGCGGGCGCTCTGCGGCGGGCTTGGAGACTGGCGGAAGCAAGGTTGTCAGCGTCGCGCCAAAGGTCTGCTCGGCAGAGGCGCGCACGTCAAAGCTGCGCAGAACGAGTGGCACCCTGGCCCCAAAACGCAGGTTGCAGCCATGCTCGAAGGCGCGCAGAAACCGCTCGGCCAGATCATCGCTCAGCGCGAAGCCGCGAATCGCGGCGGCTTTCAGGTCGTCGCGGATCTCCGGCCCGTAGAGCTTGTCTGCCTGGCCCTGGCGCTCCAGGCGGAAGGCGAGCATGTGATTGGCCTCTTCCTGCGTGATCAGCAGCAGTTCGCGGCGGCTGCCCGGATGATCGGTGAGTTGATAAGCCGTCAGCCAGAGCG
This sequence comes from Ktedonobacterales bacterium, assembly GCA_046704085.1. Lineage (GTDB taxonomy): Bacteria > Chloroflexota > Ktedonobacteria > Ktedonobacterales > DATBGS01 > DATBHW01. Next base: position 1,502 of record JBJKSJ010000321.1, on the reverse strand, counting down.
CAGCCTGCTGCCGCATGGCCGGGTTATTGCTCAGGCTGTCTTGCTCGCGCCGGGCCTTGTCGCGCGCGGCCACCTGCGCGATGATCACCGGATCATCACACACGGGCAGCCCTAGCAGCCCAAAAAGCTGCACAACGTCCTGGGCAGTGTACCGCTGGCGCAGCGAGGCAATATCTTCTTCGGTAAATTCCAGGCCGGGATGCGTGGGTCGCTCTTCGTTCATGGCGGGCGCCTCCTCATATATCCAGGGGCGGATCGTGTCGGGTTGTATTCTCATCCACAGTATAGCAAAAGTGGCAAGCCCCCGCGAGGAAGCGCGCCACAGTTTTTGTGTGAGATAGGCGGCGAATGAATTCGCCGCTAAGGGCGTTCCGCCAGAAAGTCCCTCTGGGACTTGATGGCCGCCAGGCCCGTAGCGGCGATTTTAATCGCCGACGGGCTGGCGGCCCTTAGGCCGAATCGTTCCCGCCCGCCTACGGCTGCTCCAGCATCAGCGTCATGTCGAAGAGCGCCTGCTGCGGCGTATACTTCACGCTCAGCGCGCTGATGCGCGCGTTCTTGGATTGGCCCGTGCCCGTCGGCGCGGCTTGATCGGTGAGGGTGACAACATCCAGCAGTTGCAGCCCCGGATGCGCGGGCACGCTGACGCTGTGATGCGCCCCGGCGCGCTGCTCGTCGGCCAGCAGAAAAGACGCTTTCAGCGCCGCCTGGGCGCTGGTGGTCAGCCGGGGATCGGTGTGATACAGCGGGCGCTCCTGGCCGACCTGGCCGAGATGCGCGAAGTCATAGCTTTCGCCAAAGACCAGCGCCCCGCTGGCGGCGCGCCCGGTGACGAGGACATGATTGGCGCGCAGATCGTCGCTGCCCAGCGTCAGCGTCTCGATCTCCGGCTGATACGTCCAGACCGGCGTATCCGAGGCGCTCAGTTCGCGGAATTGCAGCGTTTCCGTCTGGTCGAGGAAGTAATACACCGCGTAGATCGCGCAGAGTTCGTTCAGCGCCCGCCGCAGGCTCTGGCCGGAGGGGATCACAAAGATCGGCACAACCTGACTGAACTGGCTGGTGGCCGGGATGCTGACGGCAAAGAGTCCAGCGCGGGCGGCCAGTTCGGTCAGCAGCCAGGCGAGTGTCTGGCTGGTATAGGACGTTTGCAGGCGCGCGTCGAGGTCCAGCCGCTTGGTCGCGTCGCGTGCTACGATCAGCAGTTCATTGTGATCGGGCGCGCGCAGATATTGCGTGCGATCTACGTAATAGACGCCGACAGAGATGCTGCTGGGCGCGCCGCTGCTGGGATCGTGGTAGCCTTCGGCCAGCGCCACGCTGGTATTCAGTCCGAGCATGGAGAGGCTGTTATACTGCCCGCCCGCGTTCGAGAGGCGCAGGGTGATCTGCCCGGCCTGCCCAACCTTCTCAGCGCGTTGAAGCTCCAACACCTGCGCGGAGACATCCAGCAGGCTCCCTGGATTAGCCGAATTGTAGACCGGCGCGCGCCAGGCATACGT
>JBJKSJ010000320.1:0-12385 GCA_046704085.1 Ktedonobacterales bacterium | reverse complement strand
CTGGCCCTCGATGAGCAGCGCGTGCGGCTGCTGGTGGACCGTAGTCCGGCGAACGGCGTGTTGGTGCTGGACGATACGGGCCTGCCGAAGCAAGGGAAGGCGTCGGTGGGGGTCCAGCATCAATACTCGGGCACGCTGGGCAAGCAAGGCAACTGCCAAATTGTCGTGAGTGCCCAGTATGTGGTGGATGATTCCACCACCAGCCAGCCGTTGCATTGGCCCATCAGTTCGCGCCTGTATTTGCCCGAGGTCTGGACCGAAGATCCTGCCCGCTGTCACCGCTGCCGCGTCCCCGAAGGGATCACCTTTGCCTCCAAACCGGACCTGGCTGTGCAGTTGCTGGATCAGGCCAGCGCTTGGGGCGTGCCCTTCGCGACGGTCGTGACGGATGTCGGCTACGGCATCCCGAGTTTCCTGCGCGCCTTGGATGAGCGCGGACTGCGGTATGTCTGTGCGGTCGCCTCCGACTTCGGCGTGCGTCTGCTCGACGAGATGCGCGAGGGAGCGACCATCCAGGCTCAGCCGCCTGCCCGCAAGCGAGGCCAGCCCAAGAAGCCGCGCCCGGCCCCACGCCACGACGTCCAGGCGGTTACCACAGCCCAACCTGAGGAAGCCTGGCAAACGGTGGAGTGGCGCGAAGGCAGCCAAGGCCCCTTGCGCAAACAGTTTCTGGCGCTGCGCGTTCACGCTGGAACGGGCTGTGCACGCCACAGCGAAACGCACGGGCGCAGTTGGACTGGTCCAGAAGGCTGGCTGATAGGGGAACGCCCGCTCCCAGGCGAAGCGGGCGAGCCCAAATGGTTCTTTAGTTCCTTGCCTGCCGAGACACCACTGGAGCGCTTGGTCGAACTGGCGCATCTGCGCTGGCCGATTGAACAGTTTTATGAAGATGCCAAGGGGGAATGCGGCCTGGACCACTTTCAGGGACGCCGTTGGGAGGGACTGCATCGGCACCTGGCGATGGTCATGCTGGCCTACACCTTCCTGATGCTCCAGTCCTTGGGGCACGAAGCTACTGCCGCTCCAGAGGCTGGAGCGGCTTTTCCCCTCAGCGCGACCGATCAGTCTGCCCGCCTGCCACCGGCAGGTGCTGGTCCTGCACTTCCAGGATCTCGTTTTATGGTTGATCGAAACCGAGCAAGTCAAAGCCTTTCGTCCTCGGAGAAACTAACAGAGTAGTATTAACTAGCAGCCACCGCTTGTTCTGCCTCAGCTTAGCAAATCCAGGCTCTACGTTTCTGAGCCTTTCTGTGATATGCTGGCAACACACCTCCAAACACAGAAAGGAACCACGCGATGTCTTCTCTTCCATCTGTGCCAACCGCGATTCTTGGCGCAACCCTGATCGATGGGACAGGCCATGATCCCATTGAGAACGCGGCCATCGTGATCGAGGGCGCCCGCATTCGCGCCATTGGCCCGCGCGCCTCAGTCTCGATTCCCGCCAATGCGACGGTGATTGAGGCGCCAGGCAAGGCGCTTATCCCAGGTCTGATTGATTGCCACGTCCACATTGGCTTTCAATCCGGCTTTAATCTGATGCGCCGGATGACAACGCCGCCCTCCCTGAATATCATGCACGCCGTACCCAACTGCCGCGCCACGCTGGAGGGCGGCATCACGACGGTGCGCGACGCGGGGGGCACACCGGCAGGCGTCAAGTTGGCCGTCGAGCGCGGCCTCTTCCCTGGGCCGCGCATGCTGGTAGCCGTCACGATCATCTCCCAGACCGGCGGGCATGGCGATGGCTACATGCCCTGCTGCCTCGATCTGCGCCTGGGAAACTATCCCGATGTGCCGCATGGCGTCGTGGATGGTGTGGATGAAGTGCGCAAGAAGACCCGCGAGATTCTGCGCGCCGGAGCCGATTGGGTCAAACTCTGCACCAGCGGCGGCGTCCTCTCGCTCGGCGACGCGCCCTCCTCGCCGCAACTCACGGTGGAGGAGATCTCGGCTGCCGTCTACGAGGCAGCCATGCAGCATAAACGCTGCATGGCCCACGCGCAGTCTACCCAGGGCATCAAGAATGCCCTGCGCGCCGGGATCGCCTCGATTGAGCATGGCATCTGGCTGGATGATGAGGCCATCGAGATGATGATCAAGCAAGGCGTCTATCTCGTGCCCACGCTGGTAGCGCCGCTGGATGTCATTGCCGAGGCCGAAGCCAATCCCAATGCGATGCCACCCTGGGCAGTCGAGAAGGCGCGTATGGTCGCGGCGGACCATCAGGCCAGCTTCCGCAAGGCCGTGCAGGCCGGGGTGAAGATTGCAATGGGCACCGATACCGGCGTCGGACCGCATGGGCGCAACGCCCGCGAGTTGGGGCTGATGGTCGAACATGGCATGACGCCCATGCAGTCTCTGCTTGCCAGCACCAGCGAGGCAGCAAAGCTGCTGCATCTGGATAAAGAGCTTGGCACGCTGGAAGAGGGCAAGCTGGCCGACCTGCTCCTGCTCGACGGCGACCCGCTGGCGACGATTGAAATTGTCGAAGATGCTGGCAAGCTGGACCTGATTATGAAAGCCGGCCAGATTGTCAAAAACCAGCTCGAAGCCAGCAAACGCTCGACAATGGCGCGCGTATAGCTGAAGAATGATCTCGCGTCTGGAGCCAGCGGCACGAAGCCCATCTTCGTGTCTCTGGCACAAATGCTGCCTGGCGCATTACCGCCTTTAAGCCGCATAAATAGATACCCACCATAGTGTTCTCTTATTTAGGAGGGATGCAGCATGGCATTGTCCCAGCAGCCGCCAGATGAGCCACCTGGCAGTCCAATCACGATCTCAAAGGGCGCCGTTGACGAATGGCGGCTCCCGGAGGGTGATGTGCCGCTGCATCCCTCCCTGGGTGTGCCAGCCTTAGAAGCCCTGCTCCCGCTGAGCTTGAAGCTGCGCGGCGTGGAGGGCAATCCAGACGCGCAGCGGCTGCTGGCCCAACTGCTCGCCAATCGCGGCCTGACGAGCGCAGAGGCAGTGGCGCAATTGCTGGCGAGCGCGGCGGCAGTGGATGCCATCGCAACGCTGCCCTGGCCGCCGACCCCTGCGCAAGCGCGCGACTGGATCGAGAAACTGCATCTGCCTGATCCGCATAAGCTGGCGACGATGCCCAAAGCAGTGGAGCGCATTCGCCAGGCGCTCGCGGCGCACGAATCGATCATCATCTCCGGCGATTATGACGCCGATGGGCTGACATCGATGACCCTGCTCGTCTCGTTCTTCCGGCTGATCGGCGCGGACGTGCATGCTTTTGTGCCCCATCGGCTGGAGCATGGCTACGGCCTCAACAAAGCCGCCATCGAGCGCGGGCTGGCCGAAGGCTGCAAGCTGCTCATCACCGTCGATTCCGGCACCAGCGACGCCGCCCAGGTGGCTGAGGCGCAAGAGCAGGGGCTGGATGTCATTATCACCGATCACCATACTCTGCCGAAGGACTTGCCCCAGGCCGTCGCCGTAATTAACCCGCACGTCGGCGCCTATCCCGGCGAAGGGCTGACCGGCGTGGGCGTCGCCTGGAAACTCTGCCAGGCGCTCTGTATGGATAGTGATGACCGCTGGTTCCGACATCTTCCTGGTCTGCTTGATCTGGTGGCAATTGGCAGCGTGGCCGATGTGACGCCGATGGTTCCGGGCACAGAGGTCTGGCTGCTGGCGCGAGCGGGTATCATGGCGCTGCGCTGCGGGCGGGCGCGCCCGGCTCTCAAGGTGATGATGGAGGCCGTCGGCCTCGCTGCCGAGATGCGCCCCTATCTGGATGCCCGCCATATCGGCTTTCGCCTGGGGCCGCGCCTGAATGCCGCTGGCCGCCTGAGCGAGATGCGCCCCGATGATGTCTTAGAGTGCCTGCTCTGCGAAGATGACGATCTCGTGCGCCAGCAGGTCGTCTTGCTGGACCGCGCCAACCAGGAGCGCCAGAGCCGCGAGCGCCTCAGTCTGGAAGAGGCCGAAGCCGAACTGGTGGCCGAACTGGACCGCCAGGGCGACCTCCCGCCCGTCCTGGTGCTGGCGCGCGAAAGCTGGCCCGCCGGGATTGTCGGCCTGCTGGCCGGGCGGCTGGCCCGGCGCTATCAACGTCCCACTATCTGCCTCTCTGGCGAAACGACCCCATCGACGAATGAATCCGCTGCCAGGAGCGCGCGGCCCGATGGAGAAGAGGGAGTCGCTGAAGAGCGACCTGGCGGCGCAACCCTTAGCGCCGAATTTATTCGCCAGATCTGGTGGCGTGGCTCCGGGCGCAGCGGCGGCGTGGGCGATCTGATCGCCATGCTGCGGCGCGTCAATGCGCGCTACAGCTATCTCGACGGCGTGGGCCTCTTCCTCAAGCTGGGCGGCCATGCCCCGGCGGCAGGCTTCACCCTGGCCGGCGAGCGCCTGGACCTCCTCAAGCAAGGGCTGCTGGAGGATGTGCAGACGCATCCACTGGGCGCGCCGCCGCGCGAGCCGTGCGAGGCGCAGCTTCGGCGGCCAGGGCGCTCTCTGGGCACGCCAGAATGCTGGGCGGCGCTAGACCTGCTTACGCCGACCGGACCAGGCAATCCAGAGCCGCGCTTCTACATCGAGGGCGCAGTGGTGGAGGACGCTCAGGCTGTACGCGACCGTCCCGACCTGCGCCTGCGCCTGCGCGATAACGGGCGCTCGTTCACGGTCTTTGTCAATGGCGCGCTCGAACTCTTGCCCGCCATTCGCTCGGCCCGGCGCATCGATGCCATGGTCACTCAGCGCCTCTCGCGTGATAAACTGAGCGGGCAGGTGAACTTTGGGCTGGCAGTGGAAACCTTGCGCGTTGGGAGAACGATCTGATCGATGGATATATTGCCCTTGCTTGATGAGTTACAGACTATCGCCCGTAATGGCCTCAACTTTTCAACTGATCCCTATGATCGGGAACGCTACGAGCGCCTCCTGGAAATTGCCAGCCAGTGTTACGGTCAGGCGCTCGATCTCCCTCCGGCGGAGGTGCGCGAGCGGCTCTCTGTGGAGCTTGGCTATATCACCCCCAAGGTGGGCGCGGCTGGCGCGATCTTTGATGAAATGGGGCATATTTTGTTGGTGCGCCGGGCGGATGATGGGCGCTGGTGTCTGCCCTGTGGCTGGGTCGATCCCAGCGAAACCCCGGCTGAGGCAGCCACACGAGAGGTGAAGGAAGAGACGGGCCTGGAGGCGCGCGCGCTGCAATTGGTCAATGTCTTCACCCGCCTGCCGTCGGCTGGATATGGCTTGCACACCGCCGTTTCCATCGTCTATCTCTGTGAAGTCAGCGGCGGCACCCTCCAAATCTCGCACGAGAGCCTCGATGCCCGCTACTGGCGCATCGAGGAAGTGCCCACCTGGCATGAAATGCACCGCATCTATGCCAGGTCTGCCCAGGTCTGCTGGCAGGAGCGCGTCACGCGCCAGACCGATGACCTGGAAGGCACGCCCGAAGCCGACCTCAGCGGCGGACGCAAAGTGGTGCGTATCTACACCGATGGCGCCTGCCTGGGCAGCCCTGGCCCTGGTGGCTATGCCGCCGTGCTGCTGACCGGCTTGCAGCGCGAAGAGATCGCTGGCGGCTTTCGCCTGACGAACAATGCCCGTATGGAGATGATGGCAGTGATCAAGGCGTTGAAGAAGCTGAGGGAGCCAGGCATTGTCCATCTCTACACCGACTCACTGATGATCGTCAACGCGATGGAAAACGGGCAGGCACGGCAGTGGCGTGAGAAGAACTGGAAACGCAATGGCACTGGCGCCGTCGTGGCAGACGCCGATCTCTGGGAAAGACTGCTTGACCTGTGCGCCGAGCATCAGGTTTCTTTCTTCTGGATCAAAGGGCATGCAGGCAACGTCGAAAATCAACGCTGCGACCGGCTCTCGGCGCACGCCGCGCGCGGCAGTCGCCTGGCTGTTGATGTCGGCTTTGAAAGCACGGTCATCCAGCGCCTGGGCCTCACCGAACTGGAATAAAGAAAATCCCTTCCCTCTTTGACCAGATATCAGGCACTCTAGATAGTGGCAGCCCTTGAGGCACGCCCTCATTCGGCTGCTGAAGCGACACACTTTTGCCCGGCAGCTTCGCGGGCCAGGTGAAGGTGGCCGCCGCACCCCCTGGCAGCGTATAGACGAAGGATTGCCCCTTCCACAGTACCTTGAAGCTCTGGGCGGCAGGGTCCGTGTTGTGGACAATCAGCACGATAGAGCCATCCGGGTTCTTGAAGGCCACATCCTTCAAGTGATGACTATCATAGGTTGGCGACGAGATATACGAAGCCCCCGGTACGACAAACTTACTTACCTGCCCCAACGTGTAATACTCGATGTTGTAGGTGATCTTCCCCGTCGGCACGCCATCGCTCCCCGTCTCTACCGTCACCAGCGGCGTGCAGAGGCAGCCGCGTTTGCCCTGGGGACGCGGCCCATGATTCTGGTCCTCAGCAATATTCCACATCACAATCGTTTTCGAGCCATCACGGATGCCATCAATTACCAGATCAAGGGGAGCGAGCGGATTCTCTGGACGCGCCGCATAGGTGCTATTGAGCGTGTTAGGTGAACACTCCGTTTCGTAGAGATCACCGATGACCCGGTCTGGCGAGGGCAGAGGCATCAAATCGTTAAGCGCGCCATAGCAGTGAACGGAGGTGCCAGCGATCAGCAAATCAGCCGTATTGACCTGCTGAAAGGTGTTGTAAAAAGCATCATACGAATAGATCGGGTTATCGTGATCATAGTTCCAGTCATAGATCAGAATCTTGGGATTGAGGCGCGCCTGGTGCAGCGCGGGCACAAGATAATTCTGGAGAAACGTTACCTGATCACTGGGGTGAAAGTTCATGCCCGGATTATCCGCCAGCGCGGCCCCTGGCTCATTCTGCACGGTCAGCGCGTAGATCGGGATACCCTGCGCCTGGTAGGCTTGAATGTACTTGATAAAGTAATTGGCATAGATCAGATACACCGGCTTACCCTCGATGCTGCCGCTGAGCAAGACGCCACCATCGCTGGCGTTGTCACCCGTGAGCGAGTTCGTAGCCTTCATCCAGGCGGGCGGCGACCAGGGAGAACTCAGTATGTTGATCTGCGGATTCAGGCGCAGCGCCTGCTGGAGCAGGGCCAGTGTTGTTCGATCTTTCTCTAACGAAAAACAGACAAGTTCAGGATCAACCATCATGGTTGGGCAGGCAGCCGACGGGAGGTCATCATAGGTCCAGAAGGGCTGTGCGGAAAAATCAGACGCACCCATCGGCTGGCGCAGGAAGCTGATCCCAATCCCCTGGTGAGGGTCAAACATGCGCTGCATGATCTCCTGGCTGATTGCGGGCGAGCTATGGGCAATGAGATACGACGAGGTATCGGTCAGAGAAGCGCCAAAGCCCACCATCTGCTGGTAAGAGACCGCATCATTCACGCAAATGACCGGCCAGGCACAGTCTACGCTATCTGCATTCACGGGTAGCCCTGGTTGCTCAGCCAGCAGATACTGCCTATCCGCCGTTGTGAGCCAGACGCCTATCGGCCCGCTCGAAGTCGCAGCGGTGGAAGGGCTGGGCTGGGGAGTGATACCAGATGGCCGATTCAACGTGGCGCACGCCATCAGCGTCTCCGTTGCCAGCACGCTGCTGAGCAGCAAACCAGCCATCACTCCTTTTGAGAGCGGGAACCTATGATGAGTTCGGCGCTTGTTCATACCGTGTGTCCTTGTATAGAAGAGCTAGATACAGTATACAGCACGCGATATAGCCCCTGCCCGTCTGGTGGTGGTACTTTCGGGCTAAAAGAGGCCGCAATGCGAGACAGGGGCGAGATCACCCATGTAGAGTGTCTGCCAGAAGCTGTTGTTGTGCTGATGGCCCGCAGAGACACCCTGGCGGACCCTGGAACAGGATGCCACGATGCCGAGTCTTCGCCCCAATCGCCTGGAGCGGATCGAGACGGCGCCTACGCCCGTTGTTACTCGCCATCTTCCCGCTCCCGACACATCAAAAACCGCTGAGCTACCTGCTGTTCCTCGCCGTGCGGCTGCCTCTCGTCCACCTGGCGCCGCCCGTATGCCAGCAATCACACTGCGCCTACCTGCCGTTGATCCTTCCGATCCCTCAGCCGAGACGTTTCATACGCGCGCCACACCCGCGCGCCTGCCTGCCGTGCGCAAGCCGGAGGCCGCTCGCCTTCCATCAACAACGCTGCGCTTGCCCGCGCTGCACCCAGAGCCATCTGATCGGGGAACGCTGGCGCGCCTGCCGACTGTCCAGCGTGGTGTGACGTTCATTGGCGGAGCGGGCGAAACGGGCGGCGCCCGTCTCGCCCGCTGGAAGACGCCCACGCGGGTCCGATTTCTCATGCGGCTTGCCATCCTGCCGCTGGCGCTGGTGCTGCTGCTCAGCGCGCAGGGGTTTCTCACCCAACTGAACCGCGATTGCGCGCAGAAGCAGGCAGGGCAGAGTACGCAGAGTTGTCTGGCGCTGAGCCTCTTCTCAACCCTCTCTGGCGATAGGTTGTTTATTCCGCCGCCACCTCCGCCGCCCGGGCATACCGCGCCGAGTCTCCCATCGATCCCCAATAACCTGCCGACCAACGTCCATAGCTTCATCGCACTCGCGCTGTCCTATGCCATCCAGGCGCACCACGCGCTGGGCTGGCAGACCAGCGTGATTCTGGCGCAGTGGGGATTGGAAGTGGGCTGGCATGTGCCCAGCTATACAGGCTACAATTTTGGCAACGTCAGTTCGGTTCCGGGCGCGCCGACAGTGGGCGGGCTGAATGTGCCAGGATCGCCCCCGTCGTTTGCCTATGCGGCCACGCCTGCCGATGGGCTGCGCTATTATCTCTACGCGGCGCGCCTCTCGTACTACACTGGTGTGACCCTTGCCGCCAGACATGGCGCCGACGCGACCGCCGTCGCCCTGGGCGAATCGCCCTGGGATGCCGGGCATTATACCGCGATAGGCCAACCCGGCTCCTCACTGCTCACGCTCATGCGCGATTTCAACCTCTATCACTTTGATGTGGGCGGCTGATGCGCCTCGCTCGCGCTTTCCGCCTGGCGAACAGCACGCTCATCATCGAGCAGCAGTTCGCTCAGATACTGTTGAAAACGCTGGGGAACCAGCCGGAGCAGATGTTCTGCCTCGGCGTAGGCGCCCAGCCCTTGCTCGCGGAGTTGCTAGATGGAGACACCCGCGATGGCGCGCCAGGCGACGCGCTGCTCCTGCTCGTCCCCGCGCCTGCCCAGCCGCAGATGTTCGCGTGGCCCCTGGGGTCTGGCCTGCGCCGCGCGCTGGCGCTGCGTCTGCCGCCAGGCCTCCCGCGCCTGCCGAACCATCGCGGCGGCATCTTGCGCCTCGGCCCACTCAACCTGCGCCGTCTGTGTCGGCTGTGTTCCCTCTGACTGATACGCGCCCTGGCGGGCGATCCATGCCGTCAGCGCCGCGCGGCGCTCTGGCGCAAGATCGGCAATGCGCTGGAGCGATTGCTGCCTGGCATCCGCCTGGGGAACTGCCAGCAGCGCCCAGCCCTGGCTGATGCCTTCTGTTGTAGCGACGTTTTCCACCACACGCAGCGCGCCGATCAGCCGGACAGCCACCCAGACGCCGGGCGCGACAGCGGCGCTCGTCAGCAGGAGGACGGGTAGGGTTGGCTGCTCAGCGGGTGATTCCGCGCTGCGACCTTGCATCCGCTCGCTGAAGCGATCCAGCGCGCTCTGTGGCCGCTCCAGCGGGGCACGCGCCAGGTCGGCAGGCAGCGGCGTCTCGACCAACACGACGCAATCCAGGCGCAGGCCGCCGCGCTCCCCATCCGGCTGATACAGGTTGCACGTCTTGCCCGGCTGCTCAACTACGACATCCAGGACCAGCGCCGCTTCTAGCGAGCCATCCTGTTGTTCAGCCGATTGCTGAACAACAGGATGAGCCGAATCAGTTGGCATACATCCTGTTCCCTCTTAATAAACGGAGCCGCTATATAGCTCGTTCGTGACAGACCCAGGCAATTATTGGGCAGGAGCCGTTTCATTCGGTGGCAGCTTCACCAGCAGGAACAGCGGGATGGCGGCCACTTCGACCACTACCGAAAAGACCACCAGCGCGGTCAAGGAGACGCCATACAGATAGCCAAGCAGCACGCTGCCCAGGAACCAGAAGACGCCATACCCACCAGTGAAGAGGCCATAGGCCGAGGCGCGCCGCTGAACGGGCACCATCCGCGCGACCGCTGCTGACATAATCGATTCATGCACGCCGATGCCCAGCCCCCAGAGCGCCACGCCAACGAGCGCCACCCAGAAGCCCCCCAGGAACGCCAGCGGCGCAAACAAGGCCGACACCAGCGTCAGCGGCACGAGGATGCGGATGCCCACGCGATCAAAGAGCCGCCCGAAGAGCAGCGAGCCAGCCCCGCCAACGCCCATCGCAATGGCGTAGAAAACAGGTATCCACACCTGCGGTACGCTCGCTGTCTGCGCAAAGTGAAAGGAGATCAGCGAGAAGTCGGCAAATCCAGCGGCAACCAGCACGGCCCCAGTCAGATAGATCCAGAAGGCGCGCGGAAGCCCAGTCGTGTTCACGTCTGGAGGGGTGCTTGTCAACTCTTCGGGGCGCGGATAGGTGATGCGCGCAACTGCCAGCATCGTCAGCGTCATCAGCGCGGGGATCGCCAACATGGCAAAGGCAAGCGGGTACTGGTGATGCAGCGCCAGCACGCCAGCCACCGCCAGCGGGCCAACCAGCGCCCCGCTCTGGTCCAGCGCCTCGTGGACGCCAAAGCCCCAGCCGTAGCCCATCTCCTTCGCCGCGTGCGAGAGCATCACATCGCGGGGCGGGTTGCGTGTCGCCTTGCCGACGCGCTCGATGATAATCAGCACGGCAGCTACCGGCCAGTTTCCCGCGAGCGCCAAAAGCGGGACTGAGGCCATCTGAATGATATAGCCAAAGATCGTAATCGGCCAGAACTTGCCTGTCCGGTCGCTCAGCCGCCCAGAAACCAGACGCAAGCCATAGCCCAGCAGTTCGCCCAGGCCACTGACGATCCCAACGACGAGGGCGCTGGCGCCCAGCAGGGCCAGGTATGGGCCAATGATGCTCCGCGACCCCTCATAAGTGAAGTCGGCAAAAAAACTCATCACGCCGACCAGCAGCACGAACTTGAGCGCACGGCTCTTAAGAGATATGGGTTGATTCATACTACCCTTATTCCCCGTTCTCCAAATCTGTCAGCCATCAGCGTTTTCCAGCCTGACAGCCGAAAAAAAGGCTTCTACATCAATCTGGCCCACAAACAACAGTGCCAGATGAGTAGAAGCCATCAGCCGACCAGAGTCGGCGCCAGGGCGAGCTTCATCGCCACAAGAGGTCTTTCAGAACATTGCTTATGTGAGAGCATACCACTCGTCTGCGCTGCCGTCAAGCAGGAGCAGCGAAAAATCACCGCCCATCCCTTGACGCCGGAGCAGCACAGCGGGTATGATTCTCACGGACAAATGAGATCGGCGATGAAGCTCGCCTAACGCCCCATTGGGCTGATAGCTTCTACTGGTTGACTGGAGCGCCAGGGATATATTCTAATCCGGTCAGCAGTAGAGGCTTTTTTGTGAGGAGGTCCGCTATGCGCTGGCGGCAAAAACCACGCGCTGAGGCGCAGCCTCGTGGGCGGCACGGGCTACGTCTTGGCACCAGCACGTTCTGGCTGGAAGGCGTGGCGCTGCCGTTGGCATTCCTGGTCTTGCAGGCGTTGCCGCTCGGCGCGCTGCTGGAATGGGGCGCTGCCTGGAACACCCACGATGCCAGCCAGGCGCTGCTGCCAACCTGGGCGCTGGTACTAATGCTGTTGGAAGCCTATTACCTGGCCCGCTGGCGCGCAGGCCACCCCGCGCTGAAAAGCCGCGCTGTCGCCCTTATTGGCACCGGCGCCCTGGCGACGCTGCTCGTCAGTTGGTATCTACGCCTCTACAGCGCCGTCGGCCCCTTCTGGCAATTTGGCTGGCTGGGCACCCTCTGGCAAGACCTTACCACTGACAGCAGCCAGATCGCAGCAGCGCTGGGTCTGCTTGTCATCCTGGCCCTGCTCTGGTGGCGCGGGCTGACCGTCGGCCAGCGCCGCATCGAGTTCGAGCAGGTGAGCCGCAGCTTCAAGGTGGGCTTTGGCGTGCTGGTGCTGGCGCTGCTGCTGCTGGGCACAGTAGACGCCCAGGCGCGGACTGGCCTGGGTGTGCGCCTGGGATTGACCCTGCCGCTCTTTCTGTTTGGGGGGCTGGCGGCCCTCTCGCTGGCGCGGCTGGCCGAAATCCGGCGCGAGCGGCACGAACACGGCAACGCCCAGGCCGACCCCACGCGCTCCTGGATCATCGCTCTGCTGGCAATCAGCGCGGCGCTGGTGATCGTGGCGCTGGGCATCGAGCAGGCGTTCTCCTATCAAG
>JBJKSJ010000319.1:0-22472 GCA_046704085.1 Ktedonobacterales bacterium | reverse complement strand
TGGTCATCCCCTGTCACGGTGGCACGATAGACCCGGCGCTCATCACACGCAATATTGCCTACTTCGATGAGGTCGAGCAGCGCGCGCGTAGCGCGCTCGCGTCGGGTCTGGTCCCCCCAGATTGGCGCGAGCGCGGAGATATAGCCGAGATCATCGGACTGCCTTTTGCACAGGCTGTCAAAGAATGCGGCGCAGACCCCGCCGACATACCAGACTTCTATCGAACCTTCCATCTGGCGGCGATACGCGCTATGCTCACCAACCTGCAAGCGCCAGATGGCTGCTAGGCATTTCTCAGCAAGATTAGCACTAGAATGAGAGCCAGAGATCAGGGCTGGGAGACATCCGTCTTCGCGCAGGCGCTCCCGGTCCTGCGGCTATAGTTTGGAGGGTACTGTGATTCGGGACACCATCTGGGAATTAACGAAACGGGCTGCACAGGCAGCGCAGCAAGAGGGAACGCTGCCCCAGGTAGACCTGCCTGCTTTTGAGGTTGAACGGCCACAATACGCCAGTCACGGCGACTACGCCGCGAACCTGGCGATGAAGTTGGCGGGCGAGATCAAACGCGCGACGGGCGAGAAGGCCAATCCGCGCCAGATTGGCGAGGCAATTGCCGCCCAGGCCAGAACGCTGACCGGAACGGACCCGGTCTTTGGCCTGGTCGAAGGCGTCGAAGTCGCGGGCGCAGGTTTCATCAACTACCGGCTCGGCCCTACCTGGCTCTTCCAGCAGGCTGATCGCGTGCTGGAAGAAAGCGAGAGCTTTGGCGCCGTTGATGTCGGGCACGGCGAGCGCGTGAACCTGGAGTTTGTCAGCGCTAACCCCACCGGCCAGGTGCATGTGGGCAACGGGCGCGGCGCCTTCATCGGCGACACGCTGGGCAACGTCATGCACGCGGCGGGCTACGACGTGACCAAAGAATATTACTTCAATGATTTCGGGCAGCAAATCTTCAACCTGGGGCGCTCGATTGAATACTTCCTGCGTAAAGAAGTCGGCGCGCCGGAGATTCCCCAGATCGAGAATGGCTACTACGACACGTATTATGCCGAACTTGCCAGACAGTTTGTGCCCGACGCTGGGCGCTACCTGGCACTGCCGCAGGCCGAGCGCGACGCCGAGCTTGGCAGCGCCGCAGCCAGGATCATCATGCAGGGCATCCACCAGACGATGGAGCGGCTGGGCATCCACTTCGATGTCTGGTTCAGCCAGCACTCGCTGGAAACCAGCGGCGCGCTAGAGGAAGCCATTGACCTGCTGCGCCAGAAGGGCTACCTCTACGAGCAGGACGGCGCGACCTGGATGCGCACGACGGATTTCGGCGACGACAAAGATCGCGTCATCATCAAAAGTACCGGCGGCCCGACCTACATCGCACCCGATGTCGCCTACATCAAAAACAAGTTCGAGCGCGGTTTCAACAGGATCATCTGGGTGCTGGGACCAGACCATCACGGCTATATCTCTCGCCTGAAAGCAGCGGCGGGCATGCTGGGCTACGACCCGAAGCATGCTATCGTGCTGATCTACGGCAACGTGACGGTCCAGGGCAAACGTATCGGCAAGCGGCTGGGCAACGCCATCCCGCTGGACGATCTGGTGGACGAGATCGGCAAGGATGTCACGCGCTTCTTCTTCCTGATGCGCAGCAACGACCAGCATCTGGATTTCGACATGGAACTGGCGCGCGAGCAGTCGGAGAAGAATCCGGGGCTGTATGTGCAGTACGCCCACGCCCGCATCGCCAGCATCTTCCGCAAGGCCCAGGAGCGCCTGAACCTGGCGGAGCGAGACTACGCCGGAGCCGATATGCGCCCCCTGGTAGATGATCCGGCCCCGCAGCGCGACGTGCAACTGGCCTTGATCCGCGAGGTACTCAGCCTGGAAGAAGTGATCGAGCGCATCAGCCTGACGCTGGAACCGCACCACCTGACCAAATATGCAGCCGATCTGGCAACGGCTTTCCATGCCTTCTACCACGAGTGCCGCGTCTTGCAGGCAGAAGACGATGAAACTCGCCTGGCGCGGCTCAAGCTCTCGCGGGCGGCGCAGATCGCCCTGGCGCGCGCGCTCCATCTGATGGGCCTGGAAGCGCCGGAGCGCATGATCCGCGAAGAGGAAGTTGCCGAAGCCACAGCAGAAGAATAGTGAGCAATCCGCGTCTTTCTACGCCAGCGCCTGCCGGGCAACCACCCGGCAGGCACTGGCATTATAGCAGCTTGACACACCTAGCATCACTCGGCTTGAAGTAGACGAGCATTCGTGCTATGCTAGAAGCGGCTTACGGCAGAGGCTCGTACCCTGGCGGATGAACGTAACCTCATGGGCGAACCGGCCCCTTTTTTGCTAGAGAACATGCGGACAGAACAGCGCGCCAATCTGGCGCAGAAGTATGGGTGGCTGATAATCGCGGCGCGCGGGGAACTTCCACCATAAGGAGGTTCCAGGCTTCTGTTTCCTCTCGATAGAAGAACCTATCGGCGTATCTACGCCGGTCTATAGATAGAGGACGGCGGGCAACCCGCTCGTAATAGAGTTATGCCAGGGAAACGTATTGCCTCTCAGGAGGTCGCGCGATCTGAACATGGCAGCCAGGTACACGGCGAGCAAAGCTGGAAGCACCTCCATATGAACCCTTCCGGTGTCCAGAGCGCCACAAAAACCAAAGCCGCTGCCAGTCCCAAGACGACAAAAAAGCAGGCAAAAGCGCCCCCAACGCGCGCCACGCGCAGCAAAAAGCCAGCCAGCAGCGCCCCACCCGCGCCACCCACCCGCGACACAGCGGTGATCAACTGGATACTTGGCTGGCCGGGTCACGTCAAACAGGGATTCGTCGCAGGCATCCTACTTTTCTTCAGCATCCTGCTGGCCGTCGGCCTGCTCATTCGCCTGCAATCGCAGAACCCGCTGGCCCATCTGGGCGAAGTGGTCTACGGTCTGCTTGGCTGGAGCGCCTACCTCTTTGTCATCGGGCTGACTGTTTTTGCCATCGCCAACCTGGCCGAAGCGGCCACGCGGACCCGCCTGATTCGCTGGGGATTGGTCATTCAACTGCTACTGCTTGGCTGCCTGCTGGTCATGGAAAGCAGGCTGCTCTTTGGAGGCGATACTGGCGCGCTCTTTGGCGCGCTCCTGATGGAGCCAGTCTCAGGCTTGCCCGCCAGCGCGCAGCAGATCGGCGTCTTTGGCGCCATCGTGATTCTGCTGTTGATCATCTTCCATATCTCGTTCAGCCAGGCAGTGGGAGCGTTGCGCTGGTTTTTCGGCGGGCTGGTCCGTCTGGCACGCGCCAGCTTCGGCGGCCTGGCCTCCGCGATTGCAGGCGCCAGGGCACGCTCGGCAGCCAGAAAAGCTGCCGCTGCCTCTATCGAGCCAGAGGATGATGAGAGCCTCGTGCAGAGCGATCCCAGCCTCCCGGCCAGTCGTCCATTCCCGCGCCTGCGCCATCACGCCGAGAGCGTCATCCTCATCGAGGAGGAAGAAGATGGCGCCAGCCAGGCGCAGCAGGCGCCGCTGCCAGGCATGCCGACGGCGTCAATACGGGCCGCCAGGGGCGCGCCCAATCCTGACAGAGACAGCATCCCGCCCTTGCCGCCGCTGCCGATGAAAGCAGCCGCGCCGGCAAAAGGGGCCAGCGGGCCGCTACCGGCAGTCAGCCTGACCCCGGCCATCCATTATGAGTTACCGGCCATCACCCTGCTGAACGGTGTCATCGAGCAGCGCCAGCTACGCCAGGAAGATGCTATCGAGGAACTGGCACGCAAGGTCGAGCGGACGTTGCGCAGCTTCCGCATCGACGCCGAAGTGCGCCGCAGCGACATCAGCGTCGGTCCAACCGTCATCCGCGTCGGCATTCGGCCCATCGAAAAGATCAAGAAAGACTATCGCGGCCATGTTGTCCTGGATGACGAGGGCGAGCCGGTGATTGTGCGCACGCGCGTCAGCCGCATCATGGCGCTGCAAAACGACCTGGCGCTGGACCTGGAGGCCAAGAGCATCCGCATGGAAGCGCCTGTGCCTGGCCGCCCGTATGTGGGGGTGGAGATTCCCAACAAAAATAGCAGGCTGGTCACACTGCGCGAGATTCTGGGAGGGAAAGAGTATGAAGAGAGCCGCCGCAAATCCAAACTGACCATCGCGCTGGGGCGCGACGTAGCTGGCCGCGCGCGCATCGGCGATCTGGTCCGCTTCCCGCACCTGCTGATCGCGGGCGCCACCGGCTCCGGCAAAAGCGTCTGCGTCAACAGCATCATTGCCTGTCTTCTGATGCAGGCCACACCGGAGGATGTGCGCTTCCTGATGATCGATCCCAAGATGGTGGAACTGACCGGCTTTAATGGTATTCCCCATCTCCTGGCCCCCGTCGTGACCGAAGTCGATAAGGTCGTTGGCACGCTCAAGCGTGCCGTCATCGAGATGGAGCGGCGCTATCGCCTCTTCTCCAAGCAGGGCGTGCGCAATCTGGAAGCCTACCGCAAACTCCGCGCGCTGAAACCAGAGCTAGAGGCATTGCCGAACATCGTCATCATCATCGACGAACTGGCCGACCTGATGATGGCTGCCCCGGAAGAGGTAGAAAACTTGATCTGCCGCCTGGCCCAGCTTGCGCGCGCAACGGGTATTCATCTGGTCGTAGCAACCCAGCGGCCATCGGTCGATGTGATTACCGGGCTGATTAAAGCCAACCTGCCCACGCGCATCTCTTTTATGGTTAGTTCGTCGGTAGATTCGCGCACCATCCTGGATATGGGCGGCGCGGAGCGCCTGCTGGGGCGCGGCGATATGCTCTACATGCCAGTGGATGCCGGCAAGCCGGAGCGCATTCAGGGCGCCTTCCTGGCCGACGATGAGCTGGAGCGCATTGTCGAACACTGGCGACAGACACCTCCCCTGCCTGCGCGCCCGGAGGAGACCTGGGAGCCAGCCGAGGACGACGACGAAGACAATCTGCCCGAAGATGACCTGCTGGCGCAGGCCGAACAGGTTGTGCGCGACGCTGGCCGGGCCTCGATTGCGCTCTTACAGCGACGGCTGGGCGTCGGCTACGCGCGCGCCGGGCGCCTGATCGATCTGCTGGAGGCGCGCGGCATCATCGGTCCGCCGGAGACCGGCGGACGCCCCCGCGAGGTCATCTCGTCAGAGAGCGATACGCTGCATGGCGGCAGCGCGGCGCACATCGCTAGCCCTGCTCCTGGAGCCGCGTCGCTCCAGCCGCGCGCGCCAGCGAGCAATGGAACAGGGGCTGGCGCCCCTGGCGGGCAATCTGCTACAATGCTGCCTGGGAATGCCAGAGGTTCACCTGATCCTGGCAAAACGCTTCCCAGGGCAGCGCCCCTGCCGCCATCCAGTTCGCACCCCTCCTGGTATCACTCAGCGCAACCAGACGGGCGCACCTCTGGCATCACACATGCTAGAGGTAGCTCTGAGGATACAGATGAGGATGTCGAAGAACTGAAATGGTGAGCGCGGCAAGCCCTGGGTCTTTGATGTGAGTTTCTTTGATGGAGGGTGGGAAGATGGCCCAACGCGCGCAACAGCAGGCATCCGCCAAACAACGGCACGGCCAGCCCAAACGGACCGATCTGATCTTTCATTTTATCAAGACCGGCAGGCTGGTGAGAGCCGTGCTGGGAGACCCGCGAGTATCGATCATTCGCAAAGCGGCTTATCTGGGTTCAGTCGGAGTGCTGCTGGCGGTCCTCCTCTTCCCAGAGGCATTAGCGGAGTTGCTTACGCTGATTACTGTCGTCTTTCCGCTTCTGGAGATTCCGGCAGATGCCACTCTTGATTGGGTGGTCTTCGCCTTTGCCACGTTCTCTCTGCTCAAGCTCTTCCCCATAGAGATTGTGGGCGAGCATTACGACCGGCACTTCCGGCGCTAATATAGATCGTGTCGCTGTCTGCTGTAGCACCTGCGCAGTGTATCTTCACTGCGCGAGCGACATCTCTACTCGCTTATGCTCTTGAGGGACATACTCCGTGATTGCGAACACTGACTGGTCCTGGCGCGCTCCTGAGAGCAGCAGTCCATCGACAGCCGCGCTCTTTCACGAGCCTGCCGCACGCCAGGCGCTCGATACGTTACTGGCCCTGCAAATGCAATTGGAACTGGCAACCGGCATTCCTATTGCCATCTATGGTCCTATCGGGCAAATCCTGCCCGGCATCTCTCCGGCCAAACCTCGCCAGGCGGAACAACACCTCCCGCCAATCAAAGAACTCCTGCCGCCTCAGAGATGGCCCCAACACAGCGGACAGTTGCTTGAAATGGCGCATGACAACCACCTGCACTTTTTTCTCACACCCCTGGTGCTGAGCGGCCTGCCCGTCGCACAGATGGTGCTGGGTCCACTCCAGCTTTTTGAGCCAGGCACGCCGAGTATTCACAAGGACGGCAGCGATGCGTTGAACCTGTTTACGCCTGTCTCAGGCGTGCCCGTCATGCCATCCTGGAAGGCGCACGCGGCTGCCGAGCTTGCCAATGCGCTGGTCAAGGCGCTTTGCACCCCCGCAGATGACCGGGCGCAGCGCATCAATCCGTCGGAGAAACACCCAACCTTGAGCGATCAAGCAACAGCCCTCCTGCCGCTGCCAACCAATGGACTGCGCAGCCAGCACGGCCCTGCTCTGCAACTGGGATCATTGGCCCATGACGCCACCCTCCCTGATCCCTCCCTGGCAGGGCGACAGCAAAGAGGACGTCAGGACGCTTACAGCATGCCAGAGCGAGACCAGCGCCCAAAAGTTGATAGCGCGCACCCATCCTGGCTTCCACCAGCAAGCGCTCAGTCCACCAGCAGCGGCTATTCAGCCCACCATGAGGAACCCGGCGCCTGGCTGCGTCTCTTGATCGAAGCCATGCCCCAGGCGGTGCTTATCGCCGCCGCGCCCGATGGGCAGGTCGTGCTGGCAAACAGCGCGGCGCGCAAACTCTGGCCTGGCCTGCTCGCTGGGCAAGCGCCAGGCGGCGCATCTTCCGGCCCGCTGAGCAGCAGATTCAGCGCCGATCAGTACCCACCAGAATGGCTAGGGCTAAGCGTAGCCTTACGCGAGGGAGCCGGGCTGTTCCGCGCCGAGGTGAGCATTTCCACTGATAACAGCGCGCCGAAAACCGGGCAGCGCCCCATGCTAGTAAGCGCCTTCCCGCTGCGTACGAGCAGTGGCAGCATCAGCCATGCCGCAGCCATCTTTGAGGATTTAAGCGGCCTGCTGGAGCGCGAGCGGTTCAAAGATGAACTCTTGCTGGTGGCCGCCCATGATGCCCGCAATCCCCTCACGCTGATCAGCAGTTATGCCCAACTGCTGGAGCGAAACCTGGCGCTGGAGATGCCGTCGAGCCAGGCGCTAGAGCGCGCGCGTGGGCGCCTGACCGAGATTCAGGAACAGGTCCAATCGCTCACTGAACTCACCGATCAACTCTACACGGTGACACACCTTCAGAGCGCCCAGCAACGCCCGCGTGTCGAGTCTGTGAATCTGGCGCGGCTCATTCAGCGCGCGGTCATCGACCAGAAGATGATTACACCGGGGCACAGCATAGAAGCCAGTGTGGCCTATGACCCCTGTCTGGTTCAGGGGGATACGCTGTTATTGCTACACATCTTGCTGCGCTTGCTGAGTAATGCCGTCAGATACAGCCGCCCTGAGAAGTTGGTGCGGGTCTCCTTGCGCTGCACGCCAGAGAATAACCCGCTCTGGGCGGAGGTCAGTGTCCGTGATCAGGGCATCGGTATTCCCCGCGCCAGCCTGCCCCACATCTTCGAGCGGTTCTATCGGGTTCCTGATAACGAGCAGCGCGCGCGCGCCGCCGGGCTACCACGACCGAGCGGCGAACCAACCCATCTAGGACTGGGACTCTACCTCTGCAAGCAGCTTATCGAGCGGATGGGAGGACGCATCTGGGCAGACAGCTTAGAGGGCCAGGGCGCCACCTTCAGCTTTACTGTGCCGCTGAAGCGCTAGCAGCCCCTGGGAGATGAGCAGCGTCAATTGTTGGCAGCGGATTCTGCCCGCCAGACGGCGGCCCAGTGCAGAACGAAGACAATATACCCGGACGTGTTGTTTTCGGACGAAGGGGCATAGATGGGCAGAATCTGCTCCACTGTGACAATGCCACGATTCACAAAGAAGACGCGCATATAGTGAAACCAGCCTGCAATTCCCTCAGGCCAGGTGGGCCAGCAGGCCCAGCGCCCACAGCGTTGATCGCTGGCAAGTCCTTCGGTATAGCCAGGGTTATGATCGACAGCAGCCACTGAGCCATCCGACGCCTCGCGGCTCTCTTTCATCCAGAAGGCCAGCGCAAAAACTGGATCAATACCATATTGCAGGCCATAGGCGTACACATCCCCAGCATAGGGCAAGATCGGACTGCCCACCCGTTGCAGAACAAGCTCAATTTCAGAAACCGACACTGTTGGGCTGCGATCAATCAACCCGTCTGGTGGGGGCGGCGGAACAGGTGTCGGTGTAGGCGGCTCAGGCGCCAGCCCTAAAAGCTGATTGCCGAAGCTAAAGACATGCGGCGCTAACCCCTCAACCAGTCCAGTTCCTATCAGCGCCAGACATAGGATCGTCGCGAAGAGGCCCATGCGCATGCTGCGCCAGCGGCCCAGACCCAGCGTCACGCGCCGCCGAGGAGTCTGTGATGGTGGGGACGCCTCTTCTGATGGCTCGCCAGCTTTCGCTGGCAAGGCTTTGCCCAGCGGTGCTGTCGGCTTCGACGCAGTGATGACAGTAAGCTGCTGAGTCAGCCGCTCGCGTTCCTCAGGCGTCATCGCCAGACCTTCCTCCGTCCTATTAACCGCTGATCCTCACAACGGAGATGAGGACATTGCCTGCCCTCCTTGAAGACTGTAACACAGGAAGCGCCCTCAGACAATGCTCAGCCGGACTTGCAGGACCAAGGTACTAGCGCATTTGTGCGAGCGATTGTGTGAATGAGCTCTGGACAATACTGCCCGGAACCCTTATACTGGAAACAAGTTCTGCTCGCAAGAGGTGTCCGCTCAATACAGGTGAAGCGTTTCTGGCAAGAGGCTCCTGGAACTTCACCTGGCAAGTTGCTCGCTAGGAGGGATGCTATGGTCTCGGCGACCGCTACCATTGACTGCCCCTATTGTTTTGCTCCATTACCCGCCAACGCACGTTTTTGCGGAGAGTGCGGAAAAGCAGTTCGAGTGTCTGCTCTCTTGCCAACGATTGCACAGCCTCCACAGATGGAGGACGCCCTGGAGGCTTTTCAGCAAAAGTACCCATCGTTTACGACCACCCGGCGCCTGGATGACCTGCGTGCAACCGAGTATGCCCGCCTGGACCAGCAAACGCATGTGTATCTGGATTATACCGGCGGCGGACTCTACGCTGAATCCCAACTGCGCGAGCACATGGCTCTGCTCACCAGTAATGTCTTTGGCAACCCCCACTCCACCAACCCGGCCTCCCAGGCGATGACTGACCTCGTGGAGCATGCCCGCGCATACGTCCTGGAATATTTCAACGCCGACCCTCAGGAATACGAAGCCATCTTTACTCCCAATGCCAGCGGGGCGCTCAAGCTCGTCGGTGAAGCCTATCCCTTTGGCCCTGGCAAGCAGTACCTGCTCACCTTCGACAACCACAACTCGGTGAACGGCATCCGCGAGTTCGCCCGCAGCAAAGGTTCGCCGTTCTCCTATGTGCCGATTACGCCGCCTGATTTGCGGGTGGACGAGGCGGAACTGCTCCGGCATCTCGATCAGGCGCCTTCCAAACATCCAAGCCTCTTTGCCTACCCGGCCCAATCCAATGTCACCGGCGTGCAGCACCCGCTCGAATGGATTGACCTGGCGCATGAGAAGGGCTGGGATGTGCTGGTCGATTGCGCTGCCTTCGTCCCCACCAACCGCCTCGACCTGAGCAAATGGCAGCCCGACTTTGTGCCTCTCTCGTTCTATAAAATCTTCGGCTATCCCACGGGCATCGGCTGCCTGCTCGCGCGCAAAAAGGCGCTGGCAAAACTGGAACGCCCCTGGTATGCTGGCGGCACGATTACCCTGTCTTCCGTCGTCGCCGCCGAAGCAACTGGCGCCGGATTCTACCTGACGCCTGGCGCGTCGGGCTTTGAGGATGGCACGGTCAATTATCTCAACATCCCCGCCGTCGAGATCGGGCTGAAACACATCACCAGCATCGGCATCGACACGATCCACGAGCGCGTCATGTGCCTGACCGGCTGGCTGCTAGATCGGCTCACAACGCTGCGCCATAGCAACGGTACCCCTGTTGTTCAGGTTTACGGTCCTATCACAACAGAGCGACGCGGCGGGACAATTGCCTTTAATTTCTTCAACCCACAGGGGAAACTCCTCGATTGCTATGAGCAGCAAGAGAAGACCAACCAGTTGAGGGTCTCCGTACGCAGCGGATGCTTCTGCAATCCGGGCATCCGGGAGGTTGCCCTGGGCTTTCGGGAAGAAGACCTGGTGAACTGCTTTAGAGACAAAGACCGCATGAGTTATGAGCAGTTTTTGCACGCCATTGATGGGCAAAAGGCTGGCGCGCTGCGTATCTCTGTTGGCGTGGCAAGTAATTTTGCCGATGTTTATCGCTTTATGCAGTTCGCCCAAACGTTCGTTGACAGAATGGCCTGAGAACGGGCTGTGGTATCTACTGGGCATACTTCCCAAGGTGTCCAGGAACAGACCAGATAGATAGATGAGGAAGTCGGCTATGAGTGAGCTTTCTTCAAGCGCCCAGAATCTGCGCGTGCTGGGCGTCTACGCGCATCCCGACGATGAGGTCTTTTGCGCGGGTGGCACGCTTGCTAAATACGTGGCCGCTGGCGCGGAAGCGATGGTCGTTTCCGCCACGCGCGGGCAGGCCGGGCAAATCCGCAGCGCCCAGATCGCCACGCGCCACACGCTCGGCCAGGTACGCGAGCAGGAACTGCACCTGGGCTGTCAGCGGCTAGGCATCCAGCATTCGATCTGCCTCGACTATGGGGACGGCACACTCCAGGAACAGGCCCCCGAAATCCTGATCGGCCACATCACCGAAATCATCCGCAGCTTTCGCCCGGATGTCGTTCTGACCTTTGGCCCCGATGGCGGCTATGGGCACCCCGACCATGTGACCATCAGCAAAGTAACAACGGTTGCCTGCAAGCGCGCTGGCGACGCCACGCAATTTTCCGAACAGCTTGCTGCCGGGCTGGCGCCACACCAACCGGCACAGCTCTATCATAGTCTCTTCCCGCGTCGGCATCTCTCGCTGCTGGATCGCCTGGTGCAATGGCTGACCAGATCAGAGAAACGCTTCTATGGCAATACCGACTTTGCCGGGGCGCTGCTGCTGCTGGCTGAAGAGGCTACGCTGCTGGGCTATACCAGCGATCACATCGATGTGGCCTGGTATCCGGCAGGCTTCTATATCCTTGAGCAAGGTGAAGCCGCCGTGAACCTCTACCTGATCCTCTCCGGTATTGTAGAGATCATCCGCGAGCATTCCGACGGTTCGCAGGAGGTTATCGGGCGTAAAGCAGCCGGTGAATTCTTTGGCGAAGAAGGACTGGCAAGCCACAAACCCCGTAATGCGCATGTGGTCGCGGTAAATGATGTGACCTGCCTGGTCTTCTCAGCCAGCGCGCCAACGGCCTTCATCGGCAGGGGCCAGGACGCCCACATCACTGGCGGAGAAGCAGAATCGGATGGGGAAAGCACCATCCAGCAGATTCGCTTCCAGGCTCCTACTGTGATCGATGTCTCAGCTTATATCGCGCAGAAGGTGAACGCCATCGCCGCCCACGCCTCGCAGTTCCCGCTCAAACAGGACATGCTGCCGCTGTCGATCCTCCAGGAACTGATGGGGCGCGAATATTTCTCGCGCGTCTACCCTCCACCTGCTGGGCAGGAGATTACCACCGATTTGCTCACCCCGGTTCCTGTGGCTGCCGCGCCTGCCAACGATGGCCGAAACGACGAGCGGCGCACGATGCCGCTGGGGCGCATCTTGAGCGAGTTTTAAGAGTAGGGACAGGGCAGGGGGCATCAAGCTTGATGTCCCCTGCCCTGTCCCATGAGGTTATTGTATGTCCAGCCTATTCCTCTTCAGCCGCAGCCGCGCCGACGGCCTCAGACTCGCCCTCGGTCTGCTTGTAGCTGCTGATGTTGGTGCGAATTTGCTGCTCGATGGCGGCGGCCACGTCGGAATTCTGGCGCAGATATTCCTTGGCGTTTTCGCGGCCCTGGCCCAGCCGAATGTCGCCAACGGTGAACCACGCGCCGCTCTTCTTCACGATGCCCATCTCCAGGCCCAGGTCGAGCAGGCCACCCTCGCGGGAGATGCCCTCGTTAAACATGATGTCAAACTCGGCGACCTTGAAAGGCGGCGCAACCTTGTTCTTGACCACCTTCACCTTGGTGCGGTTGCCCACCACATCCGTGCCTTGCTTGAGGCTCTCGATGCGGCGAATTTCCAGGCGCACCGAGGAATAGAACTTGAGCGCGCGCCCGCCCGGCGTGACTTCGGGGTTCCCGAACATGATGCCCACCTTCTCACGAAGCTGGTTGGTGAAGACCACCGCCGTCTTGGAGTTATTTATCGCGGCGGTCAGCTTGCGCAGCGCCTGGCTCATTAAGCGCGCCTGCAAGCCCACATGGGCATCGCCCATCTCGCCTTCAAGTTCTGCGCGCGGAGCCAGCGCGGCCACCGAGTCAATGACCACCACATCAACCGCCCCGCTGCGCACCAGCATCTCCACAATCTCCATCGCCTGCTCGGCAGTATCCGGCTGGGAGATCAGCAGATTCGCCGTATTGACGCCGCACTTCTCCGCATAGTCCGGGTCCAGGGCATGCTCCACGTCGATATAGGCTGCCATGCCGCCACGCCCCTGCGCCTGCGCAATGATATGCTGGCAGAGCGTGGTCTTCCCGGAAGATTCCGGGCCGTAGATTTCCGTGACGCGGCCACGCGGGATACCCCCGATGCCCAAAGCCACATCCAGCCCCACCGAGCCGGTTGGAATCGCTTCAACAAAAATCTTGGCGCGGGCCTCGCCCAGCTTCATAATTGAGCCTTTGCCAAATCGACGCTCAATCTGTGAGTCGGCCATCTCCAGGGCTTTTTCGCGCTCAGAAAGACTTGCGCCTGGCGCGGCGCTGATACTTGCGCTGCTCCGCTCTGCCGGCATGCAATGCTTCTCCTTCTCGAACTGGCATCATCCCCTGGGGTTCCTGACCTCTGCCCCGGCGCAACGCCAGCCCTATACATTCCTGCTGCCAATAGTAAAGATCACGTTATAGAAAACCTTGAACAAGTGTACTATATGGACCGGGTTTCGTCAAGCCCTGCCATCCTATCTTCTTTTCCACGTCGGCCAAAACGGAAAGAGCAAGCTGCCTGGCAGTTAACCCTACCTACATCTCGCGGCGCCCCTCCAGCGCGCGGCTCAGCGTCCCCTCATCGGCATATTCAAGGTCGCCGCCAATGGGCAACCCCCGCGCCAGGCGGGTCACTTTGACGCCGTGCTGCGTGAGCAGCGGCGCGATGTATTCAGCCGTGTAGTCGCCCTCGTAGTTGGGGTTCGTCGCCAGAATCACCTCGCGCACGGAGCCATCCGTCACCCGGCGCAGCAGTTCCTCGATGCGCAGGTCTTTCGGGCCAATGCCCTCAATCGGCGAGAGCGCGCCATGCAGCACGTGGTAGAGACCCTTGAACGCCCCCGTCTTCTCCAGCGCCAGCACATCCAGCGGCTCTTCCACCACGCAGATCAGGCTATGCTCGCGTTGCGGATTGGCGCAGATCGGGCAGGGACTGGTTTCGGTAATGTTAAAGCAGACCGAGCAGGAGTTGATGCTCTCCTTGACGCGGGTAATCGCCTCAGCCAGACGGCGCGCCTGATCAGTGGGACTGCGCAGGATGAAGAAGGTGAGGCGCTGCGCTGTCTTTGGGCCAATGCCTGGTAATTTGGCGAATTCTTCAATCAGCGCCGTAACCGGCGCAGCAGTCGTTTGCATGGTTTTTCCTAGCGCCAAAATCAATTGACCGTTTCAGCATACCCTGGTAGAATCATCCCAGGGCCGGGGCGGCGAGATTCGCGCTTGATGACGATCCGCTTTGAGGAAATTGAAACTAGAACATCCCTGGTATCTTCATACCGCCCATCAAGGGGCCAAGCGTCTTTTCCTGCTGTGCCCGCGCCTTCTCAAAAGCGTCATGCGCGGCGGCAATAATCAGGTCTTCGAGCGAGGTCACATCCTCCGGGTCTACTGCTTCAGGAGAGAGCTTGATTCCAACGATCTCATACGTTCCCTTCATGCTCAGGGAGACGACGCCACCCCCAGCAGTACCCTCAAACGTCGAGTTCGCCAGTTCCTCCTGGGCCTTCATAAGCTTCTGCTGCATCTGCTGCGCTTGCTGCTGGAGGGCTTTCATATTAAATGACATTGCTCGTGAACGCTCCTTTCGGGGGTCGCGTGTAGAAACAATCAGGAGGGTAGAACGCGCGACATCCGCCGGGAGAGGCTGGCAGCAAAGGCTGCGAGAGCAGGTCTTTCCCGACGCGGCGCCCTCTCATTATACTACATATCCTTCCCCATTGGCTTCCATTCCACCAACCGGGCGCCATAGGTTTTAATGATCTCGTCGATCACGACATCCTGGCGAACCTTCGCTTCAAGCGGATCGGCAGGCTCCAGGGGCGGTTGACCCCCTCCTGCTGCCTGCGCGATGCCTGGCGCGCCATAACCGTTCTGCGAACGGCGCGCATCCGAGAGCCGCGCGTCAGGGGTCGGGCCATTTGGAGCGAGCGAGGGCGCCTCATCAGAGGCAGGGGAAGGCAGCGCTGCCTGCGGGGCAGCGGGGCGGGGCGCAGCGGATGCTGCGCGCGGCTCAGGGGAATGCGCCCGACGCGCGCCAGACGACGAGGCGGGCGGCGACGAAACGGCAGCAGTGGAAGCCGGAATCGGCTCGTCTTTCTGGAGAAAGCGGCAGCGGCAGGGAACCTGAAGAATCTCTTTCAGCGCCCAATCGATCACACCGCGATTTTCCGGCTCTAACAGCTTTTTATAGTGAAAATTATACTCGACCTGAAAGACCACATCGCACCCATCAGCGCCAGTCACGGCCACCGGATGGGCGCCATTCAACAAAGCAGCCAGTTTGGGTGTTTTCGTCTTGCAGGCTTTCTTGACCATCTCCCACTCCCGCGCAACCACTTCCAGCGTCAGGCCAGGCTGCGGGGCAGCGGCGCCTGACGCTCCCGCTTCTTCCGCGTCCTCATCCTCAAACTGGCCGACATCAAACACCTCATCAGCAATAGCAGTTGGCTCCGCTGCGGCAATTGGTGTCTCAATCTGGCTGGATGCTGCGCGCGCGGGCATCGACGAGATGAGCGCAGCGGGCGCGTCCAGGTCCAGGGTTTCTACGCCCTCGGCGGCCCCATAGGCGAGGGTGCCTGGCTCCTCGCGCATGGCGTTCGCTGAGGCTTCGCGGATGCGCTGCTCCGACGCTGGGGCAGGAGCCTGAGCAGGCGCGGGCGACGGGCGATTGGCAGGCAGCGGCGCGGCGCGGCTGGTGGGATGAGTCGGCGCAGGGTTTGTCCCGCTCGCGCGCTGACGGTGCAGATGGAGGCAATCCACAAAGGCCAGTTCCACCGCCAACTGAGGGATGCTGAGACTACGCGCGCCCACATCATTCTGCGAGAAGAGGCGCGCGCAGGTGGAAAGCTCATCCAACGCGAACGATTCAGCAAGCTGGCTAACCTCAGCAGCTTCCTCCGGCGTGCGGTCCAGCACCTCCACAATATCCGCCCCGGCCCTGGCAAGCATCATCGCGCGCCAGTACTCAGCCACCTGCGCGCTCAACCGGCGCAGGTCGGCCCCATCCTCGGCCAGACGATGGATCAGGTGCAGGCCATCTGCGCCGCGCAGGGCAGCGACATGCGCAACCAGATCGCGCACAGCATGCGGGTCGGCCAGGCCGAGCATCTGCTGCACCCCGGCCTGCGTCACGGTCTGGCCCATCGTCGCCATCGCCTGATCGAGCAAACCGAGCGCGTCGCGCATGCCGCCGCCAGCAGCGCGCGCCAGCAACTCAGCCGCGCCACCATCCAGTGCCACCTCTTCCTGGCTGGCGACATGCTGAAGATGGGTCACGGTGTCCCGAAAGCTCATGCGCTTGAAATCAAAACGTTGGCAGCGCGAGACAATAGTTGTGGGGATGCGATCTGCCTCGGTCGTCGCCAGCACAAAGATTACATGCGGCGGCGGCTCCTCCAGGGTTTTCAGCAAGGCATTGAAGGCCGGTTCCGTCAGCATGTGCGCCTCGTCCAGCACATACAACTTGTACCTGCCGCTGCCAGGGCTAAAGCCCACTTTCTCGCGCAGATCACGGATTTCATCGATGCCGCGATTCGAGGCCGCGTCAATCTCAATCACATCCAGCGAGCGGTTCTCGGTGATCTCGCGGCAATTGGGGCACTCGTTGCACGGTTCGCCGTTTTGCGGGTTCTGGCAATTCACCGTTTTGGCGAGGAGGCGCGCCGCGCTCGTTTTGCCAACGCCGCGCGGACCACAGAAGAGGTAGGCATGGGCGATACGACCGGATTGCAGTGCATTCTTGAGGGTACGCACCACCGCTTCCTGGCCGACAAGTTCCTGGAAGGTTTGCGAGCGCCACTTGCGATAGAGGGCTTGTGAAGGCATGGCTGTGTACCCCCCACAGGGCAAAAAGAAGCGGTCGCGCACCCATCTTCGACTCTCGCCCATCAATCCATTCCCGGCTGTTAGCTCAGGCCAGGCTCCCCTACGTCACCCAGAGAGGTCTGCTTACCGCTGCTTCATTCCTGATCTGACGGGGTTCGCACACATCTGCCGCGTAAGACCCGGTCCTCAACGCCACATACCGGCAATTGGACCAATTGCGCCGAGCCTCGGATGGGGATTCGATCCCGCGTATTGAGCATTTCGGGTTCAGGGTAGCCCAGGCACCCCATCTAGCACGACCTGCGTTCATTCTATACTGCTGCTGGGCCGAATGTCAAGAACCAGCCTCTTAATGCACAGAACTTGCACGCTTGACGCCCATATCCTGCCCTTGTACAATAGACATAGCTCGACAGCCACTGGCCTGCTCATGCCCGCCACTGCTGCAAGCGCCCCCAGCGAGAGGGGCGCCCCTCCCGCTGGGGGCAGAGTGCAAAGGAGGGAACCGATGAGTTCCTCGCCACGTTACTGCGCTACCTGCGGCGCGGCCAATGCACCAGACGCGACGACTTGCTTTGCCTGTGGGAATACGCTCCCCGCTGCCGCTGCAACGCCAGGGAACCTGACAGGGCCATCTGACACCACCTTTATTACGGCCCCGCTCCCCGACTTCTATCTGCTCAAAGGACACTATCACCTGCTTGGTAAGGTGGGCCAGGGCGGCATGGGCGCGGTCTATAAGGCCGAGGATACCCACCTGGGCAATCGCCTGGTGGCAATCAAAGAGATGCGTCCGCACGGCCTCAGCCCGGAGGAACTCCTGGAAGTTACCGAAGGGTTCCAACGCGAGGCGCTCTTGCTGGCTCAACTGACCCACCCTAACCTGCCCCACATCTATGAGCAGTTTAGCGAGGGAAACCACTGGTATCTGGTGATGGACTTCATTGAGGGCCAAACCCTGGAAGCGCATCTGGCCGAAGCGCCCGGCAGGCGCTTGCCGACGCAGGAAGTCCTCAAGTTGGGTATCCAATTGGCAACGGTGCTGGGCTACCTGCATACGCGCCAGCCGTCCATCATTTTCCGCGATCTTAAGCCCTCCAATATCATGCTTACGCCCGATGGACGCCTCTATCTGATTGATTTTGGGATCGCCCGCTTCTTCAAGCCAGGGCAAACGAAAGATACGGCGCCCTTCGGCTCCGCAGGGTATGCCGCCCCGGAGCAATATGGCACGGCCCAGACGACCCCACAGGCGGACATCTACAGCCTGGGAGCCACGCTCCATCAGGCGCTCAGCGGAACCGATCCTTCCCAGAACCCCTTCGTCTTCGCATCACTCGGCCTCGCTGTCCCTGCCAGGCTCGAATCACTGCTGCTCCAGATGGTCGAAACTGATAAGACCAGAAGACCGACGAGCATGCAGGTGGTCAAAGAGGAGCTTCAGCGGTTGGTAGCCCTCCCGGTGGACACGGCGGCAGCAGAGACACCGACTGGCCCACTGCTGGCTCCTGCCTCGGCGCCATCCTTCCATCCTGGCGCGCCTATGCGTCTCCCGCGCCAAAGGCGCCTGCCCCGGCCATCGCTCCAGGGGATGATCGTGGGAGCCGCGCTTATCCTTTTGATCGCGCTGGTTCCGCTGTCGATCCCGCTGATTTCTTCCGTGTTTGCCGGCGGCGCGCCCGCATCTCCAGTGGCTGCCGCTGTTACGCCCTCCCCGACACCGACAGACACCCCAACGCCTACTCCAACCACGCCGCCTTCGCCTTCACCCACGCCGACCCCATTCGTCAACGGCGCGGCGGAGTATCTCATCGATGCAGGAACGGGCAAGGCGCTCTACAGCGCCAATATCCACGCGCGCCTGCCCATCGCCAGCACTACCAAGATCATGACTGCCATCCTTGCCATTGAAAATGGCGGCTATCTCGATCAAATCGTGCCCATTACACAGGCCGAGTTGGATGAGGTGCCCCAGGGAGCCAGCATCGCCCAGCTTCAGGCGGGCGATGCTAACATCACCTTGCGCTATTTGCTCTATGCGCTGATGCTGCCATCGGGCAGTGATGCCGCCATTGTCATTGCCCATAGGGTTGCCGACAGCACGGCGAACTTTGTTGCCATGATGAACGCCAAAGCCCAGGCGCTCGGACTGAAGGATACCCATTTCACCAGTCCACATGGCGCCACGCAGGACGCCCACCACTACTCCAGTGTAGCCGATCTGGTGAAACTGGCGCAGTACGCCATGAAGAATCCGACCTTTGCCCAGATTGTGCAAACCCAGCATTTTGCCCTCCCAGCGCAAACTAACCGCCATGCCTATGCCTGGGATAACACCAATCAGTTGCTGAGTACCTTTCCCGGCGCCAATGGGGTGAAGACGGGATCACTTCTCGATTGGTTTTGCATCGTCTTCTCCGTAACCCGCAATGGGCGCCAACTCATCGGCGCCGAACTGGGCGCGCCGACGCCCGACCTGCTCTATGCCGATGCCACCCGGCTCCTCAATCGGGGCTTTTCGAGCTAAGCAGGCGCACTCCCATAATAACAGCGCTACCATTTCTTAGTGAGTAAAAGGCTCTAGGTTCTGAGCCTCATTTACATCCCCACGCCTCAGCGCGATGCCATCTGGCAGCATGGCATCACATTTGCCCCCGTGTAAAAGGAGTGGCGCAATCAGATGAAATACAGCAAATGTGAACTGAGACATTTCTTCTTGCTGCGCCGTTTTGTATCATTGACAGTAGAGAAGAACGCGGAGTGCCTTACGCCCTAAAAGGGCTGCCTGCTCACAACGAGGACCATACGAACCATGCAATATAGGGGCTACGAGAGAACCCAATCCTTCGATTACGAGCCGACAGAGCCGGATAACCTGCCACCCGTGCGACACGGCGGCTATGACCCGATGCAGCCGATGCGCCCTGCCAGACTGCAACGCTCCTATCAACAGCCAGTGCCCAAGCCGAAGAAAGCGAAGAAGCGCCGTCGCTGGCTCCGCTGGGTTGCTCTCACCTTCGCCATCTTGCTGGTGATCGTCGTGGTGCTGGGCGTCATCGTCGGGCAGCGCGTCTATGCCTTCGGCCAGGCCATCTCTACACAATCACCCTTCGGCAGTCAGCTTGATTTCAGCGGCACAAATCGCATCAACCTGCTGGTATTGGGCTATGGCGGCAGCGGCCACGACGGCGCGTATCTGACCGATTCGATGCTCATCATCAGTGTCCAGCCGCAGACGGGCCAGACGGCGCTGATTTCTGTGCCCCGCGACCTGTGGGTGCAGATTCCGCCGGATTCCGGCAACTATGGGAAGATCAACGCCGCCTATGAATACGGGCTATACAATGGCTACAGCGGCGAGCCTGCGGGCAAGGTTGCCGCCGGAGACCTGGCCGCGCGCAAGATCACCGATGTCACCGGGCTGCCAGTCAAATACTGGCTAACGCTGGACTTCAGCGGCTTCCGCGAGCTGGTTGATGCGCTGGGCGGCGTAGATGTCAACGTGCAGCACAGCTTCACGGCGCTCTATCCCAAGAACGACGACCCCAGCATCAATGCTTCCTACATCACCGTGCAGTTCACCGCCGGGCCGCAGCATATGGATGGTGCGCAGGCCATCGAATACGCGCGGGCACGCAAGGTTACGGGGGGCGATCTTGCCGAGGGCACCGACTTTGCCCGCTCGGCAAGGCAGCAGATTCTGATCAAGGCCATCGTCTCCAAGATGACCCAGCTTTCCGAGTGGCCGCACTTTTTTAGCGCGATGGATGCCCTGCAAAAGAGTCTCTATACCAATGTTTCGGCGTATGATCTCTTCAAGCTCGTGCGCAAGATGGACCTGACCAATCCCAAGCACATCGGCCTCTCCAACCAGAACGTGCTGGTCGATGGCACCTCAAATGACGGCCAGTATATCTTACAGCCCCAGAATGGGGACTGGAACCTGGTGCAGCAATACATCCAGCAACAGCTTAATGGCTCATCCAGTTCTCAGTCAGGTGGCTAAGGTGCAAGAGAATGTGAAGGAGCAGCAGCGCGTGGTTTCAGTGTTTCCACTCGGCCCCTATCATCCGGCCCTCACCGAGCCGGTCTGGTATCAATTGCATCTCACAGGCGAGGCCATCGACCGCGTGGAGATCACCACCGGCTACGCGCATCGCGGGGTAGAAGGGCTGCTGGCTCAACGCAGCAGCGAGGATGGGCTGATGCTGGCCGAGCGGCTCTGCGGCAGCGCCGCGCATCATCACCGCCTGGGCTATTGCCTGGCCCTGGAACAATTGGCCGGAGTCCAGCCGCCGCCCAGCGCCCGCGTCCTGCGCACGCTCTTCTGCGAGGTGGAGCGGCTGCTTTCGCATCTCTCCTGGGCCGCGCAGGTTGCCCGCGCCGCCGAGCGTCCCCACGCCTTCTACGCTGCCATCGAGGCGCACGAGCGCATGCTGGAGGGTCTGGAGCTTGCTACCGGCCAGCGCCTGCTCTGGGGTTTGCCCATCCCCGGTGGCGTCGCTTCCGCGCCAGACTGCGCGCCGCTGGGCCGGGCGCTCCGCCAGATCGACGCGGAGCTTACGCAGATTGAGAGGCAGCTTCTCCGTAACCTGGGGATGCAGCGCCGCACACGCGGGCTGGCGACACTCAGGCCGGAGCAGGCGCGTGAGGCTGGCCTCACCGGCCCTGTCGCTCGCGCCTCCGGCCTGAGCGATGACAACCGGCGTCAACACCCCTACGACGCCTACGCCGACCTGGACCTGCCCCCACGCGCGGTCAACTCTGCTGACGCAGGCGACACCCAGGCGCGCATCGCCATCCGGCTGGACGAGATGCGCGCCAGCATCGAACTTGCCGGACAGCTTATCCAGCAACTTCCCGAAGGGCCGCTGGCGCAGCCCTTCCCAGACAGGCTCCCATCCGGCGAGACCACTATTTCTCTCGAAAGTCCGCAGGGGACAGAAACCTGGCAGCTTCGCGCCGACGGCTCCGCCCATCCGGCCAGCGTGACGATTACAACCGCCAGCCAGCGCAACCTCGCGGCAGTCCCGCTCGCACTGGAGGGCCAGCGCCTCAGCGACGCCCTGCTCATCCTGGCAAGCCTTGACCTCTGCATCGCCTGCATTGATAAGTGACCCCGCTTGTGCGAAGATACAGAGAAATATCTTCATCACGGAATCGGTGACATGATCTCACTTGCCTGGCTCCTGGGGCTACTTGGCCTCGTTCCGGCAGCGTCTGGGGCGCTTTTGATCATTGGCGCCAGGGCGCTGCCGCGTCTCGCGGCGGCCATCTGGTGCGCGCTCGTCTTGCTGTTCTGCCTGGCAGTCGTTCTCTTCTTTGTGCATCTGCTGGCTTTTGGCGAGACGCTTCAGGCGACAGCGTTTGCGCCGTCCGGCTGGGCGCGCTGGCTCCAGTTAAGCTATCAGGTCGATGACTTCAATATTTTCAGCGCGCTGGTCATTGGTGTGCTGGCAAGTGCGGTAGCCGCCATGCTGATCGCCATCGAACCCGCGCAGGCCGACACCCAGCAAGCTGAGCAACAGGCCGAAGCGCAGAGGCGTATCAAGCGGCTAAATCGCACCATGCAAGCGGGCGTTTTGCTCATCGCGCTGGGGGCCGTCTTCACTGCCATTTTTGCCAACAGCGCGCTCTGGATGGTCTTCGGCTGGGGATTGGCGGGCCTGTGCGCGATGATCCTCTATAGCCAGGGCCGGACCCGCAAGCGCGCCAGCATCTTGCTCGCCACGCCCTGCGTCTCGGCCATCGTCGTCTATTTCTCCCTGCTTCCGGCGATCACCA
>JBJKSJ010000318.1:0-9073 GCA_046704085.1 Ktedonobacterales bacterium | reverse complement strand
ATACCCATTGCAAGCCTCCTCGGAGTTATCCGACTGAGGAGGCCAACAAGAAGGCCGCCTCAGCCGACATTACCGACCTGGGGGCGGCACGCAGGAGAACACACCAGCACACACCCTTCGTCGGGCGTGCGCCAGCGATGTGACCTTCTCCCATCCGGACTGTAACCGTCGGCTCCGGCCTCACACCGGAATCTGCCACGCCAACAGGCGCGGCTCGCGGGCTTGGCATCAATGTTCTGTATAGACGCCATACCGCCGGTCGGGAATTGCACCCTGCCCCGAAGGTCTCTTGATTGACAGGCACAACTTCTTTGGCGCGATGCCATCGTGCCCTGTCTTCATAAACCATAACGCCCGCGCGCGCCTCTTGTCAAGGGCAGCAACGATCTACTGCTCTCAAAGCGGGGGGCTAGACTTGTAGCGCCATCCTTCCAGGCGGCCAACCGTCGGGCGAGCGAGAGGTGCGCTCCAGAGGGCAGCGTTCGCGTGCGCGCCAGACCCCCAACCCCTGCCGACGAGACGCCGACGCTACAGCACGCATCCACCACTTCCGATGCGAAGGCAGACGCTACAAGGCTCCGCCCTCGCCGACGCTACAGGTGGTACACTGAATGTAACGTCATGCCGTTTCAGAAAGGAAACAACCATGAGTACACCAAAAGTCCAGACAGAGAAAGCCGCATTTGCCGCCGGATGCTTCTGGGGCGTCGAGGCTGAGTTCCGGCAGATCACGGGTATCATCTCCACTGCCGTAGGCTACGAGGGCGGCACGCTGCCCAACCCGACCTATCACGATGTCTGCTCGGATCAAACCGGCCACGCCGAGACGGTTGAAGTGGAATATGACCCCGCGCGCGTCTCGTATGACGACCTGCTGCGCGTCTTCTGGGAGAACCACGATCCCACGCAGCGCAATCGCCAGGGGCCAGACATCGGCACGCAGTATCGCTCGGTGATCTTCTATCACACGCCCGAACAGCAGGCGGCAGCCCTCGCCTCCAAAGAGCAACTGGAGCATTCGGGCCGCTACAAGCGCCCGATTGTGACCGAGATTGTGCCTGCCGCAACCTTCTTTCGGGCGGAAGAGTATCACCAGCAATATCTGGAGAAGCGCGGCCTCTCCACCTGCAAGATCGGCTAATCCAGCAAGGAGCAGCGACGTATGGATCAGGTGCGCATTGGTGTTCTCGGCGCGGCGCGTATTGTGCCGCCAGCCGTGATCTCGCCCGCCAGATCGGTTCCCCAGGCGACGATTGCGGCCATCGCGGCGCGCAACCCGCAGCGAGCGGAAAAGTTCGCCCGCAAGCATTCGATTCCCAAAGTCCATAAGAGCTACGCGGCCCTCATTGCCGACCCGGAGATCGATGCCGTCTATATTCCGCTGCCCAACAGCCTGCACTGCTCCTGGACCATCCGCGCGCTGGAGGCAGGCAAGCATGTCCTGTGCGAGAAGCCCCTGGCCTCCAACGCGCTGGAGGCGGAACAAATGGCAGAAGCCGCCGAGCGCACCGGGCGCGTCTTGATGGAAGCCTTCCACTATCGCTATCACCCGCTGGCCGCGCGCATGCAGGAGATTGTCACCAGCGGCGCGCTGGGCAAGATTGAGAAGATAGAAACGTGGATGTGCTT
Source organism: Ktedonobacterales bacterium (assembly GCA_046704085.1). GTDB lineage: Bacteria > Chloroflexota > Ktedonobacteria > Ktedonobacterales > DATBGS01 > DATBHW01. The sequence continues at coordinate 7,444 of JBJKSJ010000318.1, read as the reverse complement.
CCCGCTGCCTGAGCCGGGTAACATCCGCTACCGCTATGACCTGGCCGGAGGCGCCACAATGGATGCAGGCTGCTATGCCATCAACCTGCTGCGCATGCTGGCCGGAACAGAGCCAGAAGTCATCAGTGCCTCGGCGCGCCTGTCTTCGTCGCAGGTAGACCGGCGCATGACGGCCACGTTTCGGCTGGCAGATGGCGCTGTCGGCCAGATGACCTGCTCGATGCTTTCTTCCACGTTCCTCAAAATCGCAGCGCGCGTGCGCGGCGACCAGGGCGAGATGCGCGTCCTGAATCCTTTTATCCCCAGGCTCTATCATCGGCTCAAAGTGCGGACGGCGCAGGGCACGCGCGTGGAGCATGCGCCCGGCGAGGCCACCTATACTTATCAACTGCGCGCCTTCACCAAGGCCATCCTAGAGGGCGCGCCGGTCCTCACCTCGGCGGCAGACGCCATCGCCAATATGCGCGTCATCGATGCTGTCTACCAGAAGGCCGGGCTGCGCCTGCGCGGCGAGGGCGAACCCACGACTTTCAATCGCTCTTGAGCCTGAACTGTTGGGGCTATTCTAGAGCAGCCCTGTTGCCGTGTCAAATGGACGCGGTTTCATCGGCAATAAAGCGATAGACCAGCTTCTGGAAGTGGCGCAGTCCATTCTCGCGGCTGAGCATCAGCCTGCCCTGATCGAAGAAGCCAGAGCGCAGGCCGCGCTGCACCGATTCGCAGAGTACAATATCCTCTTGCTGCACCTGATCGATAAACTTCACAAAGTCGCGCTCTTCCTCTTCGCCCACAGCATCGACAAAGCAGTATTCGTAGATGGCGAACGTGCGCTGCGGATCAATTGGAATAATGAGATTGAGCGAGACGTTGCCCGGCCCAGGGTAGATATTCAGCATGAAGTTCGGCCAGAGAAAAGCATAAAACCCGTCCTGTACGCCCGCGCCAATCGCGTAGAGATTGTCTGCCTTGCCATCTTTGGCCGAATCGCGCACAGGCCCGGTCTGGGCGGAGAAGTAGTCGTACTCGGTCACACGGTAGTTATCGAGGTCGATCAGATCAGTGAACGAGGGGTGCGCGACGGGGCAGTGATAGCACTCCAGATAGTTATCAACGACGACTTTCCAGTTGGCCTTGATGTCATAGGTGCGGCTCACCCGGCGCTTGATGGCGTTCAATGGCAGGCCGGCGGCCTCAACCAACTGCGGGAGTTCGCTCAGCACATCCTGGATCGGGGGCGCCTGCGGGTCCAGATTCACAAAAATAAACGGTCCCCAGGTATCGATCTGAACGGGCAGCAGGCCAAGCTCTTCCTTGTTGAAGCCGGGTTCATCTTTGGAGCCGGGCGCGGCGCGCAGCGAGCCATCCAGGTTATAGGTCCAGGCGTGGTAGAGGCATTGCAGCGTCTTGCGATTCCCACAGCCATCGGGCACAAGCTGAGAACCGCGATGGCGGCAGACATTGACAAAGCCCCGCAACTGCCCGGCCTCATCACGCGCAATAACGAGAGGAACCGTGTCGATGCGAGAGGTAAAGAAATCGCCGGGCCTGGCAACCTGCTCCGTCAGTCCGACGTACTGCCACGTCCGGCGAAAGATGCGCTTTTGCTCGCGCTTGAACACCTTCGGATCGGTATACCATGCGCCTGGGAGCGTCTTGCCCTCCTCAAGCGAGGCGTACAGATTGGGGTCATGAGTCGTCAGAGGCTTCGAGCCGCCCATGTTTCCTCCTTCACTGGCCTGGTCTCTAGCGTATCGTACCTTGAGCTTGACCTTACTTGCAAGGGGCAAGCTGCTCGCCCAAAAGCCACGCCTATGATACAATCGGACAGGCAGAACCACATTGGGCTATCTTGCGAGGCGCCAGTTATGAAGAACAGAACCCTTTTTTCAGGGCTTTTTGCTACGCTGCTTACTCTTGCGCTGGTGATAATGCTCTCTGCCTGTTCCTCCGCTCCGACTGGAGGGCAGACCAGCCAATCCAGCCAGACGCCGGATCGGGCAACCCCGACGAGCGATCCATCAGGCCACCCAACGAATACGCCATCAAACCAGCCAACTCCCACGAACGCTCCAACCAACCAGGGCATCCCGAACTTTAGCCATATCTTCGAGATCGTGCTGGAGAACACCAGCTATCAGCACATCATTGGCAGCGCGCAGGCGCCCTATATCAATCAACTGGCGCGCCAATACGGCCTCGCCACGCAATTTTACGCGATTACTCATCCCAGCCTCCCCAACTATTTTGCCCTGACGGGTGGCAGCACCTTTGGCACGAACAGCGATTGCGACCTGACCACCCCATCCTGTCCGCAAAATGTGGCCAATCTGGCCGATGAGATCGAGCAATCAGGAAGAACGTGGGTCGCCTACTTCGAGTCGATGCCAACCCCCTGCGACGCTACCAGGCAGCCCCCCTATACGATCCACGTCGATCCCTTTGTGTATTACACCGATATTGCCGGGAACGCGCAGCGGTGCCAGTCGCATATCCTGCCATACAATCAAGGGCAGTTTTTCAATGACCTGAGCCAGAATCAGATACCAAACTATGTCTGGCTGTCTCCGAATCTCAACAACGATATGCACAATGGTACGATCAACCAGGCAGATAGCTGGCTGTCGACCAATGTCTCGCGGATCATGGCCTCCCAGGCATTCCAGAACAATGGGCTGATCATCCTTACCTTTGACGAGGGCGATGATGGCAATTCCATTGATACCGCTGGATGCTGCAATGCTAGCCCCGGTGGAGGGCACATTGTTACGATCTTGATCTCCCCATTGGTGCGGAAAGGCTTTCAATCAACCACCCCAGAAAATCATTATAGCCTGCTGCGAACCATTGATGACGCCTGGGGGCTGTCTCCCCTGGGCAACAGCGCAAAAGCAGCGGCTATGAGAGGGTTCTTCTCCTAACCTGCCTGGCCTGCCAGGAGCAGCAATCCATCTTCAGTAAGGAGTCTATCTGTGACAACTGCATCGACCCTGCCACATTGGGACATGACCGTTGTGTATCCCGGCCTGGACTCGGCTGAATTCGCTGAGGGGTTTCGCGCTGTTCAGGCAAGTATCGCGCGCCTGAGAAACCTCTTCGACGCGGAGCAGATCAACGCTGGCCCCGCGCGCCCAATGGACGACGCGACCGTCGAGCGCGCGGAACGGATGGTGCAGCGGCTGAACGCCGTGCTGACCGAAGTACACACGCTTAGCCGCTACCTCGCGGCTTTCCGCAGCACCGATTCGCGCAATACCGAGGCGCAGGCGCGCTGGAGCGAACTGGAGCAGCATCTCGTCCTGCTGGCGCAGCTTTCGACGCGCTTCACCGCCTGGATCGGCACATTGGATGGCGAGGCGCTCATCGCCCAATCGGAGCTTGCCGCCGCGCATGCCTTCACGCTGCGCGAGGCGCGGCTGCGCGCTGCGCACCTGATGGCGCCTGCCGAGGAGGCGCTGGCTTCTGAACTGAACGTGACGGGCGGCGCGGCCTGGGAGAAACTCTACGATACGCTGACCTCCCAATTGACCCTTTCCCTTGAACTGAACGGGCAGACGCAAGAACTGCCCATGAGCGTGGTGCGGAATCAGGCGTATGCAGCGGACCGTGACCTTCGCCAGCGAGCCTATGAGGCTGAAATCGCCGGATGGCAGCGGGTTGCCCCCTCGCTGGCGGCGGCGCTGAACAGCATCAAAGGGCAGGTGAACGCCCTGAGTCGGCGGCGCGGCTGGGTATCGCCGCTTGATGAGACGCTCTTTCAGACCAGGATTGACCGCGAGACGCTGGAAGTCATGCTCCAGGCCGCTCGCGAAGCCTTCCCCGACTTTCGCCGCTACCTCGAGTTGAAGGCGCGGGCGCTCAAGCTGCCCAGGTTGGCCTGGTACGATCTCTTTGCGCCGCTGGGCAGCGGCGGGCGCGCCTGGACCTTCAATGATGCCACTGCCTTCATCGTCGAGCAATTTGGCGCCTATTCGCCAAAAATGCGCGATTTTGCCGCGCGCGCCTTCCGCGAACACTGGATTGACGCGGAACCCCGCCCCGGCAAGGAGGGCGGCGGCTTCTGCATGTGGCTGCGCAGGGACGAATCGCGCATCCTGGTCAACTTTAGCGCCTCTTACAACGGGATGAGTACCCTCGCGCACGAACTGGGACATGGCTATCACAACCTGAACCTGGCGCAGCGTACCCCGCTGCAACGCAGCACGCCGATGACCCTGGCCGAAACAGCGAGCATCTTCTGCGAGACGCTGGTGAAGCATGCCGCGCTTCAACATGCCAGTCCAGCAGAGCAACTGGAGATCATTGAGGCATCGCTTCAGGGGAATTGTCAGGTGACGGTGGACATTACCAGCCGCTTCCTCTTCGAGCAGGGCGTTTTCGAGCGCCGCCAGCAGCGCGAACTCTCCATCGACGAACTCTGCCAGATCATGCTGGATTCCCAGCGCGAGACCTATAGCGATGGCCTCGACGCAGCGGCCCTGCATCCCTATATGTGGGCAGCCAAGCCACATTACTACAGCAGCGACCGCTCGTTCTATAACTTCCCGTATATGTTCGGGCTGCTCTTTGGCCTGGGCTGCTACGCGCGCTATCAGCGCGATCCCGACGAGTTCAGGCGCGGCTATGATGATCTGCTCTCCTCAACGGGCCTGGCGGATGCTGCAACGCTGGCGGCGCGCTTTGGCATCGATCTGCACGCGCCAGATTTCTGGCGTGGCAGCCTGGATGTGATTCGCGGCGACATCGCCCGTTTCCAGGCGCTCATCGAAGCGAGCGAAGCATAAAAGCTCCACATTGCCGCTGATCCTACGCCGAGGGGCGGCCAACAGCGACAGGCGCCGCCAACAGGCCAGGGGGTGCAATTCTTGGGCGGCTGCTCAGCCCAGGCGCCAAGGGGCCTGGTATACAAGAATTGCAGGAATTGCAGGAATTGCACCTATACGTTCCACTGAATGGAACAGGTAGTGCAAAATGTAACTTGCCAAGCGCATTTGCCAGATCCTCACCAAGCTTTGCCAATCGAGCCAAACGGCAAAAGATGGCGTCAAGAGATTCGCCGGGTGGTTGAGACTGCTGAGCTATTGTGGGTGGATGCCCCTCACCGCTGCTCCCGAAACGCTAGGGCACGGTGCAAGTGTCTGGAGGACACGTTGGAAACTGCGTGGGCACGGTAATTGTGTGGAATGGATGCGTTTGTGGATTGCCAGGACACTCGCCGGTACAATGGATGTCGCAAGCAGACAGCAGAAGCACGATCAGCATAACCATCACAAAAGCCCATTTGATCAGCCAGTTCTTTGGTCTTGCCATGAGGACTCCCTTTCTGAAATGGAGTGGTAGTGCACATGGATTATCTCCAAGGGATGTGGACAGTGACACCCTCCAGCGGGCACGACGAGGAGCAAAGCGACGGGGGCTTCCGGCAAGAGTATACCTGAGACATAGCCCAGAAGCAACCTGTTGACACCAAAGGTTGGCTGTTGTGTCAGGAAAGGTGGGCCGAAAGAACGCACGGAAAGGCTCTCTTGGCGCTGAAAAGGAGCAGATCACGAGGGCATTTTAGCGGCAAGGGTATGCTTCCGTTCGGAGACGAAGCGGCAGGGGTTCCTGGCAATGAGAGTAGCGCGTGCCAGTTTTGGCAGGTGGAAAGAGGTTGTTCTGTGGCAGACTTTTATGGCAATCGAGGCATACCCTCCTGGCAAGTTACACAAAAGTAGGGATTCTGGGGATTCTTGTCTGCGGGGCCACTCTGCGCCTGACTTTGCATCGTTGGCAAGAATCCCACCTTGGACTGAGGCTGGGATTCTTGCCGATGACCTCCCCAGAGGCTGACGATGCGCCTCCGTGCGGGGAACGATTGGATGCCTAAGAGGAAGGCGCTACAGGGGACGGCCCGGCGAGACGCCGGGGGTACAACATCAGGGGACCAGGACGGCCCGGCCTTCGACATGCCCCTCATCGAGACGATGCAGTACATCGTTGACTTGATCAAAGGGATACTGGTTGGACTTAATCTTCACCCGCCCCTGGTAATAGAGTTCCATGAGTTCCACCAGATCGTTGTACGTGCCAACCAGATTGCCCATCACGGTGATTTCGCGGTTAATCATATCCAGCGATGGCTCGTGCATGACCCCGCCGTAACCAACGATGAGATAGGTGCCGCCCTTGCGCAGCATAGCGATGCTGTCTCGCAAGGTTTGATCGGTCCCAACGAAATCGATGACGACATCGGCGCCACCTTCGGTCAGGCGCTGGACGGCCTGAACGCCGTCGCCCTGGGACACGTTCACCGTCTCATCGGCGCCCAGGCTGCGGGCAAATTGCAGGCGCTCATCGCTGGTATCCAGAGCGATAGCGCGCGCGGTGGTCATCGCGTGGACCAGTTGCAGCCCGATGTGCCCCAGGCCGCCGATGCCGGTCACGACGGTGCTGCTGCCAGGGAAGGCCAGCGGGATCGTCTTCTTGACGGCATGATAGGCCGTGATCCCGGCGTCGGCAAAGGGGGCAACCTCGGCGGGTTTAGCGTTGTTCTTCAGCTTAATCACCGACCGGGCAGAGGTTTTGAGATACTGCGCGTAGCCGCCATCGGTGGTCAGACCGGGAAAGACGATATTGACGCAGTGCATATCGTTTCCGGCGCGGCAGGCCCGACAGAAGCCACAGGTGATAACTGGATGGCAGATCACCGCGTCGCCTGGCTGGACGTTCGTGACGGACTGGCCGACCTGCTCGACCCACCCCGCGTTCTCGTGGCCGATGGTGAACGGCAGATGGGAGTTGAGGGTGTCTTTCCAGACCGCCTCGATCAGATGCAGGTCGGTGCGGCAGACCCCGGCGCCACCGACGCGCAGAATCACGTCAAACGGGCCGGTAATCCGGGGTTCGGGCACCTCCTCCACCTTGAGGGGCTGATTATACTCAACGAGGCGTGCTGCCTTCATTGGGTGTCTCCTTCTTCGGATATTTCGTCGGACGCTTTGTTGGATGCTTCGTTCCGCCCATAGCGGGTGCGGAAGAGGCCGGTACACAGGGCGGTATTAAAGGCAATGTTGAGGCGAATGGACCGCGAGCGTTGCATGAACGCTTGCAGCCCGCCGGAATGAATCGGCTGGCCCTCGCTATCGATGATCAGCGGGTCGTCGGGCCGCTGGGGCAGACCCAGCGCCGCGCCTTTGCGAAGATATAGCGCGGCGTTGCGCCCCGCCCCATCCAGCCTGATCACACTGCCCTCGCGCTGAATCAGGGCGGTGTCCGCAGCCTCATCGACGCGCAGATCAGCCACGCGCAGCGCGATGATCGCCGGTTCATCCAGCCCGACGCGCTGCAATCGGCGCAGCAGCGTCTCCTGGCGCATCAAGAAGCCTTTGCGCGCGAAGGTGCGCCGCAGGTCGTCCAGGTCTTCGCTCGCTTCGCCGACAAAGGCTTCAGAGAAAGGCTGGCGCTG